>JBKPSZ010000107.1:0-10857 GCA_046735265.1 Acidobacteriota bacterium | reverse complement strand
GCGTTGGCCGGGGACGCGACGGCGAATCGGACGGCATGAGCGGCCGGCTCAGGCCGTCGTGCGGCTCGGATCCAGCTCCAAGCGGCGAATGCGAGCGCAAGTCCCGCGATTCCCCAGGCGAAGAGCTCGCGACGCGGACGTCGCCGGGGAGCCGGCACAGGCGAGATGCCCGACGGCGATCCTCCTCGGGCAAGCCACTCGAGCTGCAGCCGGACGTCGTGAGCCGTCTGCCATCGCGCCTCCGGCTCCTTGGCCAGGCAGACCCCGACGACGCGATCCAGGGCCGGCGGGCTCATCGGCTGGACCTGCGAGATCGGTTGCGGGTCGGCGGTCATGATCGAGGAGATCAGCGAGGCCTGACTCGCGCCCGAGAACGCCTTCTTCCCCGTCGCCATCTCGAAGAGAACCGCCCCGAGCGCGAAAATGTCGGTTCTCGCGTCGGCATCCTTTCCCTCGAGCTGCTCAGGCGCCATGTACTGGACGGTGCCGAGAATCGAGCCCTTCTCCGTCAACGGCGTCTCGGTCGGAAGTGTCGTGAGCATGGGGCTCGGAGCAGACGGCCCCAGAGCCTTCGCGAGACCGAAGTCGAGCAGCTTCACGCCCGAGCCGGTCAGCATCACGTTGCCGGGCTTCAGATCCCGATGCACGATGCCCTGACGATGCGCCTTCTCCAGCGCGTCGGCGATTTCCGTTCCGAAGCGCAGCACCTGATCGACCGGCAGCGCGCCCTTCGCGAGCCTCTCGGCCAGCGTCTGCCCTTCCAGGTACTCCATGACGAGATACTCCGTGCCGTCCTGTTGGCCGACGTCGTACAGGGCGCAGATGTGAGGGTGCGAAAGCTGCGAGATCGTCTTCGCCTCGCGCTCGAAGCGCTGGCGCAACTCCGTGTCTCCCGAAAGGCGCTCGGGCAGGACCTTCAGCGCGACGGTTCTGCCCAGGCGCGAATCCCTGGCCTTGTACACCTCTCCCATCCCACCGGCGCCGAGCGACGAGAGGATTTCGTACGGGCCGAGGCGTGCGCCGGGCACGAACGTCACTTCAATCCGTCCTTTCCGCTCTGCCCCTCACTCTCTTCGCGACCTCACAGGGGCTCGAGACCCGCGGCCCAATCGAGCACGACGGTCATCGACGCCGCTTCTCCCTTTCCGACGAACCGGTTGACGAGGATCCGGTTACCGTCCGGGGAAACCTCGAATTGCCGATCGGGCGTTTCGGGCAATGAGACCTTGAAAAGCGGTGTCGGCGCGCGGGACTCGAAGGAAGGCGCGAGACGGACCTCCGTCGCCATCAAGCGGCCGTCGCTTCCGAGATAGAGGAGCTCGTTGCCGGCTCGCGTCCAGCGGGGCATCGTCCCTCCCGAGACGGACACCTGCCACTTCCCGACCGGCTCCGGGAAGGGCTGGACGTACACCTCCGCAGATCCGGACTCGTTCGAGACGTAGGCGACCCATTTCCCGTCCGGAGAAAACTGAGCCGCGTACTCGCTGAACCGCGTCTTGACGTAGGGCTTCGGCGTCCGGTCTCCCGAGAGAGGAAGGACCCAGAGGTCGACCTGGCTCTTCGATTCGATCGTCTCGTAGATCAGAAATCGGCCGTCCGGAGAGACGTCGTCGGGAGCCTTCCATGCGGCGGACCGGAGCAGGACTTCCTCGCTGCCGGGACGGTCGGCGACGGCCTGAAAAAGATCCTGGACGCCGTCGCGACTGGATCCCATGACGATGCGCTTCCCGTCCGGGAGCCAGGTCGGCAGCACGTCGTCCGACGGATCGAACGTGAATCGCGACGAGACGTTCCGGGTCAAATCCGTCAGCCAGATATCGGAGGTCGTGCTCGCGGAATCGGTTCTCTGGTCCGCCAGCCGCGTTCCGTCGGGAGAGAGCCGCGGTGCGTAATGGTCGGCAGGAGTTCCGACAATGGACAGCTCTCTCCCGCTCCGATCGAGCCACGCGAGCTGCGTCGCCTGATCCAACCCGGCACGGTAGGCGAGGACACCCGTCGGTGAGACGGAGACGCTGCGAAATCCGGACATTCCGCCCGAGGACGAGAGGTGGTCGGCAATCGCGACGGGCCGCCCCGATAGCCGCATCCGGAGGGGATCGAAGGGCTGAGCGAGCAGCGTGCCTCCCCGGGAAAACAGGAGGTAGCCGGGCGCCGTGTAGATCGCCAGGGAGCTCGATTCGACGAGCGGTTTCGCGCCTTTCTCGTCGAGCGAGCCGACGAGAATCGTGCCGGGCTCCGCCCCCGAACCTTGCGAGGCGTAGTAGAGAAAGTGGCGCCCGTCCGGGAGGAAGGAGGGCCATCGATGAGTCTGCTCCTTCCGGGCCTCGTCCAGAACGGAGGTCGGCGCGACGCTGCCGCCGGTCGCGCGCACGCGGGCCAGGGTCCCTTGAAAGGATGGAGCGAACACGATCGTCCCGTCGGCGCCCCAGGTCCCCCCCCGGACGTCGCCCGAGACGTCGCACAGAGTCTGGGGCGCGCCGCCGGAAAGATCGACCGTCTTGAGCTTGCCTCCCGCGAAGAATCCGAGAGAGCGGGAGTCCGGCGACCAGAACGGCTGACTCGCCCCCTCCGTTCCCGGAAGAGATCGCGCCGCGAGAGAGTCCAGCGCTCGCAGCCAGAGCAGTGCGTTTCCGTCCGACGGCGAGGCCGTGAACGCCAGCCAGTTCCCGTCGGGCGAAGCCGCCACGAAAGTTCCCAGGACCGAGTCCGGAGGGCTCAGAAGCAGGAGTCGAACGGGGTGATTTCGCTTCGGGACGGGACGGCGAAGGTAGGCGAACACGAGCCCCACAGTCGTGAGAAGGAAGAGAGCGGCCAGCGCCCACGCGACGCCCTCCCGGCCGCGGCGCCGCGAGACGGTGGCCGCCGGCGCGGCGACTCCCGCGGCGGAGCCTTCGCCGATCCAGCGCAGCTCCTTCCCGACGTCGCCGGCATTCTGCCAGCGTTCCTCCGGGTCCTTGGCGAGGCACGTTTTCACGACGCGATCGAGCGCGGGCGGTGCCATCGGTTGAATCGCCGAAATCGGCTGCGGCTCCCGGTCGAGGATCGCCGCGATGAGCGAGGCCTGGCTCTTGCCTTCGAAGGCCTTTCTGCCGGTCATCATCTCGTAGAGCACGGCGCCGAGCGCGAAGATGTCGGTACGCGCGTCCGCCTCCTTCCCTTCGAGTTGCTCGGGTGCCATGTACTGGAATGTTCCGAGGATCGTCCCTTCCTGCGTCAGGTTCGCCTGGGTCGGCAGGGACGTGAGGCCCCCCTTCGCGTCGGGCGGTGCCATCGCCTTCGCGAGACCGAAGTCGAGAAGCTTCACGCCCGACTTCGTCAGCATGACGTTCCCCGGTTTCAGGTCCCGGTGGACGATCCCCTGCCGGTGCGCCTTGTCCAGCGCGTCGGCAATCTCCGTTCCGTAACGCAGAGTCTGCTCGAGGGACAGGGGTCCTTTGACGAGTCGCTCGGCCAGCGTTTCGCCTTCCAGGTACTCCATGACCAGGTATTCGGTCTCGCCTTCCCGGCCCACGTCGTAGAGGGCGCAAACGTGCGGGTGCGACAGCTGCGAGATCGTCTTCGCCTCGCGCTCGAAGCGCTGGCGGACCTCCGGGCTCGAGGAGAGATGCGCCGGAAGGACTTTGATCGCCACCGTGCGCTCGAGGCGCGTGTCGCGCGCCTTCCAGACCTCTCCCATGCCTCCGACACCGAGAGGAGAAAGAATCTCGTAAGGACCGAGCCTCGTTCCGGCAGTCAGCGGCATCGTGCGCTACTTCTTCAGCGTCTCCTGCCAGTGCAGCACGACGACGAGCGGCGACGAGGCGCGGGTCTCCGACCGCACGAGCGCGAGAAAGCGCCCGTCGGGAGCGACGCCGTAGCGCGTGAACATGTCGAAGCCCGGGTCGTTCATCGCGAGCATCGGCATCGAGAACAGGCTGCGGCCTTCGCCGAAGGAGAGAGTCTCTCCCTCGCGGGAAATCGAGACGGAAATGAGCTCTCCGGAACGCACGTAGAAGAGCTCCTTGCCGTCCGGCCCCCATCGCGGGTGAGCGCCGCCTTCCGTCGAGACGCGCAGCCGCCGTGTGGGATCCGCAAAGGATGCGGCGTAGACCTCTTTCCTCCCGGTTTCGTCCGACGTGTACGCCACCCAGCGGCCGTCCGGAGAGAACGCGCCGTTCGTCTCGTCGTCGGTCGTCGCGACGAAAGTGCGGACCTCGCGGTCTCCGGTCAGGGAGATCACCTTCAGGTCTCCTCGGGTCCCGGCGTTGAACTCTCGAAAGAGGAGCCACCGGCCGTCCGGCGAGACGTCGTTCGGCGTCTTCGTGGTACCCGATTCGAGCAACGGTTTCATGTCGCCGCCGTTCGCCTTCATCTCCCAGAGGTCCCACGGCCCCTTCAAATTCGACGCGTAGTAGACGCGCTGGCCGTCGGGCGAAAGGACCGGCGCCACCTGGGCCAGGGCGTCGCGGGTCAGGCGAATGCCCCTCCCGACCGCGGTGTCGAAGAACCACAAGTCAGGCGGAAGCGGGTCTTCGATTCTCGCCGTCACGACGGAACGGCCGTCTCGGGACGGCCCCAGATAGACGTATCGGTCCGGTGGCCCCATGGTCGCGAGCTGCCTGCCCGTCCGATCGAACCAGACCATCTGCGCCGGCGTCGCACCGACGCGGGGTGAATAGACGAGGACGTCTGGCGTCACGCTGAAGATCGAGGCCCCGGTCCCGGAGAAACCCTCGATGTCGCGGGCCAGCACGATCGGTTCTCCTCGAGGAGCGAGAGAGTCGGGATCGCACGCGACCGCCATGAGGTTGTTCGCTCGCCGGAAAAGCAGATAGCCGGGCGGGCAATAGGCCGCGCTCGTGTCTTCGGAGAGCACGAGGCGCTTCTCCTTGGTGTCGAGCGATCCCAGGTAGACGCCGTGGGGCCCTCCCTGGAGAGACTGCCCGTCCGGCCCGAGTCTCCGGATGTCGTAGAGAAACCGACGCCCGCCCGGGAGGAAGTGCGGCCACCGGTGCGCCGTCTCGGCCGCGCTTCGATCGAGCTGGGTGGCCGGCGACGGCGCTCCTCCGGAAGAGGAAACCCGCATCAGGGGAACGAAGTTCTGGGCCGAGTAGAGAATCGTTCCGTCATCCCCCCAGCTCCCGCCGCGCGGCTCCACGACGTCCGCGAGCTCGCGCGGCGCCGGAGGCGAAGTGGAGGCCTCGAGGGTTTTCAATTTCCCCTTCGCGAAGAATCCGATCGAGCGACTGTCGGGAGACCAGAAGGGAAAGAGCCCGCCCTCCCCTCCCGGCACGGCGTAGGGCTCGAGGGAATCGAGCTCCTTGACCCAGAGCCGCGACGAGCCGTCCGGTTCCCGGGTCCCGAAGACGAGGCGCTTTCCGTTCGGCGCCAGCGCGACGCCGGCCACGTTGGCGCCGTAGATGTGAAACGTCGTGCCCGGCGGCGGCACGAGATAGGACTTCAGGACGAAGGGGGGCGTCTGCGGCCGGGGCCGGAACGCCAGGACGAGCGCGGCGATCGTCGCCGCCGCCGCAGCCAGCCAGGGGAGAAGAGAAGACCGCCGGCGTCGGGGCGCCGGCGCCCTCTCCTTCTCCGCGGCGGACCCTTCCCGTCGAATCCCTTCGAGCTGGAGCGCGACGTCGCGTGCGGTCTGCCAGCGAAGCTCCGGATCTTTCGCGAGGCACGTCGAGATGACGCGGTCGAGCGCGCGGGGCGCCACGGGCTGGAGGCTCGACACGGGCGGCGGCTCGTCTCGCAGCACCGCTCCGATGAGAGAGGCCCGCGTCGAGCCGGTGAAAGCCTTTCGTCCCGTTACCATTTCGTGGAGGGTCAAGCCGAGGGCGAAGATGTCGGTTCGCGCGTCGGCCTCCTGCCCCTCGAGCTGCTCCGGCGCCATGTACTGCACGGTACCGAGGAGACTTCCCTTCTCCGTCAGCGGAGCCTCCGTCGGCAGCGCTGTGAGCTCCGCGTCGGAAGACCCGCTCCCGAAAGCCTTGGCCAGCCCGAAATCGAGGACCTTCACGCCGGAAGGGGTCAGCATGACGTTGCCGGGCTTGAGATCCCGGTGCACGATCCCCTGCCGGTGCGCTTTGTCGAGCGCATCGGCGATCTCGATCCCGCTTCGCAGGGCCTGGTCGAGCGGAAGCGGCCCCTTCGCCAGCCGATCCGTGAGGGTCTGCCCTTCGACGAGCTCCATGACCAGGTACTCGAGGCCGTTCTCCCGCCCGACGTCGTAGAGAGCGCAGATGTGCGGATGAGAGAGCTGCGAGATCGTGCGCGCCTCCCGCTCGAACCGCTGACGGACTTCCGGCGAAGAAGACTGGTGCTCGGGCAGGATCTTGATTGCAACCTCGCGGCCGAGGCGCGTGTCGCGCGCCCGATAGACCTCGCCCATGCCCCCGGCACCGAGCGGCGCGAGGATTTCGTAAGGACCGAGGCGAGCGCCCGCGGTCATCGCCATGGGTTGCCCGAGATCTTAACGGAGGCGGGCGGACGCAAAGCGCCGTCGCGGAGGGGACATCGAGTCAGTGAACGCTCCGCTGCGACACCGTCGCCTTCGACGCGAGTCGAAAGCGGGGCTCGATCTCGCCGCCACGCAGGATCCTCTCGGTCAGGTACTCGCCGAAGGCGGGACCGTGCTTGAAGCCGTGACCGGAGCCGCCCCCCGCGAGCCAGACGTTCTCGAAATGGGGATGATGGTCGATCAGAAAATCGCCGTTCGACGTGTTCTCGTACTGACAGACTTCAGCGGCGAGAAGCGGAGCATCGCGCAGAGCGGGGAACCGCCGGCCGACGTACTCGCGCGCCGCTGCGACCCCTTCGGGCGTCACGGAACGCTCTCCGGTGTCGGGATCGAAGCGAGGCCCGTGGGCGTCGGGAGCGACCTTGAAGCCGCGACCTTCCAGGTCCGGGATCCCGTACATCTCCTCCGTCAGGTCGAGCCAGACCGGCATCGCGGGGGGACGGAAGCGGTCGTCGCCGGAGGCCGGGCCGAAGTAGAAGATCTCCTGTCGCGTGACGAAGAGCCGTTGCCCGAGCAGATCAGGGAACAGCTTGCCGAGCCACGGTCCGCAGGCGAAGACGAAGGTGCCGGCGCGGATCGTCTCGGCTGAGGAGAGTCTCAGGGACTCGAGGCGGCCACTTCCGGCCGGGGCGTCCGCGGCGGCCTGGATTCGGACGACCCCCGCCTTCTCCGCTCGCTCGGCAACCGTCGCGACGGCGCGGCGGGCGAGCAGCGCGCCGTACTCCGACTCGAGGATTCCCCATTCGATCGGACCCAGATCGATCTGAGGAAAGCGGCGCGAGAGGTCGGATTTCGAGAGTGTTTCGTGCGCGGCGCCGGAGCGCGAGAGAGCTCCGAGGGTGCTCTCCATGTACCGGTCTCCGGCGCGGCCCAGCCAGAGAACGCCGGCCGCGTGAAAGAGCGGCAAGGCGCACGAACGGGAGACCTCCTTCCAGGACTCGAGAGACTGCTGCGACCAGCGCGTGTAGATTTCGTCGGCGCCATAGCCCATTCGGATGATCCGGGACTCGCCGCCGGAGCTCGCACGTGTGTTTCCGGGGCCGTAGGCGTCCACGAGAGCGACGGCGAGGCCCGCGCTGCGGAGATGCCAGGCCGTCCAGGAGCCGAAAACGCCCGCGCCGACGACGGTGGCGTCAAAGGTCTTCACGCCGACACGCTTCGAATTGGCCGGCGGATCGCCGGACGGGGCATCTTCTTCATCTCGAGGCAACGTCCGCGATCAGGATATCGCCGCCGGGCAACGCGCGTCGGGCCATCCGAGCTCGAGCGGCGCGCCGACTCGGCTCCGATATGCTCCGCTTCTTCCGACGCCGAGACCGCTTGCGCCACCAGGTCGGCCGCGGAGAGGTAACGGCCGACGATGGGACGGAACGCCGGCCGGCTGGCCGACACCGGCTACTCCTGGGACACGGTCGCCAAGGCGACCGTCGCGCTCTACGAGCGAGGTTACTTCCGCGAAGCCGGAGCCGCGCTCCGCAGCTCCTCGGCCCAGTTCGAGAGGATGTCGATCCGCTTCCATGCCGCTCCGGCCTGTCCGCGCACGAAGACGAACCGCTTCCCGTCGCGGGTGACGTCGTAGTTGCGCAGCGGAGCCGTGCCGCGATCGAAGACGCCCTGGAAAAGGAGTCGCGGAGCGCCCGACCGGAACGTCGGCTGCGTCTCCGCCTCCACGGAAAACACCTTGTCCCCGTCGATGAAGAAGATCTCCCGGCCGCACCAGACGGGGGAGGATCCACTGTCCGGGGTGATCTGGAGCCGCCCTCCGGAGCCGGAGGCCGGCCGAACGACGATCTGCGGGAGTCCGCCCGGGCCGCGCGCGACGAATGCGATCCAGCGGCCGTCCGGCGAATAGGAAGGCATCGAGGCGTCGGTCTCGAAGGGACGTTCCTGGCGGCTCGCGAAGTCGAAGAGAAACAGGTCGGTGTTCGGAAAGTTCTTCATGAGGGCAAGCGTCGCTCCGTCCGGAGAAAAGTCCGCGGGAAGCTCCGGACGGGCCTCCGGCCGGAGGGGCTCTTCCTCGCCGCTCCCGTCCGAGGCCTTGAGGAAGATCCCCTGGTGGGCCCGATCCGAGGAGTAGGCGATCTTCCGGCCGTCGTGCGACCACACGGGATAGTAGTTCGTGCCCCCGAAGGTCAGGCGCGCGAGCGCCCCGGTCTCGAGGTCGCAGGTCCACACGTCGTCGTCCTTCCCCCGGCCCGGACCGATCGAGAAAGCCACGCGCTTTCCATCCGGCGAGAAGCGCGGATAGACGTACGCGCGCCGCGGAAGCGGCAGCGCCTTCGACTGGCCGCTCCGATCGAAGAGGACGAGCTCGCGCTCCACAGACGATCCCGCGCCCGGAAGAAATGCCAGAGAGCCGGTGCTCGAGACCGTGTAGTAGCCAACGCCGCTCGAAGGATCTCCGTCGACCCGCTGCGTGAGTGCCGCCGCCTCTCCGGTGACCTCCAGGCGCTTCGCGTCGAAGGGGACCGCATAGAGCACGCCGGTGCGCAGAAAGATCAGGTGGCCCGACGGGACGTATCGCGCCATGCTCCCGTTCTCGATGAGGATGCGGACCTGTCGGGTCCGGCGGTCGTAGACGGCGATGCGCGCGTCGTCGTAGTTTCCCGGCCCCTGAAGCATGCCGATCGTGAAGAGAACGGCCTCGTCCCCCGGCAGGGCCGCCGGCCAGCGGTGCGTGCGCTCCCCTTTCTTGGCGTCGGGGGTCGTCAGGGCCTCGGGCTTCCCGCCTCTCGCGGGCACGGCGAAGAGTCCCGACGTGAACTCGGGCGCGAACACGATCGTGTCGTCGGTGAGCCACACGCCGCCCCGATTCGTCGGCGCGGCGCAGACCACGACGGGCACGCCGCCGTCGACGGCAACCTTCCGGAGCTTCTCGTTCGCGAAGTAGGCCACCGTCCGTCCGTCCGGGGAGAGGAACGGACCGTAGGCGCCGTCGGTGCCGGCGATCGGACGCGCCTCGAGCCGGTCCATCGCGCGGAGCCAGACCTGGCGACGGCCCCCGCTGTCGGAGAGGAAGGCGAGCTCGCGGCCGCTCCGGGAGAGCTCGAGGACCGGCGTGTCGTCGAACGGCACGCGCTCGGCGCCCGGCAGGAGGAACGAGAAACTCGTCCGCGGCGGCGATTCGGAGGCGCGTGGCCGAAGCGCGAGCCACCAGCCGGCCGCGGCGAGGGCCGCCAGGAGACCAGCGAGAGCCCACGGCGCCGCCCGGCGCGAGCGGGAAGCCGCGGCCGGCGCCGCGGCCGCCGGCTCCGGCGCCTCGTCCATCTCGATCCGGGCGTCGGCGACGTCGTGGAGGCGCGTCTTCGCGTCACGGTCGAGGCAGCGCCTGAGGACGCGGCGCACGGAGGCGGGTGTCGCCGCCGGAAGGGCGCTCCAGTCCGGGTCGCGCGTCAGGATCGCCGCGAGGATGTCCGAGACCGTCTCTCCTTCGAACGCCCGGCGACCCGAAAGCATCTCGTAGAGCACCGCGCCGAAGGCCCAGATGTCGGCCCGTTTGTCGACCGACTTCCCCCGGGCCTGCTCGGGCGACATGTAAGCGGCCGTGCCGATCACGACACCCGCCTGCGTCGCCTCGGCCGTCAGCGTCGGAGACCGGGAGACGTCCGGAGAGGATCCGTCGCCCGCGAGCGCCTTGGCGAGCCCGAAGTCCAGGATCTTGACTTTCCCCTCCGGCGTGAGCTTCACGTTGGCCGGCTTCAAGTCCCGGTGGACGATCCCTCTCTCGTGCGCCGCCGCGAGACCGTCGGCGATCTGGCGCGCGATCTCGCGAGCTTCCTCGATCGGCAGCGGTCCTGCGGTGAGCCTCTCCGCGAGCGTCTCGCCTTCCACGAGCTCCAGGACCAGAGCTTCCGTGGCGCCGGACTCCTCCACTCCGTGAATCGCCGCGATGTGCGGATGGTTCAGCGCCGCCAGGACCTGCGCTTCCCGTCGAAAGCGCGCGAGGCGGTCCGCGTCCGCCGCGAACGCCGCCGGAAGGACCTTGATCGCCACGTCCCGGCCGAGCCTCGCGTCGCGCGCCCGCCACACCTCTCCCATCCCGCCGGCGCCGAGGGGCGACAGGATCTCGTACGGACCGAGGCGGGAGCCCGCCGTGATCGTCATGGAGTACCCGAAATCTTAACGGAGCGGACGCAGCGACAGCGGCGACTCCGGCGGGGATATAACCACCGCTCCGGTCCGATGGAAGGCGAAGCGTTGCGATCCAATGACCGCCGCGCCGCCGGCGCTCTGATCGCCGCGGGGGCGCTCCTGCGCATCTGGCAGTACGCGGGTGGAACCTCGTTGTGGGTGGACGAAATCTCGCTGGTCGAGAATGTCCTCCGGCGGCCCCTCGGCCGGCTTCTCTTCGAGCC
>JBKPSZ010000106.1:0-10593 GCA_046735265.1 Acidobacteriota bacterium | reverse complement strand
GTGCACTCCTCGGCCTGCGGACTCGATTTCTCTCGTTCGTCGCGCTTCGGATCGGCCGGCGAGGCTTTCGTTGCGGAGTTCGGCGACATGGCGCCGACCGTCGGAAAGACGCTCTCTCCAGTGGGATTCCGCGTGACGCGCGTCAATCTAGGTGACGGCACCGTTCACGATTTCGCGGTCAATCGCGGCAAGCTCGCGGGTCCTGCCTCGAAAGTGGGCGGAGGCGGCCTCGAGAGACCGATCGCCGTGCGCTTCTCGCCCGACGGCGAGGCTCTTTACCTCGTCGACTTCGGGGTGCTGACGGTCTCCGATGCGAAGACGGAGCCGCGTCCGGAAACTGGAGTTCTCTGGAAGATCTCGCGCTCGGCAGGAGAGGGGTGATGAAGCCCCTGACCGCAGCCGTTTGTTTCCTATCGCTCGTTTTCACCGCCGCGCGTTGCGGCACGGCTCGCCGGACCGAGCCGGTCGCGGGTCCGCTTCCCGAGTCTTCGACCGAAGTCGCTCGAGGAGAGATGGTGTTCATGCGCCACTGCCAGGAGTGCCATACCTTCGGAGAGCGCAGCTTCGCGCCGGCGCTCAACAACAAGCCCGCTCCGGGCTGGCTCATGAAACTGCAGGTTCGAGTCGGCCTCGGGGCGATGCCCTCCTTTTCGAAAGAGCAGATACCGCCGAGAGACCTGGACGCGATCGTCGCCTATCTCAAGGCCTTGAGAAGTCATACCGGCGGTCTCGAGAACGGCTCGCGGCCGCCTGCGGACGAAAAGCGCGCGCGAGACGGCCGGTGAGACGCGCCGCGGCCGCTTAAAAAATGGGCGTGCTCCAGGGGCTGATCGGTTTTCTCCAGAAGACGTCGCGAAAGCTCCTTCAGGCAATCTTCGGTTGGGCAGTCAACGCCCTCTTCGGAACACCGAAGGAAAGCGAAAAAACAGTGCTTTCCGCCGTAGTGGCGGTCGCCGCCGGGTGGCCGCTTCTGCTGGTTGGAGTCGCCTTTCCGAAAGCCGCGGCGTTCATCCTGGCTTTCATTCCGATTCCGAAGTGGGTGCCTCCCGCGGCGATTCGAATCGTGTGGATCGCTGCGGCTGTGCTGGTCCCTCTGAGCGTCGGACTGGTCCTCGCTCGGCGGGGGGACGTCCATCTGTCGGGAGAGTCGTTCTGGCAGCGCGCCGCGAGGGGCGTTCCCGTCACGGTTGCGATCGGCTCCGCGTTCGTCGTCGCTTTCTTCACGACCGCCCTGCACCATCTCGCTGCGCTTTCCCGCCGCTGGCAGGAGGAGCACCTGCCGCTTCTTCTCGAGCCCGAAGACTATGCCCGAAGCGCCGAGGCCCTGCAGCGAGCGCTCGGGCGCGGCGATATCGACGTTCATCGAGCGGAACCGCCCTGGCTCCTGACTGCGCCTTCGCGCGTCATTCGAGCGCTCGGAGGCCGGACCCTGCGCGACCAGATACCGAAGAACTTTCACTTTTATCGTCAATCCGATCTCGAGGTCGCGGTCATGCCGAATGGCATCACCCTCCGCGGGAAGCCCGAGCTCGCCGCGCGAGCCCATGGGATCCTGAGCGAAGAAGCGACGCTCCTCCCTGGGCTCCAAACGACCGCTCCCGAGGCGCAGGTGCTCGAAAAGCGGCTCAAGGACGTCTGGAGGGTCTGGCGCGCCGACCCGCAGAGCCACGGAGACTCGCGGGTGCTCCTCGCCGCTCTCGAAGACACCGCCAAGGAACTCGACGCCACCTTCGTCCCCTACGAACAATGGCAAGTCCTCTATCGCGAAATCCTGCAGATGCAACGGGCCGTCGCAGGCCGTCCGCAGCTTCTGGAGAAAGTCGAGGAGAAAAATATGGAACCGAAATCGACGGCGCTCCGGAACAGTCCGCTCCGGAGCGCCACCGACAGCTCCCTGCGCTCGCTTTCCACGGCGGATCTCATCGCACGAACGACGCGTGAAATCGGGCGGCTCGTCCGAGACGAAATCGATCTCGCCAAGGCGGAATTCCGCCGCGATCTCGAGAAGCAGCTCGCAATGGCACGTCTTTTCGGCGTCGCTGCCCTGGCCGCCATCCTCTTTCTGAACATGCTGTTCGTCGCGGCCGCGCTCTGGCTGTCCCGTTTTCTCGAACCGTGGGCGTCGGCGCTCGTCGTCGCCGGCGCTCTCCTACTGACGGCGCTGGGCTTCGCCTTCGCAGGCTGGAAGAAGCGTGTCCGTCCGCTGGAGGCTACTCGCAAGACCGTGAAGGAGAACTGGCGATGGGCCAAGAACCGGGTCGCGTAAAGAGCTCTTTGGAATCGCCCCGCGGTCCGGAATCTCTCGAGGAGGAAATCCGTCAGACTCGAAACACGCTGTCCGGACTCGTCGCGGAGCTCGATCGCAGACGCCACCGTTTCTTTGCGACCCGTTTTCGGACAGCGCGCGTCGCGGCTCTCGGGGCGATGGGCGCCGGTATCGTGATCGGGACCGTTTATCGGATGCGTCGTCGCCGCCGAAGCAAAGCGATCCCGGACCTCGTTCGCCGCGCGACCTCGCAAGGGCCGAGACGGGCTATGACCGCGGATCTATTACAGATCCTCGCCGCAGCGGCTCCGTTCGTCGCGAAGAGCCTATCCGCAGGACGGCGACGTCGCTGATTACGCCCGTTCCCGCCGACGGCGACGCCGATCGAAGACGGGCGCCCCTTAGCTCGGGATGATCGACTTCGCCGACAGCCGCACGGTAGCCGCCGGTCTGGCGTGGGTCACCCGCTCGTGAACCCGGGCTCGACCGCGAGCGTCGGCTTCGCTGCGCGTGATCTCCCTCTTCGGGCAGTCCTCGGGGCAAAGCCGGGAGGCGGCGTGTGCACCGGCAACATGTTCGAGCCCGAGCGAGTGAATTCGGAGACCTTCGCTCGTGGCCATTCGGGCGAGGGCGTTGCGGAGCGCGGGCGGCAGAGCGGCGGAAAAAACTCGCTGACCGTGGCGTGAGAGCTTCCGTCCCATGCGCGAGTCCTCTCGAGAGTGGGACGGAGAATCATACTCCTCCCCGCGCAGCATGCAAGGTTTCAGCCGCTGCGCCTCGGCGGGACTCGCGGAGACGCGGAACGGCGCGGCACGATCCTTGAAAGGCTTGCGCCGCGGAAGGACGGCATCTTCCAAGGAGGCAGTCATGACGGATCGCGATCGAGAGAGAGAAGGTCAGGGTCAAGGCGGCGGCTCGCAGCGTCCCGGACAGAGTGCGCCGGGATCCAGCAATCCCGGACAAGGCGGATCGGAGTCGCAGGGCGGTTCCCAGCGCCAGGGAGGCTCGCAGGGTCAGGGCTCCCAGGGCCAGGAAAGCCCCGAGAGAAAGAAACCGACCGGTTCGGAAAACGACGAGTCGGAGTCGGAGGCGTAGTTCGACGGGAGTTCATGGAGCCGGGGCCGGCGGCATTGAGGTCGCCGGTCCCGGCTGCTCCCACCGAATGGCCGGTAACCTCTGCCGCGCGAGACGCTCGCGCGGTCACGGCGCGAGCGGTTATCGGTTTCGGAGCCGGGGACACGTTCCGCGAGAGGGTCTCCGCGGGGCGTTCCGGCTCCTAGCGGCGCTCGGCCATCGTTGCGCGGAGAGCTCTCCTCGCCACCTCCAGACGCTTCTCCTCCGCTCGCCGGTGCTGTTGCTCAGCGCGATCGGCGAGTGCCCGAAAGTCGGTACCGCTCAACCTCGGATCGACAATTTCCGCGAGGGCGATCCAGAGGGCGCGCTTTCCGAGGATTCCGAGAGCCAGTGTCTCGAGCGCCTCGAACGTGCCGAGATCTCCGCCGCCGACTCGTCCGAGCTTCAACCGACTCACCTTCTCTGCTAGCCAGGAGACCGCTTCCTTCACGCCCTTGGGTTCAGGATCGACTCGCTCGAGAAGAGCTTTCAATGTCAACTGGTCTTCCTGGACCTCGCGAAGCATTTCCGAGGCGAAGCCGATCAAATTCTCGCCGTGGTGGTCGCGCAACGACTCCAAGAGCTCGATCGCAGCCGCGGCGCCGGCGGCGTGATCCTCGAGATAGGTCGCAAGCGGTTCCGACATCCGGTATCGGTCCCTGCAACGTCGGGGCCATGACCCTGTCGTGAGAGCGAGCGGTCTGGCGGACGCCAGAGCGCGAGGCGCCCCCGGCACTGGCCTTGCAATTTTGGTCGCGGGTGAGTGCGTCGCGATGAGAGCGATTCCGACGATTCGCGCGAAATCGTGGGCCCATCTGACGGAAGTCCTCTACGAGGGTTCCTGGGCCGAGGAACTCGGCCTCTTCCGGTCGAAATTCGTCTTCCGCGGAGAGTGCTCGGGCTCCGTGGCGCTTCGGACCTCGCTCCAGAGCCTGGGACGATTCGCGGCGCGATCGGAGCCCCACTTGCTCCGCAACTTCCGGAAATTCGCGCCCCCCGGTGCCGCGCACGGCGGGTCGATCTGGAGCTGGCTGGCACTCGCCCAGCATCACGGTCTTCCGACACGCCTGCTCGACTGGACATTTTCGCCGTACGTCGCGCTCCATTTCGCCACGGACGTGCGCCTCGGCTTCGGGGACGGGGTCGTCTGGTGCGTCGACTTCCGCCGCCTCCACCGGGAGCTGCCCCAGCGTCTGCGCCGCGTCCTCCGCCGCGAGAACGCCGACCTCTTCACGGCGGAGATGCTCGGCGACGCGGCGCCGAATCTCGAGGACCTCTCCCGAGGCCTCCGCGGTGCCTTCGTCCTCTTCTTCGACCCTCCTTCTCTCGACGACCGTCTGACGAACCAGTTCTCCGTGTTCTCGCTCCTCTCGGATCCCGCGGCGGACCTGCTCGAATTCCTCCGCCGCCGACCGGAGTCCGCGAAGCGAATCGTCATTCCGCCTTCGCTCCGCCGCGAGGTCCGCGACAAGCTCGACCAGGCCAACGTCACCGAGCGCGTGCTCTTTCCGGGCCTGGACGGCCTGGCGAGCTGGCTCGCGCGGTACTACACGCCCCGCCGGGACGAAGCCGGCGAGCCCGCCCATGGCGAGCCGCTGGCCAGTCCGAACAGGAGTCGAGGTCGCCGGACGTCCCGCACGAAACGGCGCGTCCGGAGCAGGTGATCGAAGGCCACGGCTCTCACGACCCGATCGCGATTCCCCAGGGACCGTCGCCCGCCCGGATCGTTCGAACGACGCGCCGGGCGCGTGTGTCGATCACGGACACGTCGTTCGACAGTCCGTTGCCGGCGTAGAGCTTTTGACCGTCGGGCGTCAGCGCGATCCCCCAGGGCCTCTGTCCGACCGGGATTCGCGCGAGGAGTCGGCCGGTAGAGTCGAGTACGACGACGGTGTTGCCGCGGCCCGTCGCCGCGAAGACCTCGCGGCCGTCCGCGGACACCGCCACTCCGACGGGCCGCTCGCCGGGCCCGAGGCGGACGCACTTTTCCAGCGCCCGGCTCGCGACGTCGAGGATGCAGAGGCTTCCGCCGAGCTCGCAGGAGACGTAACCCTTCGAGCCGTCCGGCGAAAAGGCGACGGCTCTCGGCCGGCCCTCGACGAGGACGAAGCCGACGGCCTGCTCCCGTGCCGTGTCGATGACGCTCACCGTATTGCTCGACTCTCCCGTCACCCAGCACCAGCGTCCGTCGGGGGAGAGGCCGACCCCTTCCGGCTCGACTCCCACGACCAGCGTCTGAAGGATCTTCGCGGCCGGCACGTCCACGATGGAAGCGGCTCCCGCGTCCTCGTTCGAAACGTAGATCCGCCGGCCGTCCCGGCTGACGGCGAGCTGCTCCGGATCGGTCCCGGAGGGAAGCCATCGAATGCGGTCGCGGGCGCTCGGATCGATTTCGGCGATCGCCGCGCGCGCGCCGGGGCGTCGCGTGCCGAAGTTCGTCAAAGCCGCATACAGCTTTCCAGAGCGGAGCTGGACACCGCGCGGCCTCGATCCGACGGCGATCGTGCGCACGACGGTGTCCGATTTTGGGTCGATCACCGTGATGTCGCCGGAACGTTCGTTCGAAACGTACACCATCGGCCCGCGCGCCCGACACCCCGGCAGCGCTGCGAGAAGACCGATCCACAACGCCGCGTGACGCGCCGTCCTCATCAGCGGAGCGTGTAGAGGTAGGCCGCGATGTCGCGGACGTCCCTTTGCGGGATTCCCATCTGCGGCATCGCGATTTCCCGATCCGTGCCGTGCGGGCGCGCAATGAAGTCCATGAGGTTTTCGGGCGTATTGATCCGTTTGCCGGCGACGTACACCCGGCTCGCGATGTGGTCGAGCGGGGGGCCCACGAGGCCGTCGGCCCCTCGCACGCCGGGGATCGTGTGGCAGGAGGAGCAACCGAACCTCCGGATCGCCGTCGGGCCGCGGTCCGGGTTGCCTCCGGTCCAGCGGGCGGCTCGTTCCCGGGACTCTCGAGAGCAGCCGGCGATCGCGAGAGTCGCGAGCAACAGGACGCTCCCGGCGCGCCGCGTCGCGGCGGCCCCCTTCTCAAGACTCATGTTCTGCTCCCAGCCCGGCTGAGCGCGTCAGCGCGACGCGGCGCTCGGCTTCGCCCAACCAGGCGGCGACGAGCGCCAGCCCGACGACCAGGAAGACGATCCCGAAAGGCACCCACATGAGCAAGCCCGCGAGCTGCTGGTCTTCCAGAGGATCGACGCCCGCCGCCGCGGCGCGCGCCCGATAGAGCGCGTACCAGGGGCGCGGAGCGATGGTCATGAGCGCTCCGAGCGCCGTTGCGTGGAGTCCCGTCAGGAAGACGTAGAGCACTCCGACGCCGTAGCCGAGGCGTCCGTAGCGCCCGTGAACGAGCGCCCACCAGAAGAGCAAAGCGCTGAAGAGGAAACAGACGTGCATCGCGGCGTGAATGCGCTCGTCGCGGACGGCCGCCTGGTAGAGAGGCGGAGCGTGCCAGATCCACAGCGCGGCGCCGTGGAGGAGCCAGACCGTGATCGCGCCCGTCATCCACTTCCAGGCTCCGGCGACGGCCGGCCGGCGCGTGAAGCCGCCGATGCGAAAGCGCCATGCGCGCGGGAGGGCCCAGATCCCGACGCCGAGCGGCCGCGCCAATACGAGAAGGGGAGCAGCCACGACCATCAGGAGCTCGTGCTGCGTCATGTGAACGGAGAGAAGAGATTCGCTCACGGCGGCAACGGGGGAGACCAGAGCGACCACCAGCACGATCCAAGCCGAGGCAAACGCGAGAAGCTGCCAGAGCTTCGGAGCGCGATTCCCCGCCGAACGCCGCAGCCGGACGGCGCCGACCGCGTAAAGCGCGCCGGCGACGATCAGGCTCGCGACCGCCGACAGGTCGAAGGTCCACCGATTCATGTCAGTCGCACGGGCGGTGCACGATCTGGGGGATGGCGAGGGCCACGATCGCCAGGCTGAAATAGACAGCCAGGAGAAAACCGGCGATGGCCATGAATCGGCGCCGTTCGCCGACTTCTCCCGCGGCCGATGCGCCGCCCCGGATCGCGCGCCAGGTGCGCCAAGCGGCGAGCGCGCCGGCGGCGGACGCGGCGAGAGCCGAAGCGGTCAGGAGATAGAGAATCCAGTGCCCGCCCTGCGCACAGAGAAGAGGGGAGAGAACGAAGCCCAATTGCTGCGTCGCAATCCACGCCGCGGCAGGGCCGAAAATCGCGAACCAGAGTCTCGACTCCCTCCGGGAGGAGCTCTTCCCGTGCGCGGAGGACTTCACCGTATCCTCGGCACGAGGAAAACCACTGCGTAAAGCGGAATCCAGGTGATCACGATGAAGTACCAGAAAACCCCGTCCAGCCGGGCGTCGAGAAAGTGATGGTCTTCCATCGGCCGGAGAAGCACGTACACGAGAAGAATCAGGGTTTCGGCGAGCGAGGTGAGCAGGTTGGTCGTGTGGAGGCCCAGTATCGTCCACTGGATGGAGGCGTAGGCGCTCTGGTTCCACATGCAGTGGAGGTCCTTGAACTCGAAGTAGCGCAGGACGAGGAACGCGGTGCCAAGGACGAGACTGGCGACGAGAAAGATTCGGACCTTTCGAGCGTCCTTGCGTTGCCCGGCGCGATCGAGGAGATATGCGGGGATCGCAGAGAGGAGAAGGATGCCGAGGTTGACGGTCGCGGCGGTCAGCGCCGGCGGGCCGACGCGCGGCGGCGGCCAGGCGCTCGCGCGAGTGCGCAGGTAGAAGTACCCTCCGACCGCGATCGCGAACACCATTCCTTCGATTACCGTCATGACGAGCGTTCCCCACCACACGAGCGAACGACTGTCGAGAACGGCGTCGGGAAGGCCCGAAACGTCGAGCGTGCGCTCCGCGCTCACTGATCTTCCTCGGTCCAGTACCAGAGGAACGCGATCGGGATGGAAAGCACCGCGCCGATCACCGCCCACCAGAGCCAGAAGATCGAGCCGATGAGGCCGAGGCTCATGACGACCGAGATCAGGAAAGGGTTCACGGACGGCCCCGGAACTTCCTCGCGATGCGAAGGCTCGGCGTCGAGCGGGTGCGTCACGAGGAGCAGGCGCTTGTTCGTGGGCATGCCGGTGACGTATCCGAGTCCGGCTTCTTCCCAGAGCGGAGAGCGGCTCGAGACGACGGGGATCCGCAAGAAGTTGTACGCCGGTGGCGGCGAGGAGGTGGCCCATTCGAGAGTCTCCGCGCCCCACGGGTTGTCTCCGGCGCGAGCGCCGCGACGAAGGCTTCGCACGACGTTGATCAGGAAGAGAACGACCGCGACGGCGATCAAGGCGGCACCCATGCTCGCGGCGAGATTCAGCTCGTTCCATCCCCGTTCCGGCGAATAGGTGTAGAGGCGGCGGGGCATGCCGTGAAATCCGAGTTCGTGCATCGGGAAGAAGGTGAGCTGGAAGCCCAGGAACAGGAGCGCGAAGTTCCAGAAGCCGAGCCGCCGTCCCAGGATGCGCCCCGTGACCTTCGGGAACCAGTGATATATCCCGCCGAAAAGCGGAAACACCGCGCCTCCGATCAACACGTAGTGGAGATGCGCGACGACGAAGTAGGTGTCGTGCAGCTGCAGGTCGACCGGTACGGAGGCGAGAAGCACTCCCGTGAGCCCGCCGATCAGGAACGTAAAAAAGAAGCCGAGAACAAAGAGGAGGGGGGGCTCGAGGCGGGGCCGGGATCCCCACAGCGTCGCGATCCAGCAGAAGAGCTGCACGCCGGTCGGAATGGCAATCATGAGGCTCGCGGCCGTGAAGAAGCTCTCCCCCAACTGCGGCAGGCCGGTCGCGAACATGTGGTGTACCCACAGCCCGAATCCGAGGAATGCGGTGGCGACGAGCGCGAGCACCATCGCGGTGTAGCCGAAGATCGGCCGGCGGCACGCCGACGAAAGGATCGAGGAAACCATCCCGAGGGCTGGGAGAAAGATGATGTACACCTCGGGATGGCCGAAGAACCAGAACGCGTGCTGCCACAAGAGAGCGTCGCCGCCCTCCGCGGGATTGAAGAAGTGCGTTCCGAGCGACCGGTCACTGTTCAACGAGCCGGCGGCGAAGATGACGGCCGGCATCGCGAACACGATCATGATCATCGTGATTAGAATCGCCCAGGCGAAGAGCGGAACGCGGTCGAGGGACATGCCGGGCGCGCGCTGCTTGAAGATCGTGACGATCAGCGAGCCCGCCACGATGAGAGCAGACACTTCGGTGAAGTTGATGATCTGGACCCAGGCGTCCATGCCGTGACCCGACGAGTACGCGTTGCCGGACAGAGGCACATACGCGAACCAGCCGGCATCCGGACCGCGATTCGCAAGGAAGGTGCCGTACAGGAGGAGACCTCCCGCCAGGTAAAACCAGTAGCCCACGGCGTTCAACCGGGGAAAGGGAACGTTGCGCGTGCCGACCATGAGAGGCACGAGATAGAGACCGACGCCCAGCATGACGGGGACCGCGAAGAAGAACATCATCGTCGTCCCATGCATCGTGAAGATCTGGTCGTACAGGTCCGGGTTCAGGAGGCGGTTTTCGGGGCGCGCGAGCTGCAGACGCATCGCCGCCGCCTCGAGGCCGCCGAGCACGAAGAAGACGAAGGCGGTGATGATGTAGCGCTTTCCAATCGTCTTGTGATCGACGCTGAAGAGGAGACCGAGGGTGCCGGTCCGTTTCCGCCAGGTCCTCGCGAGCTCGGCACGCTCGTTCTCCTCGGAAGAGCCGGGCGCCGGTTTCTCGCGAGGAGCTTTCTTCGCCGGAGAGCTCATCGCAGGCTTCTCAGATAGGCGACGAGATCGAGCAGATCGGTCGATGCAAGGATGTTCGGCGGCATTCGGTTCCCGGGCTTGATGCGCTGCGCGTCCGCGATCCAGCCGGCGAGATGTCCCGGTGTGTTGGGCAGCGTCGCCGCGGCGATGGTTGCTCGGCTCGCGAGGTGCGTCAGGTCCGGCGCCTTGTGGCCGAACGCGGGAGTTCCGCGAATCGTGTGGCAGAGCGTGCAAGGCCCCGTGAGAAAGACGTGGAGCCCCCGAGCCGTCGCTGCATCGACGGGATCAGCGGCCGGCCGCCTCTGATCGGCGAGCCAGGCTTCGAACTCGGCCGGTGTCTGCGCCACGAGCTGGAAACCCATGTGAGCATGCTGATAACCGCAGAATTCCGCGCAGCGGCCGTCGTAGGTCGCCTCGCGCCGCGCCTGGAACGTCAGCGTCGTCAACCGCCCGGGAATGAGA
>JBKPSZ010000105.1:0-8155 GCA_046735265.1 Acidobacteriota bacterium | reverse complement strand
GATGCTCGGCGGCCACTACACGTACGCCCGCGTCCCGCTCGGCTTCTGGATGCAGGAAGCCTTCGGTTTCGCGCGCAATCACTACGACCGGATCGGGCATCTCGCGCAGGGCTTCATCCCCGCGATGCTCGTCCGGGAGGTCCTCCGGCGGAAGGTCTCGCTCCGGCCGGGAGGCTGGCTCTTCTTTCTCGTAACCTGCGTCTGTCTCGCGATCTCGGCGTTCTACGAGTTCGTCGAGTGGTGGACCGCGCTCGCGTCGGGAGCGGCGGCGACCGATTTTCTCGGCACCCAGGGCGATCCGTGGGACACGCAGTGGGACATGTTCCTGGCGTTCCTGGGAGCGATCGCGGCGCAGGTCCTCCTTTCCCGGGTCCAGGACCGGCAGATCGAAGTGTTGGCCGGGCGGGGAAAGCCTCCCGCCCGACTCGCGGCCGCTGCGCGCTAGCGCGTCAGGACGATCTCGGTCGTGTCGCCGGGGCCTAGTCGCTGAAGGCGCTGGTGTCCGCGCCGCCGCAGAAGGGCGCACCGTCGTGGTAGAGGCGCACCGCCCCGGTCGCGGAATCCGTGACCGTGATCGTGTAGCGTTCTCTGAGCTGGCTCGACGACCCGTCTCCGGTCGACATCTCGGCCGACGGGAAGAGCGTTCTCTTCGAGGAGCGGGGATCCGTATACGTTCGCGACATGGACGGATCTCCGCCGAAGCGCCTCGGCGAGGGCCTCGCGCGCGCTCTCTCGCCGGACGGCAAGTGGGCGCTCGTCTACAACGGCGGAGAGGCGATGACAGCCTCCCTTCTTCCGACCGGTGCTGGCGAGGCGCGAAAGGTCTCCGTTAGTCCGGTTCTCTTGGGCGCCCAGAGCGGAGGAGTGTTCTTTTCCGACGGGCGCCGGATTTTGATCGAGGGAGTCGAGAAGGGGCACGGCAACCGTCTCTACGTCCTCGATCTTTCCGGGGGCGCTCCCCGGCCTGTGACACCGGAGGGCGTAAGGCTGAGCGACGGCTGTCAGACCATTTCGCCCGACGGCCTGTACGTCGCGGCGGAGGGTCCGGATCACTGGGCCTGGGTCTATCCGCTGGAGAAGTCCAGCGCCCCGGCCCGGAGGCTCTCCGGCATTTCCGTCGGCGAGATTCCGGTTCGCTGGTCGAGCGACGGCAAGACGCTCTACTTCTGGGACTTTGCGTTGGATGTCGAATCGGGCAAGAAGCGCCCGTGGAGGCAACTCCGTCCGCCGGACCCGACTGTGGACGGCATCTTCGCGATTCTGCCGGGGCCGGACGGGAAGTCGTACGTGTATGCCTACACGCGATACGTCTCGGAGCTCTTTCTCATTGAGGGATTCAAATAGGCCGTTCCCGAAAGCCTCGCTCAGTCCCCTCCGCATCGCTTCCGGACCCGCGTGGTGATCTCCTCGCTCGTCGGTGGTTTGTCCGGAAGCCCGAGGGTATGGAGAGCCTCGTGGATGACGATCGCGGCGGCGTATCCGGGGTCCAACCGCTGCTGCCGGACGAATCGCCGCCCGCAGAAGGTCACCGCCGGTCGGCCCGGGACGGCCCCGGCAAGCACGACGCTCGACTGGCAGAAGGCCCGGCGATCGCCGTCCGAAACGACGAGCGTCGACAGGTGCTCGACCGCCGTCCGGCCCTGCTCCTCGAGGCGAGCGGCGAGAGTCTGGCCCGAGCGATCCCGGAGCTCCGAGAGGAGGCGGACGCACGGGTCTCGCGCCAGTCGCTGCGCCGCGTCCCCGAAAGCCGCGAGCACGACGTGTTCGAATGCCACGTCGCGAGTTCCCTCGAAACGCAGGCGTGTTCGATCGTCGCCGAGCCCGGACCGCGCGAGCGCCGCCCCGGATACCACCATCAGCGCGAGCCAGACTCTCGGGCGCTCCCGAGTCCGCCGCCCCTTCCGTTTCTCCCGGCGGCTCCCCACGAACCGTCAGACGCTCTCGTCGGCCCGGCGTCGTGAGGCTCATCCCCCTGGTCCGAGGCTTCATCACATTTCGCGCGCTGCGCGGAGGCGATCGCTGCGCTCCGGCGCACGGGACTGCCGGAGCGGCCGCGAATGTTAAGATGACGTGGGCGTGAATTCTCGTTCCGGCTTCCGCGACGAATGCGGCGTTTTCGGCGTCTTCGATGCGGAGGACGCCGCCCGGCTCGCATACCTCGGCCTCTACGCACTCCAGCACCGCGGCCAGGAGTCGGCCGGAATCGCCACCCTCGACGCCGCGGGGCATCTCGCCGTCGAGCGGGAAATGGGCTACGTCGCCGACGTCTTCGACGAAGCGCGCCTCGCCCGGCTCCCGGGCCGGACCGCCATCGGCCACGTGCGCTACGCGACGGCCGGGGCGTCGCTCCTCGCCAACGCCCAGCCGATCGTGTTCGCGACGGGCCGGGGTCCGCTGGCGCTCGCGCACAACGGCAACCTCGTGAACGCGCGGGAGATCCGCGCGCAGCTCGAGGACGCGGGCGCGCTCTTCACGACTTCTTCCGACTCCGAGGTCATCCTGCACCTGGTGGCGCGCTCCAAGGCCCCGACCCTCTCGGCTGCCATCGCGGACGCGCTTTCGGACGTGCGCGGCGCCTACTCCCTTCTGATCCTGTCGCGCGAAGGGATCTTCGCGGTGCGCGACCCGAACGGAATCCGGCCGCTGTCTCTCGGGGTTCGCGAAGGCTCGCCCGTGGTCGCCTCGGAGACCTGCGCCTTCGACCTCATCGAGGCGAAGTTCGAACGGGACGTCGAGCCCGGGGAGATCGTGCGCCTATCGGAGGGGGGGGTCTCCTCCCACCGGTTCGCCTTTCCGCATCCGACGCCGTGCATTTTCGAGCACGTCTACTTCGCGCGCCCGGACTCGCTCGTCTTCGGCAAGAGCGTCGCCGCGGTCCGAGAGGCCTTCGGCGCGCGCCTCGCCCGCGAGTATCCGGCCGAGGCGGACGTCGTCGTGCCGGTGCCCGACTCCGGAATGTACGCCGCGCTCGGCTACTCGCGGCAGAGCGGAATCCCCTTCGCCCTCGGGATGGTGCGCAACCACTACGTCGGCCGGACGTTCATCGAGCCGAAGCAGGCAATCCGCAGCTTCGGCGTCAAGGTCAAACTGAATCCGGTGCGCCAGGTCGTGGAAGGCAAGCGCGTCGTGCTGGTCGACGACTCGATCGTTCGCGGGACGACGTCGCGAAAGATCGTGCGGATGCTGCGTGAGGCGGGCGCCCGAGAGGTCCACGTCCGCGTCTCGTCTCCTCCGACCATGCACACCTGCCACTACGGCATCGACACGCCGACGCGACGCGAGCTCATCGCCTCGAGCCACTCCGTCGAAGATATCCGGAGCTTCATCGAGGCGGACAGCCTGGGCTACCTCTCGGCGGAGGGGATGCTCGAAGCGTTCGGCCGGCCGCAGCAGGCCGCCTGCACCGCTTGCTTCACCGGGATCTATCCCGTCGCGGTCGAAGAAGAGGAGCGCGAGAAGGAGAGCGCGCTCGCGCCGTGATTGCGGGGTGCCAGGTTCGGGGCGCGTCGTTCGGGGATCTCCCGAACCGAGCCCTTCGAGCCTAGAACCCCCGCACCCGTGCTGCGCATCCTGGCCGCCACGATCGCTCTCCGCGGCGCCACCCTGATCGACGGGACGGGTACCCCGGCGCGCGCCAACGCTCTTCTCCTGATCCGCGACGGCCGAATCGTCTCCGTCGGTGAAGCCACGCCGGAGGCGCTCGCCGCGCTGCCCTCCGGCGCCTCGGTCCAGGACCTCTCGGGCGAGTGGATCGTCCCCGGCTTCATCGACGCGCACGTGCACGCCGAATCGGATGGCGATCTTGAGGAGATGCTCCACTGGGGCGTGACCTCGGTGCGTCTCATGGCGGAAGACGTCGCCGCGGCCGCGAAGCTCGCGGAGCGCTCGAGGTATCCGGGGTCGCGCTTTCCGGAGGTCTATCCCGCCACTCCGATCTTCACCGTCCGCGGCGGCTGGTGGGGACAGGACGAGCCTCCCGACGTGAACCTGAATCGTTTTCCCGCGACCGAAGCCGAAGCGCGGGAATCCGTTCGCAAGGCGAAGAAGTTCGGATCCGCCGAGATCAAGCTCATGCTGGACGACATGACCTGGTGTCGCGGGCCGAAGCCTCCTCTTCCGAAGCTCGCGGGACCGGTGGCGAAGGCGCTCGTTTCGGAAGCGCGCAAGCAGGGGATGCGGGCGATCGTCCACGCCATGGAAGGCGCCGACGCAAAGCAGGCCGTGGCTTTCGGGGCGACGGCGCTCGCGCACGGCGTCCTCGACCGGCTCGACCCGAAGACGATCGCGGAGATGAAGAGCCGGCCGGTTTTCTACGTGCCGACCCTGGACATCTTCGAGTTCCTGGCCGATACGCGCACCTTCGTGGACGGCGTCCTCTCCGACCCCATGGTCACGATGCGCGGCACCGGCATTCCCCCGGATCGCGCGCGCCGCTATCGCTCGCCCGAATACGCCCAGAACTACCGGGAGCGGTATCCCAACTTCGCCGAGCTCCAGCGGCGGCTGCCGATGCTCTACGGGAACCTCCGGCGGATCCGCGAGTCGGGAGTTCCCGTCGCTCTCGGGACGGACATGTGGGCGTTCCCGGGGCTCGCGGTGTCGATCGAGATGGACCTCTACGTGAAGGGGGGAATTCCGCCGATCGAGGCGATCCGCGCGGCCACGCAGACCGCTGCCCGATCGCTCGGAGTCGAGAAGGATCGCGGAACCCTCGAGCCGGGCAAGCGGGCCGACCTGATCGTCCTCGATGCGGACCCGCTCGCCGACGTCAAGAACGTTCGAAAGATCCGGGAGATCTACAAGGCGGGAGAGCCCGTCGGCCGCGCCGCCGCGGCCGCGACGCGATGAGCCCCGACTCGCTTCTCCGTTTCCGCCCGGAATTCCCGATTCTCCAGAGCTCGACGTATCTCAATTCGAACGCCCTGGGCGCGATGCCGAAAGCCGCGGCCCGCGCGCTCGCGGAATACGCCGAGACTTGGGCGACGCGCGGGGTTCGAGCGTGGGCGGAGGGCTGGTGGGATCTTTCGGTCACCGTCGGCGACGAGATCGCCCCGCTCATCGGAGCGGCGCCGCGCACCGTCACGATGCTGCCGAACGCGACGATCGCCTCGGCAGTCCTCCTCTCGAGCTTCGATTACCGAGGGCCAAGACGCCGGATCGTGATCCTGGACGGCGAGTTCCCGTCGGTCCGCTACGTCTATCAGGCGCTGGCGTCGAGGCTCGGCGCGGAGGTCGTGACCGTCCCATCGCCTCGCGGCGACGGCCTCGCCGCCGACGAGAATCGCATCGTCTCTTCGATCGACGATCGGACCGCGATCGTGGCGATCTCTCACGTCCTCTACAAGAGCGCCTTCGTCGTGGATGTCGCTCCAATCGCGAAGAAGTGCCGCCAGGTCGGCGCGCTCCTCGTTCTCGACGCTTACGAGTCGGTCGGAACCATGCCGGTCTCCGTGGACACTCTCGGCGTGGACGTCCTCGTCGGGGGCGTCTTGAAATGGCTCTGCGGCGGCGCCGGCGCGGCGTTTCTGTTCGTCCGGCCGGAGAGGCGCAAGAGCCTGACGCCCGCCTTGACCGGATGGTTGGCGCACGCGGCGCCGTTCGCTTTCGAGCCCCCTCCGATTCGCCACCGCGACGACGCCTTCCGGTTCCTTCTCGGCACGCCGGCGATTCCGGCGCTCTATGCGGCCCGCGAAGGGCCGCGCATCGTCCGCGAGGCCGGTCCGGCGGCGATCCGGGAGAAATCGCTCCGCCAGACGGCGCTCGTCGCGGAGCTCGCCCGGCGCCGAGGCTTCCGGTCGGCGGCCGCCCCCGAGCCGTCGCGCCGCGGCGGCACGGTCGCCGTCGAAGTCCCCAACGGCCTCGAAGTCTCGCGGGAGCTCAATGCCCGCGACGTCGTCGTGGACTTTCGCCCGGGAGTCGGCATCCGGCTCTCGCCTCACTTCTACACGGAGGACGCGGAGATCGATCGCGCCTTCCAGGCGATCGACGAAATCCTCGCGAGCGGCGCCGGGGAGCGCTGGAAGGGGCGGGGGAGCCTGGTCACGTGAGCTCGGCCGAGGGCGCGGCGGCGACCTCCGTCGCCGGGCGCCGGTTCGGGGCGTTCCGGGCGGAGGCGGCGCTGCTTCTTTTCCTCGCCGCGGCGACCGCGGGTCTCTGGATCGCGTCGCGCGGCAAGTGGTCCGACGCGATCATCGACACGGGGACCGAATGGATCTACGCCGACTCGCTCGCGCGCGGCGATCTGCTCTACCGCGACCTCATCTACTGGTTCGGCCCGTTCACTCCCTACTTTCAAGCGGCTTTCCTGCGCGTGTTCGGCTCCGGCTTCCCCGCGCTCGTGATCGCGGGGGTCGTCGGCTCGCTCGCGACACTCGCGGCGCTCTACGCCCTTCTGAGACGCGTGACCGGCCGATGGGAGGCGATCGCCTGGACCGGTCTCGCCGTCGCCGCTCTCGTCTTTCTCCCGGACGCGGGGGGCTCGATCCTCGGCATGGGATATCGGATCTGGCACCCGGCGACTTTCACGCTGATCGCGCTGTCGCTCGCGAGCCGGCCGGCCGCGGGAAACGCGAAAGGGCGCGCCGCGGCGGCGGGCCTGCTGTGCGGCCTCGCGGGATTGTGTCGGACCGAATGGGGCCTGATCGCGCTCGCCGGCGTGGCGACGGCCCAGGCGGTCCTGAGCCGCCCGAGGTGGATGCGGGACGTGTTCCTCTCGGCCGCGTGCGCGGCCGGCCTCTTCGGCGCCGGGCTCGGGGCTTTCGTGCTCGCCGCCGGCGGCGACGCGGTGCTTTCGGACGGACACGTCCTCTTGACCGGCATCTCCCCGGAGACCCGCAAGTTCCTGGTCCACTTCTCCGGTCTCGACGACTGGAGAAAGGGCCTCGTTCAGATGCTGTACTCCGCCGCGATGTGGACGGGCGGCGTCTTCGTGATCGAGCGGCTGGCGACGGGCCGAGGACGTCGAGTTCCGGTCTTCGTGGCCGTGGGCCTCGTCCTCGTGATCTCGGCCGCTCTCGGGGGAGCGCACGGAGCCGTCCTGTTTTCGGCCGCTCCGCTCGCGTGCGTCGCGTCGATTCCCGCGGGTGTCCTCCGCCGAGGGAGGCCGCACGGCGCGGCGCTCGCCGCGGCCGGGGTCGCGGGCCTGCTCGCCATGCATCGCCGCTTCCTCCACATCGTGGACTCCCCTTACGTCGGGCCTCCTCTCCTCTTCGCGTTCGTGGCGGCGGCCGGGCTGCTCCACCGCGCGACCGTCCGGCGCCCCGGTCCGGCGCGCCGGCGTCTTCGGCTGGCTCTCGCCGCTGGACTCGCGGTTCTCGTCACGACGGCGTTCGCGGGCCGGATCGCACAGTACTCGCGCACCGAACGCGTCGCGATCGCGGGGACGGGCGGAATGGTGGGAGCCAACCCGCGCGTCGCGCGAGAGATCGAAGCGACGGCGGAGCGGGTTCGCCGCTCGACTTCCGACGGCGACTTTCTCATCGTCTTTCCCGAGGGACAGATCCTGAACGCGCTCTCCGGACGCCGCAATCCGCTGCGGCAGAAGCTCTACATCCCGGGGTATCTGACCGAACGGGACGAGGGGGCGATCCTTCGGGAGATGTCGAAGGTGCCGCCGCGCGCGATCGTGGTCTGGCCGCGCCTGACGACCGAGTACGGCCCCGGCCGCTTCGGCGAGGACTACGCGCAGGGTGTGATGCGCTGGATCCTCGATCACTACGCGGAGCAGCCGCCGCCGGTTCCGCGATCGAGGGTCCGGATCTTTCTCGTGCGCCCCGATTCCGCCGCTTCGCCACCCGAGCCGCCCGTATAATCCGCTTCCCTTGAAGGACTCCCGCTACGCCGAGGCCGGCGTCGACATCGACGCGAAGGCCGCCGCGCTCGAGCGGGCCCGCGCCGCGATCCGCTCGACCTTCACGCCGGGCGTGCTCGGCGACGTCGGCGGATTCGGCGGCCTCTTCCGCCCCGACTTCTCGTCGTTTCGCGAGCCGGTTCTCGTGGCCTCGACCGACGGCGTCGGAACGAAGCTAAAGGTCGCCGCGGCGGCGAACCGCCACGACACCTGCGGCGCCGACCTGGTCAACCACTGCGTCAACGACATCCTCGTGCAGGGCGCGCGCCCCCTCTTCTTCCTCGACTACGTGGCCGCCGGAAGGCT
>JBKPSZ010000104.1:0-18365 GCA_046735265.1 Acidobacteriota bacterium | reverse complement strand
GCGGCCCAGGGCCACCGTCACGTTCTCGCGGTTGACCGTCGAGAACCCCTGCAGCGCCAGCGTCACCGTGTAGGTGCCCGGCGCCAGGTTGATGACGTGGAACTCGCCGCGCGCATCGGAGTACACCGTCTGCGGCGCGCCGACGCCGCTCACGGTCACCGACACGCCGGGCAGCACTCCGCCCTGCTCGTCGACGACCTTCCCATCGATACCGCCGGTGTTGCCGCCGAACTGCGCGACGGCCGGCACGGCGAAGAGGCACATCGCGACGACCGCGATGGCCCCCACCAAATAGGGAAACCGTTTCGCCATAGAGCCCTCCTTCGAAAAACTCTTCCGTTCTGCGGGTGCCCTCGAAAGGCCCCCTCGACGCGGATCACGACGATTCATTCGCTGCCTCCTCGGTGGCGGGCCGGGGCGTGCCACCGGGACGAAACGCAGTTCACGGAGACTGCCAATTGGCGACTCCCGGAAGAAGTCCCTTTGGATTTCGACATCTGGCTCGCGGCTCCGTTTTCCTTAAGAGAGGTGTTTTCGAACGAAGGGTTGGAATCGGATCGAGAAATCTGGATCGATTGGTCGGGAAGGGGCGACCCCGCCGGCGGCGGAGAAGCTCAAGAGCCGGCCGTTCCGATCGCGTCGGAGGGCGCGAGACGGCGCGGCGCGGAGACGGGATGAGCGGCCGGGCGGAGCGCGCGGTCGCGCCCGTCACGGCGGGGGAAGCCGCGGACCAGACGCCGGAGCTCCGACAGGGAGCGGGCCTCCGACTCGGCACGCGGGATCAGGAACCCTTCTTCGCGCACGCGGCGCACGGCCGCCTCGAGGCGGCCATGCGGCTCCCGCGACTGCTCCCTCTGGACCGCCCAGGAGGCGTCCTCGAAGCAGCAGCGTGTGCGCGCGCAGACGAAAGCGATTCGTTCGGCCGTCTCGCCGCGACTGCGGCCGGCGGCGCGGCTCACGCGCTGAAGGAGGAGGACGCGCTGATAGGCGAACCAGAGATGCTCCGTGAGCGCCGGCTCCCCTCGGTCCGCGCCTCCCGTCAGTCGCCGGAAGACGGCGCGGAGCTGACGGGCGGCGGATCCCGCTTCCTCGCCCGTCCGCGTCGCGAGCGTGCGGATCCGATCCCGCACCCTCCACGACTGGAGAAACGAGAAGGAGAGGATCGTCAGGGCCGACGGGAGCGTGCAGTCGCCGTCGACGTCCGCGAGATGACGCCGGAGTCTCTGTTCCGACTCGATCTCCGCGAGGAGAACGCGCCGCCACGGAATCCCGAGGCGTTCGGCGCATCGGAGGATCTCGGCGGGGGCGGCGCCTTCGGAGGGCATCTCCCCGGCGGACGGAGCCGGATCGCCGTCGCGCCGCGGAAGAATCGCGAGCCGGGCGCGGGAGCTCACGATTTCCCCCCGGAGCCGCCGGCGGCCGCGCTCCACAGCTCGATCAGGCGGCGGTGGCGGCCGCAGCCCTGGACGTACTCCTGATACCGGCCCGGGTTCGTCTTGTAGAAATCTTGATGAGACGAATCCGCCGCAAAGAACTTCGTGAACGGGACGATTTCGGTGACGACCGGCGCGCCGAGTTGCTTCGCGACGCGGGCCTTCGATTCCTCGGCCAGACGCTGTTGCTCGGCGTCCCGATAGAAGATGGCCGAGTGGTACTGGCTCCCCTTGTCGCAGAACTGCCCGCCGGCGGTCAGCGGATCGACGTTGTGCCAGTAGACGTCGAGGAGTCGCTCGTAGGAGACGCGCGTCGGGTCGTAGGTGACGTCGACCGACTCGGCGTAGCCGGTCCCGCCGGCGGACACTTCGCGGTAGGTCGGGTTCGCCTTGGTGCCCCCCGAGAAGCCGGACACGACGGCAGCGACGCCCGGCACCTTCTCGAACGGCTCCTCCATGCACCAGAAACAGCCGCCTGCGAAGGTCGCGTGCGCGGTCGCCTCGGGAGCGCCGCTCGACGCGCAGGCGAGGGAGGCGAGACCGAGGAGGAAAGCCGTCGCGAGACGGGCGACTCCGGGAGGAAGCTCCGGCCCGAGGAGACTCGGCCGCGCCGAACGGAATCGACTCCGTCGAATCGCTCGCATGCCGCCAGTCTCGAAGGGCAAGTGGTCGGTGGCAATAGCCACTCGGTCGAATATTCGTATGACCACTCTTTCGACGGCATCGCCGCGCTTCGCGGGAGAGCCGCGGGGCTCGAGAAAGAGCGCGGCCGGACTACAGAAGCGAGCCGATACGGCATTGGAATGGAGATCCGGCCCCCACGAAGACGGAGAACGCGGTCCGGTTCGCGACGATCTGCCCGAGGTCGGTGGCCGCGGGCGGCCTCCGGGGAAGACGCCGGCGGTCAGGACCCGGAGCGCTCGGACGATGGGGCGGCCAGGAGGGCCGAGCTCGCGCCGAGGATTTCGAGGGAGGCGGGGTCCTGCACGAATGCGGCGACTCCCAGCTTTCCCCGGTCCCACTCCTTCTCGAGCTCGATCTCCGCGGCGTGTTGCGTCTTGGGGAGCCCCTTCGGGGCGAGCCGTCCGACCTTGCGAAGCTCGCGGACGACGTAGTCGTTGTGAAGCGTCTTGCCGCCGTTCTCGCCGCGTCCGACCGACGTCACGAGACCGGTCTCGAAAACGGCGACCATGAGATCGAGCTTGCGGCCCTGGAGCTCCTCCGGCAGATCGACCTGCGCCCGGACGGAGACGCGGGAGTCGGCGGGGGCGAGCTCGAGCCCGATCGTCGCCGCGGGACGGGCCGCGGCGTTCGTGATTGACCAAAGGAGGCGGTTCGAGTCCGAGCCGATCATCTCGGAGCGCCCGTTGACGACCGCTTGCGGCGTGTAGATGCGGCCGACTCGCAGGGCCCGGGAGTACGCCTCCTGACGCTCGGTCCAGGCATGGCGTGAGAACGGGTCCTTCCATCCGAGCTGGTTCCAGAAATCCACGTGGAAGGCGAGGGGAATGACGCGGCCGGGGTTCTGCTGCCCGAGGGCAGACAGAATCTGATCAGCCGGCGGGCAGGTCATGCATCCCTGGGACGTGAAGAGCTCGACCACGACGGCGTGGGACGGCACGGGAGCCGGCGAATCGCTCCCAGGCGCCGCTTCCGCGGGCGCCGCGACCGCGAAAGCGGTCAGGACGGCGAGGAAGAACACTTCAACCACGGTACAGGAGTTTCGGCGGGAAAGCGGTCGCCTGCAATAGCCACTTGCGGCGGTCTGCATATGACCACTATCGTTTGCCTCATGAGAGCCGTGCCGCCGGGAATCCTTCCTGTCATCTCGATCGATCGCGCCTCCGGAAAGCCGCTGTATCGGCAGCTCTACGAGGGATACCGGGACGCCATCGCGGAGCGCCGTCTCCGAGCCGGCCAGCGCCTCCCCTCCACTCGGAGCCTCGCCGGGGAACTGAAGATCTCGAGGATTCCGGTTCTGAATGCCTTCGAGCAGCTGCTCGCCGAAGGCTACTTCGAGACCCGCGTGGGCTCCGGAACGTTCGTTGCGCGATCGCTCCCGGGCGAGCTCCTCGAGCGCGCGCGCCGCTCGCCTCTTCGCGCGGCGCCGACCCGCCGCGCCCCGAGGCCGATCACGCGCGCCGCGGCGCGGCTCGTCTCCGAGGAGCCCGGACGATGGTTCAAGGGGCGGGGCGCCTTCAACGTCGGAGAGCCCGCGCTGGACCGCTTCCCGATCGGGATCTGGTCGAACCTGGTCGCGCGCCATTGCCGGCGGGCGGACCCGGCGCTCCTTCCCTACGCCAACTCGATGGGACTTCCCGCTCTGCGCGAGGCCGTCGCGGAGTATTTGAGAACCGCGCGCGCCGTGCGATGCGAAGCGGACCAGATCATGATCGTGAACGGTTCGCAGCAAGCCCTCGAGCTCGCGGCCCGCGTTCTCTTCGAGCCCGAGACCGCCGTCTGGGTGGAGGACCCCGGCTACTTCGGGATTCACGCCGTGCTCCGCCTCTCGGGAGCTCGTCTCGTTCCGGTGCCCGTCGACGAACAGGGAATGGACGTGGCCGCCGGAATCGCGCGCTGTTCCGATCCCCGCGCCGTTTTCGTGACTCCTTCGCACCAGTTCCCCCTCGGCGTCACCATGAGCGCGGCACGGCGGCTGCAGCTCCTGGATTTCGCGCGGGAACGCGGATGCTGGATCGTCGAGGACGACTACGACAGCGAGTACCGGTACGGCAACCTCCCGATCGCCGCGCTCCAGGGGCTCGATCGGGACTCGCGCGTCATCTACGTGGGCACCTTCACGAAGATCCTCTTCCCGGCCCTGCGCCTCGCTTACGTCGTTCTCCCCGCCGATCTGGTCGTACCGTTCTCGCAGATCCGCCGCGCGACGGACATGTTCTCCTCCACCTTCCCCCAGGCGGTGCTCGCGGACTTCATCCGGGAAGGGCACTTCGCACGCCACATCCGCCGGATGCGCGTTCTCTGCCGGGAGCGCCGGAGCGCACTCGTCGCGGCGCTCGAGCGGGAGATCCCGGAGCTTCGCGTCCTCGGCGACGAGGCCGGGATGTATCTGACGGCGGACCTGCCCGACGGATGGGACGACGTCGAAATCGCGGAACGCGCGGCGGGTCGGGGCGTCTGGGCGGCGCCGCTCTCCCGCTCCTACATGGGACGGAAGCCGAGGACGGGGTTGATCCTGGGATACGGATGCACCGACGCCGACGGGATCGAGGCGGGCGTGGCGGTTCTCCGCGATGCGATCCGGGCGGCCGCCGGCCCGCGAAGGCAACCGGCGGCGAAGCGATAGATCGCCGCGGCTAGGTTCTGGGCATCTTCTCCCGAAATCGCCGCGCGCCTTCGAGGTCTCCCACGATCTCGCAGACGCGGGCCGCCGTGTCGTAGCTCTGACGCGTAGGAACGCGCCGGGTCATCTCGAGGAGAAGGGTGCCGAATTCCGCCTGACGTCCCCCGGCGGCGAAGAGGAGAGCGAGGCGGGACCAGGCGTCGAGATTCTCCGGGAAGTCCCGAACCTCGCGCCGAAAGTCCTGCTCCGCCTCGGCCTCTCTCCCGATGTGAGCCAGAGCGTCGGCGCGGAGCGCGCGGATTCCCTGCATCGGCGCCGCGCGCGTGTCGGCCTCCCGCGCGAGCGCCTCGTCCAGGTGCGCGAGCGCCTTCTCGTATGCGCCGCGCCGCGATTCGACGCGCGCGAGGAGAAGGAGCGGAAGCCTCGCCTCGGGACTGCCCTGCCTCGCCGCTTCCGCATGGCGTTCGGCTGCCGCGAGGTCCCCTTCGGCGAGCGCGATCGCCGCGAGCTCCTCGTCCAGGCCCGCGGAGCCGAGCGCCCGGGCCGCCTCGACCAGCGCGCGCGCCTTGTCGAAGCGGCGCGCCTCGAGGTTCAGGTCCGCCAGGCCCATCACGATTTGCGGAGTTCCCGGAGAGAGGCGGTCGGCCCTTTCGAGAGCCGCGATCGCTTCGGGCAGGCGGCCCGCCCGCCGCGAGAGCCGCGCGAGCGACTCCCACCCGTCGAGCATGCGCGGATTCTCCGAAGTGAACCGCGTGAGGAGCGCGATCGCTTCGTCGTCGCGGTGCTCCGCGGCGAGGCGGTTGGCCTCTTTTAGGATCGAGAGCGACGCGATCCGATCCTTCGGGTCGGGCAGATCCTTCTCCTCGCCGGGTGAGGCCGACCCGATGTAGCCGAGCGAGGCGAGCTTCTTCACGGTCTCGGGGTCCGAGGCGCCGGGCGCCTGGAGCGGCCGATTCATCGCCTGCAGATCCACGCGCAGCTTTCGAAACGCCGGAGGCAGCCCGACGGCGAGGTCCCGCCGTTCGCCCGGATCCGTCTTCCAGTCGTAGAGCTCGGAGCGCGGCGCCTGGATGTACTGGTGGCGATCGTCGGTCAGCGAAGCGAGATCGCTCCAGCCGAAGTGGTAACGGGGATAAAGGGTCTCGCTGTAGATCACGCGAGGCGGGCCGGGCCGGCGGGCGAGCTCGACGAGCGACGTCCCCAGAAGACCCGCGGGCGTCTTCTCCCCGAGCGCGGCCGCGACCGTGGGGAAGACGTCCGTGATCCCGACGGGCGCCTCCGACCGGGTCGCCGCGAGCCGTCCCCCGGGCAGCTTCACGAAGAGCGGCACGCGCACGGACTCGCGGTAGAGCAGGATGCCGTGCTCGTCCTCGCCGTGCTCTCCGAGGCCCTCTCCGTGGTCCGACAGGAAGACGAGGAGCGTTCGGTCGTAGAGGCCGCGCTCCTTGAGGTACCCGACGAAGGCCCCCACGATCTCGTCGGATGTCGCGATCTCGCCGTCGTAGGGCCTCTTCGCGTAGCGCGAGCGCCACGGCTCGGGCGGCGCGTACGGCGTGTGCGGTTCGTAGATGTGGAGGAAAGCGAGAAACGGCTTTCCGGACGGCACCTCCGAAATCCAGCGCTCGAGCCGCTTCGCGCTCTCGCCTCCGGGGCGCTGGACCTGTCCGATCGCCTGCCCCGGCTCGGACCCTTCGATCCGGTCGTCGTAGAGATCGAATCCCCGGGCGACACCGCTGCCGTGGTCGAGAACGATCGCCGAGACCGCGGCGCCGGTCGCGTAGCCGCGGGACGCGAGAAACGCCGCGAGCGTCTCCCGCGAAGGGTCGAGACGGTACCCGAGGTTGTCTCGCACGCCGCTCTGGAACGGGAGGAGCCCCGTGAAGAGCGCGACGTGCGAGGGGAGCGTCAGCGGGACGTGCGAAATCGCGTTGTCGAAAACGATCGAGTCCCGCGCCAGCGCGTCGAGCGCCGGGGTCTCGACTTCGCGGTATCCGTAGACCGGCAGGTGATCGGCGCGAAGCGTGTCGACCGAAATGATCACGACGGGCGCGCCGGGAAACACGGGCGCCTTTCGAGAACAGGCCGCCGGCGCCGCCAGCGCGACGAGGACCGCGAGCGATCGGAGGAGGCGCCGGACGCGGGCACGTCCGGACGCCCCGGCCGTCACGAGAGCGACTTCAGGATCTCCTTGACCGTCTCGGCTTCCGAGCCGTTAGGAGCGAGCTCGAGGTACTTGTTGAAATCGGCCTTGGCCTCCGGCACCTTCTTCTGCTGGTAGCGGGCGAGGCCGCGATAGTAGTAGGCGTCCGCGAGATCGGCGTTCAACGCCAGCGCCTTGCCGAACGCCTCCTCGGCGGCCGCCGGCTGCTTCTTGTTGTAGAGCAGGATGCCGAGGTTCAGAAACGACGTGTCGGTCTGCTGGTCGGCGGGAACGTGCGACAGCGCTTCCTTGCCCGCGTCGAGGTTTCCGCGAGAGAGCTCCAGCTCGGCGACCGTCTTCCACGCGTTCGCGTTGTTGGGATCCTTCTCGGCCGCCTTCCGGGCCCAGTTGACCGCTTCCTCGTCGTTGCCTTCGGCGGCGTAGGACTTCGCGATGTTCATGTAGAGAGGGGCGTAGTCGCCGAGCTCCGTCAGCGCCTTCTGATAGTTCTCGCGCGCGGCGGCCCAGTTCTTCGCCTGCATCGCCTGGTTCCCGGCGTCGACGGCGGCGGCGGTTTCCTTGGAGATCTTCTTGCCGGCGACCAGGATCTCCTCGTGGGTCCCCTCGCCGGCGGCGGCGGGAGCGACGGGCTCGAGCTGGATGTCGATCGGCTCGTTGCGGGACCCCTCCTGGAACGCGGCCGTGATCTTCCGCGGCTGGTATCCCTGGGCCTCGAAGTCGATGTCCCAGTTGCCGCCGGCGAGCCCGAAATAGGCCCAGTGCCCGTTCTTGCCGCTCGTGACGTCGGGTCCGCCCTTTCCGGACTGGGTCCATCGGAGCATGATCTTCGCGCCGGCGATCGGCTCGCCGGTCGTGCTCTTCACGGTTCCTTCGATGCGGGCCTTGCCTCTCCACTCCTGCGCGGAAAGCGCCGAGGCGGCGAAGGCGAGAACCAAACCGGCGATCGGGGCAAGACGCTTGGACATCGTTCTCCTCCGAAGAAAGAATCGGACGAAATCCCGAGTATATTTCCTCCCCCCGCCCGTCGTCGCCATGCCGACCGCCCCCTGGCCGGACCCCTCCGCCCCTCACCCGAGCAGGCCCTTCGTCGCTACCGCAGCGGAACCGGCTCGAGACGGTCCTCGGCTTCGCGGACCACGTAGGAGCGGCGCGGCTCGACGTCGCGGAAGACCTGTCGCCGCCCGGAGGCCGGCCACTGGACCTCAATCCGCACGATCCGATCGGCCGACCCGAGGCCGATCTCCTGCCGCAGCGGGGAGCCGCCGAAAGAGGAGGCCGCGCCGACCGTCCGGAAGATCGAGCGCGTGCGGCCCTGCGACTCCGGCACCACGACCTCGATCCGCGCTCCGATCGCGCTGCGATTCGACTTCGAGCCGACGAGCCGGAGCTTCACCCACGCGTTGCCGTTGCCCGGATTCTCGTAGAGGACGCTCGGGTAGGCGTCGCCCGGATACGCGCCCCCCATCTGCTCGAAGACGTCCTCGTCTCCGTCCTCGTCGAGGTCCGCGAAGACGACGCCGTGCCCCTTCTGGAGATGCCCGAATCCCCCGGAGAACGTGACGTTCTCGAACCGCTTCCCGCCGACGTTCCGGAACATCCGCTTCGGCATGATCGATTCGAAGGAGGGATTGCCGGTGCCGAGATAAAAGTCGAGCCAGCCGTCGTTGTCGAGATCTCCGTAGTTGGATCCCATGGGTAGGAGCGGATCGGTCAGGCCCGCCTCGATCGAGACGTCGCGGAAGGTCCCGTTGCCTTCGTTGTGGTAGAGGTGCGGGTGCCCCTCCGCGGCGGTCTTCCCGAAGTAGACCGCGGCGACGTCGTCGGTCGTGGCGCTGTACGCGGCGTCGAAGATGTCGAGCCGGCCGTCGTTGTCGTAGTCGAAGAACCAGGTCGGAAAGTTCCGCTTCCCGGGTCCGGCGACGCCCGCGGCGGCCGCCACGTCGGTGAACGTCCCGTCGCAGTTGTTGTGGTAGAGGCGGTTCGATCCGATGTTGGAGACGTAGAGATCGGGGTAGCCGTCGCCGTCGTAGTCCCCCCAGGCGACTCCCTTGGCCATGCGGAAGTTCTCGACCCCCGCTTTCTCGGCGACTTCCTCGAAGGTGCCGTCGCCGCGGCTGTGGAAGAGGCGCGAGGGGTACGCGACCCCGTCGTCGTCCGCCTCGCTGCCGACGTAGAGGTCGAGCCAGCCGTCGTTGTCGTAGTCGGCCCAGGCCCCCGCCTGGGTCGGGTACGCACGCGCCGCGAGCCCCGCGTCGCGGGTGACGTCCGTGAAGCCGGCGTCTCCGTCGTTGCGAAGGAGCGACAGCCGCACGCGGCCGTCGGAGCCGAACCAGCCTCCGCGCAGGATGAGCAGATCGAGGCGGCCGTCGTTGTCGTAGTCGGCCTGGATGACGTTCAAGCCGCCGAACTGCGAGTCGAGACGGACTTTCGCGGTTCGCTCCTCGAATCCCGCGGCGCCGCCGTTGTGGAAGAAGTGCATCGGCGCGCACGGATTGATCGTGGTGGTCACGATGTCGAGCCGCCCGTCGCCGTCGAAGTCATCCGCGATCGCGCCGCCCGAAGGATCCATGATGTCGAGCCCCGCGTGCATGGCGATGTCCCGGAAACGGGGGAAGGGCGCCGAAGTGAATGCGTTCGCGGCGAGGCGAAGGGAGGGCGGAACCCCTTCGGGATACTCCCCCGCCGTCATCGCGGCGACGTTGGCGAGCCATCGGACCGTCGTGTCTTCCGGACGTTCCGCGAGATAGCGCAGGTAAGCCGCGAGGGCGGCGCGGGCGGGCTCGCGATCGCGGTGCACCCCTTCCGCCGCGAGCGGCACGATGCATGCGGCGGGGCCGTGGTAGCCGATGCAATTCTTCTGCTCGCCGCGGCGCAGGTGCGCGAGGCCGAGGTCCCGCAGGACGTGCAGCCGAACGTCGGCGGAGAGCTGCGCGGTTTCGGTCAACGAGAGCGCTTCGGTCAGGAGGCGCGCCGCCTCCTCGGACTCCCCGACGCGCAGGAGCTCCTGCGCGAGCGCGCCGCGCACGTTCACGGCCTGCTCCGCGTCTCCGGGGGCCGCCAGGCGGCGACGCAGGGTCTCGATCTGGGCGAGGCCGTAGAAGGCGTTCGACCCGGCGCGGAAACCGCGGCAGATCTCCTGGAACTCCGCGCGGACCTTGTCGGAAGCCTCCCCCGTCAGACGCTTCGCGGGGGGTCGCGTCGTCGTCGCCGGCGGCGGGGCCGAGGCCTTCGCGAGGAATCCCGCAGAGAGGAGGAGAGCGGCCGCAACAGCCCCTCGTTTCACGACGCCGGCTCTTCGACCTTCTGATAGGTCCCGGGCTTCGGGTCGGCCACGACCTGGACCCTTCCGGAAGGCCAGCGCACTTCGAGTCGGCGGATCTGTTTCGCCTTTCCGAGTCCGAAGTGCACGCGGGGGTCGCTCGAAGAGAGGTAGCTGTCTCCGGCCTTGACCTCGCGGACCTGGCGGCCGAGCTCGGTCTCGAGCGTCACCTTCGCGCCGATCCCGGCGCGGTTCGATGCGGTGCCTTTGAGGAGGAGACCGATCCACCCTCCGTGGACGCCGTCGTTGCGGAGGAGTTCGAGCGGCCCGCCGGAGTTGGAGACCGCGATGTCCACGTCCCCGTCGTTGTCGAAGTCGGCCGTCGCCGACCCGCGCCCGACGAGAGCGCGGCGGAACGGCTCTCCGCACCCGCGCTCCGTGAACTTCCCCTTTCCGTCGTTCCACATGAGGAACGGGCGTTCGGCGTAGGTCACCCCCTGCAGCTTCGGGTTCTCGAGCACGTGGCCGTTGGCGATGAAGACGTCGAGATGCCCGGCGTTGGCGGCGTCGAACGGGTTCAGCCCGAAACCGGAAAAGTTGAAAGCGGGCGGGCCGAAGCCCGACGAGGCCGCCGCGTCCTCGAACACGGCGCCTCCCAGATTGCGATAGAGGCTGTTCGGCTCCGCTTCGAAGTTCGACACCATCAGATCGGGGAGGCCGTCCCCGTCCATGTCCGCGGAGGACACGCCCATGCCGCCGAACGCGCGCCCGGCGTTGTTGACGCCGGCGCCGGAGATCAACGAGTCGTCCTCGAACTTCATGCCGCCGAGATTGCGGAAGAGAAAGTTCATCGTGGTGTCGTTGGCCACGTAGACGTCGGGCTTGCCGTCGCCGTCCAGGTCGGACACGACGACACCGAGCCCCTTGCCGAGGCTCTTCGCGATCCCCGAGGACTCCGTCACGTCGGTGAACGTCCCGTCTCCGTTGTTGCGAAAGAGGAGGTTGCCAACCGGCGGATAGAGGCTCGGATGGCAGTAGTCCCGTTTCTTCTTCACCGGATCCCCGCAGAAGAAATCCTTCTCGACCGAGTAGTCGAGGTAGCGCACGACGAAGAGGTCCAGGTCTCCATCGCCGTCGAAGTCGGCGAAGGCGGCCGACGTCGCCCAGCCCGAGCCGGCGACCCCGGCCTTCTCGGTGACATTTTCGAAAGTTCCGTCCCCCCGGTTTCGATAGAGGATGTTGGCGCCGAAGTTCGTGATGAAGAGATCGGTCCAGCCGTCGTTGTCGTAGTCGGCCGCGATGGCGCCCATCCCGTAAGCCGTGTCCTTCAGACCCGCCTTCTCGGTCACGTCGACGAATCGCCCGCCGACGTTGTGGAAGAGGCGGTCCTGCGCGCGCGGGCTGCCTTCGGGCGGGAAGGGGCCGGACTGGACGACGTAGAGGTCCATCCAGCCGTCGTTGTCGTAGTCGATCCAGGCGACGCCGGATCCCATCGTCTCGGGCAGGCGGTGCTCGGGCGTCGCTCCCCGCTCGTGCCGGAAGACGAGGCCGACCGCTGGCGCGACGTCGGTGAACGTGACCGCGCACCCGGCGTCCTTCGACGCGCCCGGGCGCGGCGTGGGTCGGGCCGCCAGAGTCGCGAGCGTCCCGGCGAGGAGCGCCGCGAGCAGCTTCCCTCTCGATCGCTTCACGGGGTCTCGCGTTTCTCGCGCGCGCGCTCGAGGTCCCAGGCGACCCCGCGGTTGTCCGGCTCGAGCAGGAGCGCGCGCTCGAGGGCGCGCACGGCCTCGTCCCGGCGCCCGAGCTTCAAGAGGGCCTGGGCCGAGCCCCGCAGCCCTTCCACGCTATCCGCGTGATTCTGGAAATGTCGCAAGGCGCTCTCGGCGCGCCCGGCGTCGAGCTCCGTCCAGCCGAGATTGAGCTCGGCCTGCCGCGAGGCGTTCCGGTGCCGGTTCGCTTGCTCCTTCTGGAAGAACTCCTGGTAGAGGGCGACCTCCCGGGCCGCCTCTTCGCGCCTCCCCGTCCGGGCGAGAAGTGTCCCCAGAGCGTAGTGCGTGACGGAAAGATCGGGCTCGAGCTCGAGCGCTTTGCGGTAGGACCGTTCCGCCTCCGGCGCTTTCCCCGCCGCCTCGTAGGCGCGCCCGAGGTCGAGCGCGATCTCGGCGGACTTCGGATCGAGGCGCGCGGCGGCCTCGAGCTCGCGCACCGCTTCCGGCGTGCGTCCGCGGAAGAGCTCGAGACGTCCCAGGCGATGCCGGTAGGCCGCGTTCTCCGGAGCTCGGGTGACCGCGTCGCGCAGACGCGCGTCCGCGTCTTCGAATCGGCCGACCTCCCAGAGCGCGCTTCCCAGGTAGAAGTCGACTTCGGCGTTGGTGCCCCCCTGGCGGCGCGCTTCGTCGAACTGCCGGACGGCGTCCTGGAAGCGGCTCTGGTCCGCCAGGCTCAAGCCGTAGTGGACCCGCAGGCGCGCGTTGTTCGGAAGCTGCCGCAGGACCTTCTCCATCTGGGCATTCCCTCGGTCGTACTTCCGTCCGCGCCAGAGATACTCCGCGTATTCGACGGCCAGCGGAAGGTTGCGGGGCGCCGCGGCGATCGCCTTCTCGTAGGCGCCGTCCGCGCGGGGATCGGACAGCGCCGCGTAAACGGAGGCCAGGCCGGCGAGCGCCGAGGGATCGCCGGGGCGAAGCTCGAGTGCCTTCCCGAGAGAGGCGATCGCCTCGTCCGGGGAGCCCGACGCGCTCTGCGCGAGCCCGAGCACGACGCGGGAGGACGGGTCCTGCGGACCGAGCTCGACCGCGCGGGTCGCCTCGGCGAGAGCCTCGCGGGGTTTCTCGGCGCGAAGGTATGCGCGCGCGAGCGCGCGGCGCGGCTCGGGCCGATCGGGCATCGATTGCACGACGGGCCGGAGGAGCCTCTCCGCTCCGGCCGGGTCTCCCATGTCGACCAGGAGCTCGGCGAGCCCGACCGCGGCGCGTCCGTCGGAGGGATCGGCGGCGAGCGCCCGCTCGTAGAGACTCCGCGCAGCGGCGTAGTCCCCGCGCGCCCGAGCCTCTTCGGCGCGCGCAGCCGCAGGGGCAACAGCGGTCGGCGGCGCCGGGGGGTCGGCGACGAGAAGGGCCAGCAGCATTCCGCGCGCGAGTCGGACCAAGGTTCTACCGGGGCTCGGAGACCGTGAGCGTCCGGTTCAGAGCGACGTCCCGGTCCACGACGCTCCGCCGCCCGGACGGCCAGAGCACCTCGACCTTCTCGACGGCGGTGGCGTCGCCGAGCCCGAAGTAGAGCGGCAGCGCGCTCTGCGAGAGATATCCCGACTTTCCGTCGTTCCACTGCGTTTGCGTCCGGCCCCCCGCGGTCACGCGGACGGCGGCGCCCAGGCCCTGGCGATTCGAAGCGGAGCCGACGAGGCGGACGGCGAGGAAGTGGATCTTTTTTTTCTGTGCGAGGTCGCTCACGAGGACTTGCGGCGCCGCCTCGAATTCGTTCGTGACGATGTCGAGGTCCCCGTCCCCGTCGATGTCGAAGATCACCGCCGAGCGGGAGGAGAGCGTGCCGAGAACCGTGATCTTCCCGGTCTGACCCTCGCAGGCGGGTCTCCCCTTCCCCTCCGCGTCACAGTCGAGGTCGAAGAAGGGAGTCGAGGTTCGCCCGCCGCGGCGCGGCTCGACGCCGAGAACGAATTCCGCGTCGCGAAAGCGCTCGCCGTTCTCGTTCAAGAGAAGGCTGTCGATGCCATATCGAAACGGGAAGCCCATGCCCGACGTGATGAAGACGTCCTCCCAGCCGTCGGCGTTCAAGTCGCCCACGCTCGGCCCCCACGGCCAGTAGTTCTCGACGCCGATCCGATCGGAGATCTCCTCGAACCGGCCGTCGCCGAGGTTGTGGAAGAAGGCGTTGCCGAAGATGTTGTTCGCCCCCCCCTGGAGAAAGGCGTCGGTCCACTTCATCTCCGACTTCTCCTTCTCCTTCTCCGGGCCGATCTCCTGGCTCATGTCGGAGTGCATGTCCGTCAGGAGGAGATCGGGGCGGCCGTCTCCGTCCCAGTCGAAGAACTTGATCCCCATCGTTCCCCAGGGGGTCTTCGGAAAGACTTCTGCGGTCTTCTCGACGAACCGCTGCCCCTTCTCGTTCTCGTAGTAGTGATCGTCCCCCTGCATGTTCAGGACGTAGAGGTCGAGAAAGCCGTCGCCGTTCAGATCCGCGAATGAGGCGTCGCCGCTCCAGCCTCCGTCCTTCGGCCCCACGGTCTCGGTCACGTCCTCGAACCGATTGCCGCCGAGGTTGTGGTACATCCGGCTGTATTCCGTTCGTTCCGGGTGAAGCTGGCCGGAAAAGGCATCCGTGTAGCCGATGTAGTAGCCGCCGAGCCCCTTCTCTTCCCCCGAGTATTTGCCGACGTTGACGAGAAAGAGGTCGAGCTTCCCGTCGTTGTCGTAGTCGAAGAAGACGGCGCCGGAGGAGTGACCCACGTAGTCGACGCCCGCGGCCTTCGAGATCTCCTTGAAGTGCCCCTTCCCGTCGTTCTCGAAGAGGAGATTGCCTCCACGCACGGTCGTCACGTAGAGGTCGAGGTCGCCGTCGTTGTCGATGTCGGCGAACGAGGCGGTGACGCCGACCCGTCCCGAGACTCCGACGCCCGCCTCTTTCGTGATGTTTCGGAATTTTCCGCCGCCCAGATTCTTCCAGAGCTGACTCTCTCCCATCTGGTCGATGAAATAGAGATCGATCCTCCCGTCCCCGTCCACGTCGCCCGCCGCGAGGCCGTTGCCGTGGTCGTAGTGCACCGCCTTGTAGTACTTGCCCGAGTCCTCGGTCGCGTGCTGGACGAACGTGATACCGCTCTCGGGCAGGCGGTCGCGGAACCGAAAGTCGTGGAAGACGCGGAAGGTAACCGCCTCCTTCCGCTGTGCGGCGGCGCGAGCGGGAAGCGACGCGACGCCTTCGTCCTTCTTGGGAATGCTCACCCGGACCTGGAACGCCGCCGCGCCGGCGGCCCCGGCGGCACACAAAAGGACGAAGCCCCAGGCCAGCCCGGGTCGTCGTCGCGACGCTTGGTTCACGGCGTCGCGATTCTAGCCTCGTCCCGCGTCCGCTAAGGGAACCGGACTCGGAACTTCGAGGAGCTGTTGGCGCCGACCGGGTCGGGTGTGCTCGAGGAGATCTTCGCAGTGTTGTCAAAATCGTCGCGCTTGAGGACTCGCGCTCGGATGGTGACCGTCGCCGTGCCGCCGACTCCCAGCGTGCCAATGGTGCAAGTCAATCTCTTGTGACCGGAATCGTACGAACAGACCCCCTTGGTCGTCGAAGCCGACAGGAACGCGATGCGGTCGTTGAGTGTGTCTTTCACGGTCACGCCTTGAGCCGTTGTCGGGCCGGCGTTGGAGCTCTCGAGCGTGAAGGTGAGCGTGCCGTCGGTGTTGAGCAGCCCGGTCTTCACGATTCGAAGGTCAGCCGAGGGGGTTGGCGTCGGCGTGCGCGTGGGCGTCCGCGTCACGGTTCGAGTGGGCGTCCGCGTCACGGTTCGGGTCGGCGTCCGCGTCAAGGTTCGCGTCGGGGTCCGCGTCGGCGTGCGCGTGGGCGTCCTCGTCGGGGTGAAGATCGAGGTCGGCGTGCGGGTCGGAGTCGGAGTGACCAGCGTGTAGGTGGCCGCGTAGCTCGTCGCCGTCGCCGGGGCGAGGACCGTGTGCGTCGCCGCGCCGCCGTCCGACCAGCTCGAGAATCGGTACGACCCGCCGTTCCAGGTCTGCGGCGTCGCCGCGGTAACCGAGTTGGACGATCCGATGATGACCGTCCGCGAGAAGGGAGCCGCCTGAGTCGCGCTGCCGACCGAAAGCTGGAGACCCGCCGGACTCGTCGCGAACGACAGAGTCACCGTCTTCGGTTGGAGATTGACGCTCGTGGAGGCGGAGAGCCCGTTCGAATCGGTGGCCGTGAGCTTGAGCACCAGATAGGAGGGGTAGTCGTGGTCCGGACCGGAGAACGTTCCGTTCGCGACGCCGACGAAGTCCTGCACGGCATGTGTGTGGCAGTTCGAGGGACAGTGCTGGATCGAGAGGGACCAGGTCAGGCGCGACAGGGGGACGGTCTGATCCTCCGCATCGCTCGCGGAGCCGGAGAAGGAGATCACGTCGCCGACCTTCCAGGTCAGCGTCGAGAGCGGCGCGGCGATGTGCGGCACCGGAGGGGAATTGGAGACGTTGATCACCTGCGAGGCCGTGTCGAACGCGCCTTTCGAATCGGTGACCCGGAGCCCGACGTCGTACGTCCCTCTCGCGGAGTAGGTGTAGGTCGGCTTGGCGACCGTCGAGTCGCCGTAGGTCCCGTCGCCGTTCAGGTCCCAGGAGTAGGTCAGAGGCTCGCCCGGATTCGGATGAGTCGATCCACTCGCGTCGAACGCCACGGTCAGAGGCGCGTTGCCGGAAAGCGGGGTCGCCGTCATCACGGCGGCCGGAGCCATGTACTGGAGTCGATGGATCTTCCCGCCGACGAGATCCGCATAAAAGAGATCGCCTCCCGGGCCCGCGACGAGCTCGACCGGCGTCCCCGCTCCGGCCACGAACGTCTGCACCTTCGTCGGGTCCGGATCGCCCGTCGTTCCCGGCAGCATCGCCCAGATGCAACGGCGCGAATAGTCGGCGAAGAAGAGCGCTCCGTGGTACGCCGCGGGGTAGGAAGTGCCGTTGTAGAAGGAGATCCCGGAGATCGAGGAGCTCCCGGCGGGACAGGCCTCGTTCGCGACGATCACGTTGTTGTGGTGGTAGGTGTAGTAGGGAGCCGTCACTCCTCCCTGGGAATAGAAGGCTTCGCAGAGATTCAAATCCAGGTTGTCGTAGGAGAGCTGCTTGTTGGGCCCTTCGTAGCACGGCCATCCGTAGTTCCTGAGCGGAGAGAACGCGCTCAGCCGGTCGATCTCCTCCCAGGAGTTCCAGCCGACGTCGCCGATCCAGATCTCGGAGGTGCCCGGGCGCGTCGTAAACCGAAACGGGTTGCGCAGGCCCATCGCCACGATGCGGCGCGCGTTCGCGTCGCCGCTCGAGAAGAGTGGATTGCCGGAAACGCCGGCGCCCGTCGCCGGATCGACGCGAATGATCGCTCCGTCGAGGGTGACCGGATCGCTCGGGCTTCGGAGGTCCTGACTCCGGAGAGCCCCTCCCTCGGCGAGCGGCGGCGTCTGGACGCCGCCGACCGGAACCGGAGGGTCACCTCCGGGGTTCAGTGGATTGCCGTCCTGCCCATAGTCGGCCCAGATCCAGCTCGCTCCGTCCCCCCCGGACGCGTACAGATATCCGTCCACTCCGAAGAGCACGCTCCCGATCGAGTGGCTCGGGTACTGCTGGAACCAGTTGTGCAGAAGCACGAGCTCTGACCCCGTCATCACCCCCGCCGACGACGTCAGCCGCGACAGCCGCCCGCTGACCGTGCACCCGTCCTCCGTTCCTCCCGGCGGCGTCGGACACGGATCGGAATAGACCCCTGGCGTCCCCCACTTCGGCGCCGCGCCCCCGATGTCCCCGTCGTAGGTGTAGAGCACGTAGACGTAGGGCTTCGTCGGAAAGCCCGGATCGAGCGCGAGTCCCAACATTCCCCGGTCCCAGTTGTTGTAGACGTTCGTCGAGAGGTCCGCGAAGAGAGTCGGGTTCGTCGCCGTCAGGCTGGCGAAGACCTTGATCCGTCCCCCCTTCTCCGCCACGAAGACGCGCCCGTCGGGAGAAAAGGCGATCGCCGTCGGCTGCGTCAGACCCGAGAAGACAACTGTGTCGCGAAATCCCGAAGGGAGCGTCTGGGCAGAGAGCGACCGGGGGCGGGATGCGGCCACACCCAACCCGCAGAGGAGGGCCACCACGGGCCGCAGGTTCCGGAACATCCTTTCGCCCCCCGGCGGCGGACCGCGCCGTCCGGAAGAAAAACGAATCGCCTCGAAGCTTACGCCCGATTTCGCTTCGTCAACCCCGGCGAGGGGATCAGAAACCGGTCTGCGCCTTTTAGTCGGTTGAGCCGCCTTCCGCGCGACGGGACCCGGCGGCTCCCGCGGCTAGATCGGCCGGGCGGCGGGCTCGGAAGGCGGTCCCGGTTAGATGTCGGTTGGCGTCGAAGTCGGCGGCGGCTCGATCGGGGTCTCGGTCGGTATCGGCGTCGGAGTCTCAGTGATCCCGGGCGTTTCCGTCGGAGTGGCCGTCGCGGTTTCCGTCGGGACTTCGATCGGCGTCGGGG
>JBKPSZ010000103.1:0-3865 GCA_046735265.1 Acidobacteriota bacterium | reverse complement strand
GTCAAGGCTTCGTGCAAAGCGGGCAGTGGAAGACCGACGCGTGCGGCGAAAGCGAGCGCCTCGGATACTGCGATCAGGTTCCCGGCGACGAGGATTTGATTGGTCGCCTTGCCGAGCTGCCCGGAGCCGGAGGGCCCGAGGTGCGTGATTCGCTTTCCCAGGGCTTGAAAGACGGGGCGCGCCCGCTCGAGCGCAGACGCGTCGCCGCCCACGAAGAACGTGAGGGTGCCTTCGATCGCGCCCTTCTGACCGCCGGAGACCGGCGCGTCGAGGAGAGTGACGCTACGCTCCGAGAGCCTCGCCGCGATCGCGCGAGCCGCCTCCGCGGCGATCGTCGAGCAATCGATTGCGATCGAGCCCGACGCGAGGCCCTCGGCCGCGCCGGACGAACCGAAGAGCACCTGCTCGACCTCCGGGGAATCCGGCAAGCAGGTGACGAGGACGTCGGAATTCTTCCCGACATCGGAGAATCGCTCGAAGGCCCGGACGCCTCCGTTCTTCGACGAGATCTCCGCCGCGAGGGCCTTCGCTTTGGCGGCAGTGCGCGTCCCGAGCGCCAGCGGAAATCCCGCCTTCGCGAGGTTGCGCGCCATGGGAGCGCCCATGGTGCCGAGGCCGATCAGTCCGACGCGCAGCGTCATCAGTGGAGATCGGTCGCGACGTAGAGCTCGTCGAGCAGGCGCCGGTAGGAGTAGACGAAGGAACTGCCGTCCGGGGCGATCACGACCGGGCCAACCTGCAGGATGCCGGCGGGATCGGGCGGCCGAAACTCCTTCCAGGGCGTGCGGCGGCCGGTCGCGACGTCGAGGAGCTCGATCTTGCCGGGCGGCGCGGACGGTCGAAACAGGTAGATCGAGCGTCCGTCGGCGGCCCAGCGCAGCGGGACGTCCTCGGCGGCCACGCCCGGCACCACGCGAGGCTCCCCTGGCTCGGTCGGATAGAGCGCGAGCTTTCCGTCCGGCCCGAAGGCCGCGACGAGCTTGCCGTCCGGCGAGACCGGGCTGATCGTGCGCGCCGTGCTCACGCTTTCCGGCGTGATTGCCCGCGGCTTTCCGTCGGGCAGGTCCTGGACGTAGAGCCGGATACCGCGACCCGGTTCGTTGCCTGCCACGAGGATCCGGCGGCCGTCCGGGAAGAACGCCGCCGCCTGAGTGACCACGTTGCTCTGCGCCAGCGGTTTCGACTGCCCGGGACCGGTGGGAAGGAGCATGAGCTGCGTCGCGGCCGGCTTCGGTGCGTTGAGGGCGTACCGTCCATCGGGCGAGATCCCGAAGGAGAAGCCGTCTCCGAGCTTGACGGCCGGGCCGGAGCCGTCGAGCGGTCGCAGATAGACGGCGGGCGGGATGGTGTTCTGCTCGTCGAAGAGAACCGCTTTCCCGTCGCTCGAGATGTCGGTCGGAAAGGACCAGTTGAGCCACGTGAGATTGCGCTCCTCGGCGCCGGCACGGGGAACCCCGACGATCTCGCGCCGCGCGGCGACGAGCGACATCAGCACCCGGCCGTCCTTGGAGACGTCGTGCAGGATGGTGACTCCCGGCGAGTCGTAGGAACGTCGGATTTTCCCGGAGAGCGTCGTGACGGCCAGAGGAAGGCTCGACCACACCTCGTCTCCCCGCGGCGACCACGCGACCCCGAGGTTGGCGACGGGCCCCTCGACCCGCACCTTCCCCTCGGCGTCCACGATCTTCAGGCGGCCGTCGTTGTCGCCGCGCGTCGGATGATCGATGAACGCGACGAAGCGGCCGTCGGGCGACACGCGCACCGCACTCACCCACCCGGACGAACTGTAGATCGCCTTACCGATCGGGTACTCGAGGCGCTGGAGGTTGCCGACGTGGTGCGCGACGGCGAGGCTCTGGCCATCGGGCGCCCAGTCGGCATCCTGCACGTTCTCGAGGACCGGCCGCGGCGCCCCGCCGCCGAGCGACACCCGGGCGAGAGTGCCCGTGCTCTCGTATCCGGCCAGGAAGTGCCGTCCGAGCGAGATCGCCATCTCGCCGGTCTTCGAGATCGAGAGAACGTCGGCGGGAGGCAGTCCGAGCGGCCGCGATTCCGGGCTGTCGAGGCGCGCGGAATAGATCTCGAGCGGCCGGCCGTCCCAGGCGGCGGCGTAGGCAATCGTCTGGCCGTCGGGCGCGAAGCGCGCCGAGAAGATCATCCCTCGCTGATAGGTGATCTGCTGGAATTGCGGCGGCCCGTCGGGCTTGCCGCCTCTCAGCGCGCCGCGGAGCAGGAAGCCGACCGCGAGACCCGCGAGCGCCAGGGCGGCCGGAAGGAGCCAGCCGCGGCGTCTCGCCCTCACCGGCTCGATCGCGCCGCTGCCTGCGCTCGTCGACGCCGAGGTCTCCGACAGGTGATCGCGCACGGACGCGAGATCACGCGCCAGGTCCTTGGTCGAGGCGTAGCGGTCCTCGGGATCCTTCATGAGGCAGCGCTCGACGATCCAGCGCAGAGGCGCCGGCGCGGCGGGACTCGAGGCGGCGATCGGCGTCGGCTCCTCGCGCATGATCGCGACGAGCGTCTCCGCGCCGGTCTTCCGCTGGAACGCCCGCTCGCCCGTCGCCATCTCGTAAAGGATCGAGCCGAAGGCGAATTGGTCGGAATGAAAGTCGACCGGCCGTCCCGCCGCCTGCTCGGGGGACATGTAGCCGGCGGTGCCGAGCACGGTCCCGGGCTCGGTCGGCGATCCGGCCGCGGTCTGGATCGTCGAAGAGTCGCGCGCGTCCGGCTCGGCCAGCTTGGCGAGCCCGAAGTCGAGGATCTTCACGAAGCCGTCGCGCGACACCATGAGGTTTTCCGGCTTCAGGTCCCGGTGGACGATTCCCGCCGAGTGCGCCTTCGCGAGGCCTTCGGCGGTCTGTGCCGCGATGTCGAGGAGCTTTTTCGTCGGCACCGGCCCCGAAGCCACGAGCTCGCGCACGGTCCGTCCCTCGACCAGCTCCATCGCGATGAAAGTCGTCTCGCCCTCGGAACCGACCTCGTGGATCGTGAGGATGTTCGGGTGGTTCAAGGCGGACGCCGACCGGGCCTCCTGCTCGAAGCGCCGGCGGCGATCCGGATCCGCGGCGCGATCGGCCGGCAGAACCTTGATCGCGACCTCTCGTCCGAGCCGTGTGTCGCGCGCGCGGTAGACCTCGCCCATACCGCCGGCGCCGAGAGGCGAAAGGATCTCGTACGAGCCGAGTCGGGCTCCCGCTGGGAGTGTCATGAGCGACGCCGCATTCTATGTCCCGGGACGACGGCGTCGGTTGATATCGTTCGCCGACCGGAGGACATCGATGAAGTCGAAAGGCGTCCTGTTCGCCGCCGCTCTGCTCGCGTTCGGAGCGCTCGCCGCGGTCCCGGCTCCCCAGGAGAAGCCGTCCGAGAAGAAAGAGGAAGAGAAGAAGGACGAGAAGAAGTGGGACGTCGAGAACCCGCCGTATCCCATGCCGGTCGAAGCGAAGATCGACACGGACGAAGGGACCTGGATGAGCCTGGACGTCTCGCCCGACGGCTCCGAGATCGCCTTCGACCTGCTCGGCGACATCTACGCGGTGCCCATGTCCGGCGGTGAGGCGCGCGCGCTCACTTCCGGGGTCGCCTGGGACATGCAGCCGCGCTACTCGCCCGACGGCAAGCGGATCGCCTTCACGTCCGACCGCGCGGGCGGCGACAACATCTGGGTGATGAACCGGGACGGATCGAGTCCCACGCAGGTCACGAAGGAATCCTTCCGTCTTCTGAACAGCCCGGCGTGGTCCCCCGACGGCGACTTCATCGCCGCGCGCAAGCACTTCACCGGAACGCGCTCGCTCGGATCGGGAGAGATCTGGCTCTATCACCGGACCGGAGGCGAAGGCCTTCAGATGACCAAGAGGCAGAA
>JBKPSZ010000102.1:0-12805 GCA_046735265.1 Acidobacteriota bacterium | reverse complement strand
GAGCGCCTCCCTCCGGGGGGACACGCAGGATCGCGCCGCTGCACGGAATCCGGCCGGGAACGCGTTGTCCGGCGCGCCCCGGCGTTCCGTAAGGCTGGTAGGCGCCGGTCTCGACGAAAGTCGTAGATCGCGGCTGTCGCGCGTCGCGGGTTCGGTAGTTGTTTCCCGCGAGCGTGACGTCGCGGCAGGGGACGTCGTGAAAGTCGGGGTGGCGAGCGAGCCATCCGAACTGAGCGTTGTCCTCGCCGACGATGGCGGAGTTCGTCGCCGTTCCCTGGCCGAAGTAAACTTGTCCGTCGGGCCCGACCGCCGGTCCGTCCGTATGATGGTCGCCGAGGCTCGGAAGCCCCTGCGCGATCGCCTCGATTCGCCCATCTTTTTCGATGCGCAGAATTTTTCCGCCGTCGCGCTCGCCTCCTTCCGCGACGAAGAAGCTCCCGTGCGCGAACACGACGCCGTTCCATGGGCCGTTGCTCGATCCGGAGGCAATGACTGTCCGTTTCCCATCGGATTCGATCCGAAGGAGCCGGGGAGTCAGAAAGAGCTCGCCATAGGAATAGCCCGCCTCGACGACGTACGCACTTCCCTCGTCGTCGAACGCCACGCCGGTCGGAAAAGTCAGACCACGAGCGACGGGCTCGATGCGATAACCAGCCGGCAAAGCGACGTCCTCGGCCCGGATCTGGCGGCTTCCGGAAAAGGTTGTCTGGCCGCCCCCATCGGAGGGATGCATCGAGAAACAGCCGCTGAACAGCAGAAGCGTGGTTGAACTGACCAAAACGATCCGACGAGCGGAACTCATGACCGGTCTGTCGCCGAATTTGCAAGTTGAATGCCACGATCGAGACAGGCTGGTTGGAGTTCTCGTTCGACTTAAGCGAAATGCTTTTCGCCGAGAGATGTGAATGCTGCTAATGATCGGGAGCAGTGCTCGCGGTTCCTGACTGCTTCACGAAAACTGCCGGGCGGAGGAACGGTCGTTGCCGTCTCCTCCTCCCGACACTCAGGTTTCTACGACGACTTCTTCGGCCGAACCTGGACAGACGATGCGACCTGCTTGTCTCCCTGCGTGGAGGCGTTGACGGTAACCTCGTCTCCCACCTTTAAGCCCCCCACGAGAGTCGAATACGTGGACAACGGGACAAACTGGGGATGGCTCGGCCTTCTTGCCTCGCAGGTCTCATGAGCCTCAGGCGTCGTTGCGAAAACACTCCGATTCGTACGACTCACGCCGCCACCACAACTCGATAACGCCACATAGTTCAAGGGCCTGCGCTTCGTTCTAGGCCCGATGATCCACCGGCTCGCGCACGCCGGTGGATGTTTTCAGGAGTCCGCGCCGGTCGCTAGCCGAGCACGACCGCGATTTGGTGCTCGCGGCCGTCGTTCGCGAGAGGGATCTCGCGGCCCGCGACCGGTCCGCCGTCGAGCGAGATGCTCGTCACGCCGCGCATCGCGCCACGGGGGTTCTCGACCGAGAGCCGATAGCGGGCGGAGTGGTAGCGGAACACGATCTCGTACCGCGGCCAGGAGCGCGGGATGCACGGGTCCACGTGCAGCACCGCGCCGCGCAGTCGAAAGCCCAGGATCCACTCGATCCCCGCGCGATACATCCATCCGGCCGCGCCCGTGTACCAGGTCCAGCCGCCGCGCCCCGCGTGCGGCCGTTCGGAGTAGACGTCTCCCGCCATGACGTACGGCTCGACCTTGTAGCGGTGGAGGCCGGAACGCGTGCTCGAGTGGTTGATCGGGTTCAAAATGGAGAAGAGCTCGCCCGCCTTGTCCCCGTCCCCGAGCGCCGCGAAGGCGCATGCGGCCCACACGGCCGCGTGCGTGTACTGGCCTCCGTTCTCCCGCACGCCCGGGGCATAACCCTTGATGTAGCCGGGCTCGAGGGTCGTGCGGTCGAAGGGGGGCGTGAAGAGCAGGGCCAGCCCGTCTCCCCTGCGGATCAAGTGCTCGTCCACGGCCGCCATGGCCCGGCGGCCGCGTTCGGGATCCGCCGCGCCGGAGATCACGCCCCAGGATTGAGCGATCGAGTCGATCCGGCATTCGTCGTTGGAAGCGGAGCCGAGCGGCGTCCCGTCGTCGAAAAAGGCGCGGCGATACCAGTCGCCGTCCCAACCCTGCCGATCGAGCGCCGTCCGCAGAGCCGCGGCGTGTTCGCGCCACGCGCGGGCGCGCTGCGACTCTCCCCGGCGTTCGGCGATCGCGGCGAATTCCACCAGGTTGGTGTGCAGGAACCAGCCGAGCCAGACGCTCTCCCCTCGCCCTCCGATTCCGACGCGATTCATCCCGTCGTTCCAGTCGCCGGTGCCCATCAGGGGAAGGCCGTGGGGACCCACGGCGAGGCTGCGGTCCAGGGCTCGAGCGCAATGCTCGAAGAGCGAAGCGGTCTGGCTCGAGACCTTCGGCTCGAAGTACCGGTCGATCTCCTCCGGCGCGAGCGGCGGCGCCGACAGAAACGGCACCGCCTCGTCGAAAACCGCGTCATCGCCGGTGACCTGCACGTAGTGGAACGCCGCATAGGGAAGCCAGATCAGGTCATCCGAGATTCGGGTGCGGACGCCCTTTCCGTCGGGCGCATGCCACCAGTGCTGGACGTCTCCTTCCTCGAACTGGCGCGCCGCCGCGCGCAGCAGGTGCTCGCGTGCCAGCTCGCGGCGAGCGACCGTGAACGACATCGAGTCCTGCAGCTGGTCGCGGAAGCCCCAGGCTCCGCCCGCCTGGTAGAAAGCGGCGCGGGCTCGGTACCGGCAGGCGATCGCCTGGTAGAGCAGCCACCGATTCAGCATCAGATCCATCGAGCGGTCCGGCGTCCGGACCTGGAGGGCGGAGAGGGTGTCCTCCCACTCGCGACGAACCTCCGCCAGCGACGCGTCGAGATCCGCCGACCGGTAGCGCGTGATCAGCTGCCGGGCCTCCTCCGCGTCGGCTCCCTGGCCGAGCAGGAATCGGATCTCCGCGCGCTCCCCGGGATCGAGCCGTAACCGCACCTGAAGGACGGCGCAGGGATCCAGGCGCGCGCCGACGCTCTGGGAGAGAACCACCCCGGGAGCGAGCCCCGCCGGAGCGTCCAGACCGCCGTTGCGTCCCAGAAACTCGGTTCGGTCGGCCGTCCAACCCGTGACGCCGCTCCCGGCGTCCGCGAACGCGACGCGCCCCGCGTACGTTTCGTTCCAGGAGTTCGTCGCGAAGAGCGCTCCGGTCGGGTCGCGTTCGGTCACGATGAAGGGTGCGCCGAGGCTTCGCTGCGGACCGAGCACCCACTCCGTGTAGGCGGTCACCGTCAAGGTCCTCGATTGCCCCGACCGGTTCTCCAGACGGAGCCGGGAGATCTTGACGGGATCCTCGCGCGGAACGAAAACGAGCAGATCGGTTCCGATCTCCCGATGCTCGTGCTCGAAGCGACTGTACCCCTGACCGTGCCGGACGAGGTACGCGGATTCGCCGCGGACTGGAAGAGGAGTCGGACACCAGATCTCACCGGTCTGCTCGTCGCGCACGAAGAGGGCTTCGCCGGGAGGATCTCCGATGGGATCGTTCGACCAGGGCGTCAACTGGTTCTGACGGCTGTTGCCCCACCACGTGTAGCCGGCTCCGGATTCCGACACGAGACAGCCGAAGTTCGAGTTGGCGAGAACGTTTGTCCAGGGCGCCGGGGTCCATTGCCGTTCTCCCAGGATCGTGACGTACTCGGCGCCGTCTTCGGCAAAGCCGCCCAGACCGTTGAAGAAATCCAGTCGAAGACGTGGCGGCGCGATCTCCCGAGCGGGTGGCCCGGCCGGGATCGCCCGCGGGGCTCCGGCAGCGGGAGCGCGCCGCAGCAGGCGCATGACCTGCTCCGCCAGCGTCCCGTGCCGGGAGAGAAGGATGACCCGGGCGGCCGCGGCGAGCGCATCGCGGTCCTCGCCGGCGAGAAGCTCGCCGCGCAGGACGAAGACCTCCCCGGCCGGATTCTCGGGGGCGGCGACCGAGACCCGGGTTCCCGCGCGTACGAGAGATTCGAGCGCGGAGCCGAGCTCCGAGGCGTAGGACGTCACCTGCTCGTTGATGATGATCAGGTCCACGCCCAGCCCCTTGCCTCTCCAGTATTCGTGTGCGCGGAGAAGCTGGCGCACGATGCCCTGGTCCTCGAGCTGGTCGATTCGGACGAGCACGATCGGCCGATCGCCGGAGATTCCATGCCGCCAGAGAGCCGAGGCTCCCCTCCGATTGCGGCGGATCGTCTCCGCGTTCGCGCGCAACGTCGGATCGGAATAGAGGATGCGGGTGGCGAGGCGCTGGAAGAGGTGCGCCTCGTCGCCCGAGATGCCGAGGTGGCGCAGTTGGACCTGAGCCTGGGTCCACGCGAGGCTCGAGACGCGATCGAACGTCTCGGGGTCCCGGTATTTCTCGGCGAGTGCCATCGCGCGCTCGCGCGTATCGGCGACGACCGTCGCGAGATGGACGTGCGCGGTCGCCCCGGGCGCGATCCGCAGACGTCGACGGACGCTGAAGATCGGATCAAGGACCGTCCCGACCGTGTTGGAGAGGGGACGGCGATCCTCGATGGCGCTGGGATTTCGGATTCCACGGCCTCGCCCCAGAAAGCGCCCGCGGTCCGTCTCGTACTGCAGCATCCCCGCCAATTCCCCCTGCACCGTCAAGACGAGCGCCGCCCAGGCGCCTTCCACCCGATCGCGAGGCCGCCGGCCGGCGAGCAACGCCTCGGTCGCGGAGACGAACTCCGTCTGGACGAAGAGGTTGGAGAACGCGGGATGCGCCGCGTCCGCTGCCGGCGTCGCGAGAACGATCTCCGCATACGAGGTGATCTCGATCTCCCGTGGGCGCAATCCGAGGTTCGTCAGAGAGATCCGCCGGATTTCGGCGTCGTCCTCTGTCGAGACGAGGACTTGAAGGCTCGTGGCCATCGGCCCGTCCCGGCGACGAATCTCGACGCGGTCTTCCGAGTAGACCGCCTCGTAGGCGTCCGGCTCGACTCCCGCCGGCTGGTATCCGGCGGACCAGGTCGTGCCCGACTCCGCGTCGGTCAGGAAGACGTAGGAGCCCCAGGGATCGCGCGTCGAGTCCTCGCGCCAACGCGTCACGTCGAGGCCTCGCCAGCGGCTGTAGCCGGAGCCCGCCGCGGTCATCATCACGCTGTAGCGCCCGTTGGAGAGCAGATGCGTGCGCGGCGTGGGATCGTGCGGGGACCGGAAGGCGCGCAGAACCGGCGGGATGTCTTCGCGGGCATGAAGTTGCGTCGATTCGTCTTCGACCACGGGGCGCGCGACGGGCACGGTGCGCGGCGTGCGCTCCTGGAGCAGGAGATCGGTGGCCTCGACCGTCGGATCGGCGCCGAATCGGCGCCGCATCGTCGATTCAAGCAAAAGGTTCGCGAGCGCCAAAATCGTCATTCCCTGGTGATGGGCCATGTAGGCCCGGACGATCGCGAAGGACTCGCCGTCGGGAAGCCGCGAGGCCGTGTAGTCGATCGACTCATAGAAGCCGTAGTGACCGAGCGCGCCCAGGGAAGCCAACCTTTGGAAGTTTTCGAGCGCGGCGGCCGGCTGGACCATGGCCGCCAGGGCGGTCGCATACGGCGCGACGACCAGGTCCTCCGAGAGGCCTCGTTTCAGGCCGAGACCGCTCACCCCGAAATTGGAGTACTGGTAGGTGAAGTTCACGTCCCACGCGTTGTAGGCCGATTCCGAGATGCCCCAGGGGACGCCGCGCTCCGCTCCGTAGCGGATCTGACGCTGGACGACCAGACGATTCGTCTGCTCGAGCAGGCTGCCCGACGGCGCCTCGAGTACGAGGTCCGGCATCAGGTATTCGAACATGGACCCGGACCAGGACATCAGCGCCGAGCCGCGCCCGACCGGAGTCAGGGGCCGGCTCAAGTGGAACCAGTGCTGCACGGGCGCGTCGCCGCGCGCGATGGCGATGAAGCTCGCCAGGCGGGCCTCGGAGGCGAGCAGATCGTAGTGCCCGGAATCCAGATGTCCGTCCGAAAGGCGGTATCCGATGGAGAAGAGCTGGCGACGCTGGTCCAGGAGAAACGTGAAATCCATTTCCTCCGCGATCCGCCCGGCGTCCGCCGCGAGCGCCGAAAGGCGCCGCGCGAAGCCGTCCGCCGGATCGTCCATGCCGTCGGGGACCACGGCGTCCCGCGCGTGGCTCGCGACGCATTCCTTGAGCGCCAGCGCCCACTCGAGGGCGGTCGAGTCGGGGGACCCGTCCCCCTCCTGTCCCAGGGCGCGCGCGAGATCCACGAGCGTCTCGGCGTGCGTCGCGAGGAGGCTCAAGCGCTCCTGCCATTCCGAGTCGGATGCGGGTACCGGCGCGAGGAGAGCCGCCGTCTCCGTCAGCGCGTCCTCTAACTGGCGCGGAGTCACGACGCGGCTCCGGCTCACGCCGACCGCTTCCATCGCGGACTTCCGCAGCAGATCCAGAGTGTCCTCGAGGCCGTCGAGGGCCGCTTCCCTCCGGATCGGCTCGTCCTGGCGCTCGAAGCAGACCTGCCGGAGCGCCATCAGGTGCGCCGCGAGATTGCCGCTGTCGACGGTCGAGACGTAGCGGGGCTCGAGCGGCTCGAGACTAACTGTGTCGTACCAGTTGTAGAAGTGGCCGCGGAAGCGGGCCAGGCGCCTCAACGTGGCGAACGTCGCTTCGAGCCGCGCCACCACGTCGCCGATCCCGATCCAGCCGAGGTCGTTGGCGGCGACCGTCGAAAGGAGCAGGAGACCGATGTTGGTCGGCGAAGTCCGGCGTGCGACCTGGGGCTGCGGGCTCTCCTGGACGTTGTCGACGGGGAGTCCGTGCGATTCCGGTCCGACGAATCGCTCGAAGTACCGCCAGGTGCGGCGCGCGATCCGGCGGAACTGACGCGCCTGATCGGCCGTGATCGACCCGCCGACCGATCCGACCGGAGGCAGGCTGACCCATCTCGCGATGAGCGGCGACGCGAACCAGAGGGCCAGCAGAGGCGCGGCCCAGCTCCAATCTCGAGGTCCGAAGAATGCGACGAGCAGTCCGGCGGCGGCCGCCAGCCCGATCGCCGGGCGCATGCGGCGATAGAGACCGGAGATCTGGAGGTCCAGGGTTCGGTGCGCCTGCGCCGCCGGAACCCATTCCAGCAGATGCCGGCGGGAAACGGCGAGACGCCAGAGCGTCCGCGCGATCGCGTCGATCCGGAGCCAGGCCGTGTGCGCCAGGAAGACGAGACGCAGGACCCCCTGCGCGAGCCCGAGGCCGAGGTCGGAAACGGCTCCCCGCAGGAAGCTGCGCTTGGCGATGCCGCGGTGGCGAGGCAGGAGGCTCGTCAGGAAGGACAGCAGAGTCGGAAAGAAGAGAACCGAGACGATCAGAAGGGTCCAGAGACCGGCGCCGACTCCCGGCAGACACCAGGCCGCCACCATCGTCGCGAACATCCCGGGAGCCGAGAGGCTCCGGCGAAGGTTGTCGGCCATCTTCCAGCGACCCATGAGCGGAATCCCTCCGCGATTCCGCGCGGCGCGCGGTCCGTTTCCGAGGATCCAGGGAAGAAGTTGCCAGTCGCCGCGAACCCACCGGTGCTGGCGCGAGGCGGCCACCTCGTAGTGGCCGGGGAAGCCTTCGAAGAGCTCGAGATCCGAAACGAAGCCGGCCCGGGCGAACACGCCTTCGAAGAGATCGTGAGAGAGCTGCGTGTTCTCCGGGACACGGTCGGAGACCGCGCGCTCGAAAGCGTCCACGTCGTAAATCCCCTTGCCCGTGAAGATCCCTTCGCCGAAGAGGTCCTGGTACACGTCGGACACCGCGAAGGCATACGGGTCGATGCCACGGGGGCCGGAGAAAATCAGCTGGAAGAACGTGCCGAATCCGGTCTCCGGCAGCGTGGGCGCCACGCGGGGTTGCAGGATCGCGTGGCCTTCCACGACGCGCCCGACCCGGGGGTCGAACATCGGACGATTCAGCGGGTGCGAGATCGTCCCGACCAGTCCGCGCGCGGCCTCGCGCGGAAGGCGCGTGTCCGCGTCGAGCGTGATCACGTACCGAACACGGGAAGGGGGCGCGGCGCCCTCTTCCATCGGAAGAAAGGAGGTATCCGTCGCACCGCGAAGGAGCCGGTTCAACTCGCGCAGCTTTCCGCGCTTGCGCTCCCAGCCCATCCAGACGCCTTCGGTCGGGTTCCAGAGGCGGCGCCGGTGGAAGAGCCAGAAACGCGCCTCTCCTCCCGAAGCGGGCCCGTATCGATCGTTGAGCTCCCGGAGGGCCGCCCGGGTGCTCGCGACGAGAGCTTCATCCTCGGGCAGGCTTTCCGCCGGAGCGTCGGACCAGTCGGAGAGGAGCGCGAATCGCAGCTCCGCGTCGGGGTTGGCCAGGTAGTGCACTTCGAGCTGATGGACCGCCTCCCGGATTTCGGTCTCGTCGGTCAGGAGCATCGGGATGCCGACCAGCGTGCGCGCGTCCTCGGGGACGCCCGCCGTGAGCTCGAGCTTGGGCAGGCGGAGGGGCCCGACGAGCTGTGTCACGAAACGTTGCACGAGAGCGGTCGCGAGATCCGAGGCGGGCACAACCGCGAGGAGCGCGAGCAGGAGGAGCGACCGCGTGGAAGCCCCTGCCGCCGCCGTGAGCGCGAGGGGAACCGCAAGGATCGCCGCCGTCCAGAGCGCGATCGAGCCGAGGTACAGGGGCGTGGCCGCCTCGAACCAGGCTCTCCGAAGCCATTGCCGCGCGGGGAGGCGGTAGCCGAGCTCGGCCTCGAGCCGGGGTCGTCCCCGGGAAATGAGGTAGTAGCCGGGGTCGGCCTCCCGCGAGTCGGCGGCGCTCCCGGATCCGGCAACAGCGGCTCCGGCGCGCTCCGCCGTGCGGACTGCGCGCCGCGCCACTTCGAGCTCGTCGAAGTCGGTGCCCCGGGAGAGCTCTTCCACCGCGTGGCGATAGCGGTCGCGCGTCGCAAAGTCCATCTCCGATACGCGCGTGCCTTCGCAGAGAGCCTCGTGGACGAGGCTCACGCTCTCGAAGAAGACCGCCCAGTCGGCGGCGGACAGCAGCCGCATGCTCGTGATGACGTTGCGCACCGAGGCGTGCGTCGCCACTTGCATCTGGTGCTCGAGCTGGACGGCTTCTTCGGCCGTCGTGCCCTCGCGGGAGAGCCGGCGATCGAGCCAGCCGACCGCGGGCGTGACACTGGGATCCTGCTCGCGGAGCCTCTGCGCGAGCTGGACCGCGAAGACGCGCGAGAACGGGGCCTGCTCGAGCGCCTGGATCACCGCCGAGGCCGAGGGTTTTGGCAGACCGCCTTCGCCGAGCTGGGCGTCGGCGATCGCATCGGCTTTCTCCCGGGCGATCCCTCGCACGGCCACCCCCTCGGCCAGGCGCCGGAGGTTCTCAACGAGTACGAGACGCAGCGAAATCGCCAGCGCCCACAGCTCGCCGATCGTCAGCGGCTGGACGCGCTGGTAGGCGCGAACGAAACGGCGTAGCGTCTCGAGGTCGATACGACTGTCCGTGTGCGCCACGAACGACCACGCCAGACCGTAGACGCGCGGGTATCCCTCGAGGGCGCCGGACTCGAGCTTGGGCAGCTGCCGATAGAAGCCGGGCGGAAGATCTTCCTGGATCTCGCGGACCTGCTCCTCGACGATGTGGAAGTTGTTGAGCAGCCACTCCGCCGCGGGAGAGAACGAGCGAATCCTCCGGCTCGCCTCTGCGATCGTCCGCCGCGCCTCGACGAGGACTCGGGCGTTCTCGCGCAATCGCGGCAGGAGCCTTCGCCCGCGTTCCCCGGGGCGAACCGACTGCTCGGCCGCGAGCGTCGCGGCGAACTGCTCCAGCTGCTCCACCGAAAACAGATCGCCGCGAATGGGATCGCCGGCCGCCTGCATCATCCTCTTCTTACCACGGCCAAAAAAATGCCGAGCCGGAAGCCGGCTCGGCCAAGGACTGGAATCGCAAACCGATCAGGCCGTCGGCGGCACCGATATCTGCAGATTGTTGATCACGCGCTTGACACCGGAGACGGTCTTCGCTTCGGTCTGCGCATCGGCCTTGACCTGGGCGTTGGGAACTTCCCCAGCCAGCGTCACAATGCCGTTGGTGACATTGATGTCGATGTTCACGATGTTCGAGAAACGATCGACGGTCAGCTTCGACATGATTGCGGCGTGAATGGAAGCATCGTCGACCTGGCGCCCCGCGCTCTGCGTCGTCGAGCAGCTCACAACGAAGAGAGCCAGCGCCAGGGAGACCGCGAGAGTCAGGATTCCTCGAGTACGACGATTCATGGGTTCCTCTGATCTTTCGGAGCGGCTCCTGACACCCGGGAAATCCGGGTCGATCCGAGCCGCCGGTGCGAAGCGATTACGGGCGCTCATGTGGTGAGGCGGCTTCCCCTCACAAAGTGCATCACGATGGCGATCACCGCCAGCACGACGAGAACGTGAACGAGCGACGTCGTGACATGAAACGCGAAGAGACCCAGAGCCCAGAGAACGAATAGAACGACAGCAACTGTCAACAACATGGGAACCTCCTATGCGCCAAGGCGCCTGCGTGACTTTCGATTGGCCGTAATCTCGCGTTCGATACGATTCGACTCATCTCCCGACACGGCCTGGACTGCCGCGAGCAGGGTCGCCAGGCCGAAGGAGCTTTCGTGTCGGGTGGAATTGATGAAAAAGGCCGGCGCCGCGGCGACGCCGCTGCGGAGGCCCCCTTCCCGGATACCCCGGACCTTCTCGGAGTGGATTCGGGCGCGCATCTCACGCCGGAACTGAAAGAGGTCCAGGCCGGCCTCCGCCGCGAGGCGGTTGAGCTCCGCTTCGTTCGTCGGCGCGTCGCCTTCGAAGATGGAGTCGTGCATTTCCCAGAACTTTCCCTGCGAGGACGCGCATTCGGCCGCCTCGGCGGCTTCCTCGGAATGCGGGAATTGCTCGGGCTGCGGGAAGCTGCGGTAGACGTAGCGCAAACGCGTGCCCATCTCTTTCTGGATCTTCTTGACGGTGCGGTACGTCTGCGCGCAGGCCGGCGACGCGAAGTCGCCGTAGGCTACCAGCGTGGTCTTTGCGAGCGGTGAGCCGCGGGCGTGGTCGCGCGCCGATACCTTCCGATGGAGTCTTTGGGTCTTCCGTTTCGTATCCACTGAGTAGCCATCCAGCCGGCGTGCGATCTCGGTCTGGTGTGTCCGACATTCGGAGTGGCCGAGCGGCTCGCCGGACCATCATCATGTCCGGCTCTTCCCAGCGGGGTCCAATCGTTTGTTTCGCTCGAGTTCCGACCCTCAAGCGATGGAGTGCGGAGCGGCGTCAGGCCGGCGAGCCGACAGGAACTTCGAACCGCTTCCTCCACGGGTCAGAATCGGAATCCGATCCGGGAATCGTGAAGGAGAAGGTGCTTCCGGCTCCAGGCCGGCTGGTCGCCCAAATCCTTCCGCCGTGTGCCTGGACGATCGCCCGGGAAATGTAGAGCCCGAGGCCGAGGCCGCGGTCCGACTTCCGGAGCTGGCGGAAACCCTCGAACACCCGATCCAGGTCGCGTTCGGGAATTCCGCGCCCGTCGTCTCCGACCGCGACTTGCACGTCGGAACCGATCGACCTCGCCTCGACGACGATCTTGCCCCTCTTCGACGTGAATTTGATGGCGTTGGAAAGGAGATTCGAAAGCACCTGAAACATCCGGTCGCGATCGGCCTTCGCTCGGAGGGGTGCGTCGGGAACGGCGAGAGTCAAAGACAGGGACTTGACGCGGGCCAACGGTCGAAAGAGCTCGACCGCTTCGCGGACGACATCCGCAGCGTCGAAGGGCCGGGGCGCGACGTCGAGTTTGTTCGCCTTGAGCCGCGAGTAATCGAGGAGACTCGAGACCAATTGATCCATGCCCCGGACGGCGAGTCGAATGCTGCGGGCGCTCGCGGCGGCCGTTTCTCCCTCCCGCCGCAGGAAGACTTCCGCGTTGACGTTCAGAGCATTGAGAAGGCCTCTCAAATCATGAGCGAAGATGGCGATCATTCGGTCCTGATGCGCCGATGCGTTCTCGGCGGCCGCGCGGGCCATGACGTCGTGCGCCCCCTGCGCCGCCCGATTGTTCGAGAACCTGGACTTCTCCGCGCTTCTCCGGCCCATTGATCGGCCCCTCCGGTCGGGCCGACACACTTCGCCACTCGAGTCGAGCCTGGACGCGTCCGGGAAGATGACTCGTGACATCGCTCATCGAAGGCTACTGCGATTCCGCGCCCCCGATCGATCGTTTGATTCGATGGAATTCGGATGATTGAGCGATGAATCGAGGCGCGGAGCGGTGTCCGTTCCGCTATGCCGGTTCGCTGAGAGCCCGGGCCGCCCGGTGCTCCCGATAGTGCCGGAAGATCACCGTCAGGATGGCGACAACCGGGATCGCGAGGAAGACTCCCGCGAGACCTCCCAGTTCCGCGCCGCACAGGATGGCGAGGATGATGGCGAGAGAATGGAGGCGAACGCCACCGCCGATAATCTTCGGGTACAGAACGTAATCCTGCACGGCGCGGAGCACGAGAAGAAAGATCACAACCGCGAGGACCTGCCCCCAGGAATGGAATGCCGCGAAGCTCGCGGCCGCGAGGCCAACCGTTAGCGGGCCTGCGAGGGGAATGAATTCGAGCAGACCCGCAGCGATCCCGAGCACCACCGCGTAGGGGATTCCGATCACGACGAACCCGATCGTGCAGACCACACCGATGAGGAGGCAGGCCGTGACCTGCGCGCGCGCGTATGCCGCGAGCGTTTCGTTGACCTCGCCTAGAAAATCGCCGCGCGACCGGAGAGTCTGGGGCAGAATCCGCAAGACGACATCACACAGGAGC
>JBKPSZ010000101.1:0-10505 GCA_046735265.1 Acidobacteriota bacterium | reverse complement strand
TCCCCGCGTCCGCGATTCGGGATCGAGCGCGGCGTGCTGCCAGGAGGCGGCCGTGAGATTTCGGAAGACGGCGCCCGCGAGCTCGAAGCGATCGATCCGCACCTCGTCGGCGGTGATCGCCTCCGGGTTGGCCGGATCTCCGACGCGGACGCGGCCGGTCACGGGAAGCGCGAGTTCCCGGGCGAGATCCCGGTCGAGCGCGGTACGTCCAGCTCCCGTATCGAGAACGAAGCGGAACGGGCCCTTTCCATCGATCTTCACGGGGACCACGATCTGAGTCCCCACGATCTCCATGGGGAGCGACCGCTCTTCCGCGCCCGTGTGAGCGCCGGCGGCGGGCGCGCCAGGGACGAAGAGACCGAACGCCGCGGCGAGCGACACGGCTCCTGTGATGCGCATGGAATATGTCCTCCTTCGCCTGGCGGAGACGCCCCGGCTGGCCGGAGGTTTCAGGGACGATCGGTCCCGGCGTTTCTCGACCGACTCTTCCGTGAGCCGCTCTTCCGGCCACACTACAATCCGCGTGAGAGAGGGAAACGTCATGCGGAAATCGCACGTCTGTTTCGGGCTCCTTTTGCCCTTCGGCCTCGCGGTCTCGCCGCTCCTCGCGCAGTCGAACGCGCCCGCGATCCTCCCCACGCCTCGGCCGCACGCGACGGGCCACGCCGCTCATACGGTGGTGACGGCGGGCAGCATCGCGTGGCAGGACGCGCCGCCGAATCTCCCGCCCGGAGCGCGGGTCGCCGTCATCCAGGGCGATCCGACCCGGGTCGAGCCTTTCGTGATCCGCTTGAAGGTCCCCGACGGCTACAAGATCCCGGCGCACTGGCACCCGAAGGCCGAGAATCTGACGGTCCTTCAGGGCACCTTCTATCTCGGCACCGGCGACAAGCTCGACGAGTCGAAGGGATCTCCTCTGGAGGCGGGCGATTTCTCGATGATGCCCGCCCGCATGCACCACTTCGCCTGGTGCAAGGGGGAGACGATCGTCCAGGCGCACGGCATGGGTCCCTTCCAGTTGATCTACGTCGACCCGAAGGACGATCCGAGCAAGACCGCGAAAAAGTAGTGCGACCCGGGAAGAGGGAGTCGGGAGGCCCCTAGCTCCTGGTCTGCGCCGCCAGCTTCTTCGGCGCGACCGCGCGATAGCTCTCGAGGATCCAATTCTTCAGGATCTCGATCGGAGCGGAATCGCCGTCGGAAAAAGTTGCGCTGACCCAGCCCGACTTGCCGAGTCCGTAGCCCGTTGGTTTGGTGAAGGGGAGGTCGAGCGCCTCGGGCCCGGAGACAGGAAGCTTCACCGAGAGACTCATCGGGCCGCCCGGGACGGGGTCGGCGCCGAGGAAGACGAAGACCTTGCCTCCCACCTTCGCGACGCGCTCGCCCCAGGGGAAGTCTTCGATCGCGCCCGGGAGCCCGAGCGCGAACTCGCGGAGCATCCGGGCATCGGTTCGCAGACGCGCGCCCTTCACGGCCTTCGGACGTTTCGGCGTCGAGGCGGGGGCGGTGCGTTTCTTCGCGGTCGGCATCGCGGGGAGTATAGGACCAGGAAGTCGAACGGGCATCATTCGTTTCCGGGCCTGAGTCCCGCCTTACCTCCTGATATCGTTTCGCGCGCCCAAACACGCTCCCCAAGGAGGCCTCATGCGGTCACGACTCGGCGCTCTTGCCGCTCTGCTCATCCCCGCGGTCCTCGCGGCCGCCGACGCGGGTCCCGACATCCGGGACACGCGCATGCTGTCCGAGCCCGCGATCTCGAAGGATCGGATCGCCTTCATCTACGCCGGCGACTTGTGGACCTGCGATCTGTCCGGAGGCGGGGTGCGCCGCATCACGGCGGACGTCGGCCTCGAGTCGAGCCCGGCCTTCTCGCCTGACGGCAGGTGGATCTCCTATTCGGCGGAGTTCGACGGAAACACGGACGTGTACGTGGTTTCGGCCGATGGAGGCATGCCGCGCCGGCTGACCTGGCACCCGGGCCCGGATATCGCTCAAGGCTTCACGCCGGACGGCAAGTACGTGCTTCTGACTTCCCCGCGCGGGGTGTACACGAACCGCTACACGCAGCTCTTCCGCGTCTCCGTCGAGGGAGGTCCGGAGGAGCCGCTACCGATCCCCAACGCGAACCGCGCGGCATACTCGCCGGACGGCACCCGCATCGCCTACAACCCCGGCGCGCCTCAGTTCCAGCAGTGGAAGCGGTATCGCGGCGGCGCCGTGTCGGAGATCTGGATCTACGACCCCTCGAGCCGCGCCGTCGAGAAAGTGCCGCAGCCGCAGACGCGCGCGAACGACGCGGGCCCCATGTGGATCGGCGGAACGGTGTACTTCCGCTCCGACCGCGACGGCGAGTTCAACATCTACTCCTACGAGCCGAAGACCAAGGCGATCCGACGGCTGACGAACCACGCCGATTTCCCGATCCTCCACGCGTCCGCGGGCGGAGGCAAGATCGCTTACGAGCAGGCGGGATATCTCCACGTCTTCGACCCTGCGAACGGATCCGACAAGCGACTCGTCATCGGCGTGGCCGCGGACCTGCCGGAGACTCGCGCCCGCTTCGTCAAGGAGACGAAGGAACGGAAGTACATCCGCGAGTTCTCGATCTCGCCGACCGGCGTCCGAGTGGCGATGGACTTCCGCGGCGAGATCGTCACGGTGCCCGCGGAGAAGGGGGACGTGCGCAACCTGACGAACACGCCCGGCGTGCATGAGCGCTCGCCCATTTGGTCGCCGGACGGCCGGTCGATCGCGTACTTCTCGGACGAGTCCGGCGAGTACCAGCTCCACATCGCGGCGCAGGACGGCAAAGGAGAGCCGAAGAAGTGGAAGCTGTCGGGCGCCGGATTCTACGAGTCGCCCTCCTGGTCGCCCGACTCCAAGAAAATCGCTTACCTCGACAACGCGCGGGCGCTCTACTGGTTCGACGTCTCGACGGGCGTCTCGAAGAAGGTCGCCGCCGACTACTACTACGGTCCCTACAAGACGCTCCGCCCCGCGTGGTCTCCGGACTCGCGATGGATCGCATACGCCGTCAACAACCAGGCGCTTCTGCAGACGATCTCGGTCTACTCGCTCGAGCAGGGCAAGTCTTTCGCTGTGACGGACGGACTTTCCGACGCGAGCCAACCGGTTTTCGACCGCAGTGGCAAGTACCTCTTCTTCTTCGCTTCGACGAACGCGGGACCGGCCAACAACTGGTTCACGCTCGAGAACCAGGACTATCGAATCGCGAACGCGATCTATGTCGCCGTCCTGCGCAAGGACCTCCCGAACCCGCTTCCCAAGGAGAGCGACGAGGAGAAGGCGGCGACGGAAGCGAAGTCGGACGAGAAGAAGGGCGTCGGCGAGGAGGAAAAGAAGGGGAAGGAAGAGGCGGCGAAGAAGAACGATACGAAGTCGGACGAAAAGCCGAAGGCGCCCCCGGTTGTCGAACCGGTCAAGATCGACTTCGACGGGCTTTCCTATCGGATCCTCGACCTGCCGATTCCGGCGGCGCAGCTCTCGAACCTCCAGGCCGGGCCGGAGGGACAGATCTTCTACCTGCGGACCGCCGACGAGAAGACGGCGCTCCTGCGCTTCGACCTGAAGGAGCGCAAGTCGGAGCCGCTCCTCCCGGACATCGAGGATTACCAGATCTCCGCCGACGGAAAGAAGCTCCTGTACCACGCCCATGATGACTGGGCGATCGTGTCCACGTCCGCGAAGAAGGTGGAAGCCGGGGAAGGGAAGCTCAAGACCGCCTCCATCGAGGTCCGCATCGATCCGCGCGCGGAATGGGCCGAGATGTACGAGGACGCCTGGCGCATCAACCGGGATTACTTCTACGACCCGCACATGCACGGCCTCGACTGGAAGGCGATCCACGACAAGTACGCGGCCTTTCTTCCCCACCTCGCCGTGCGCAACGACCTGAACCACGTCCTGCAGTGGATGATGTCGGAGCTCGCGGTCGGGCACAGCTTCATCCTCGACCCCGGCGACCCCTTCGTCGAGACCACGACGGTTCCGGGCGGACTCCTCGGCGCGGACTACGCCATCGAGAACGGCCGTTACCGGTTCGCGAAGGTGTACGGAGGCCTGAACTGGAACCCGGAGCTGCGTTCGCCGCTGACGGAGCCGGGAGCCAACGTGAAAGCGGGCGAGTACCTGCTCAAGGTCGGCGGCCGCGACGTCAAGCCGCCCGCGAATCTCTACAGCTTCTTCGAGAACACGTCGGGGAAGTTGATCGAGATTACGGTCGGGCCGACTCCCGACGGCAAGGGAGCGCGGACAATCTCGGTCGTTCCGATCGCGAGCGAGCTCCAGCTCCGCAACCGTGACTGGGTCGAGTCGAACATCCGCAAGGTGGACGCGGCGACCGGCGGGCGCGTCGCCTACGTCTGGGTCCCGAACACCGCGGACCTCGGCTGGACGTACTTCACGCGGTACTTCTATCCGCAGGCGTACAAGGACGGCGTGATCCTCGACGAGCGGTACAACGGCGGCGGCTCCGTCGCCGACTACTACATCGACACGCTCCAGAAGAAGCTGATCGCCTACTGGGTCATGCGCTACGGCAACGATATGAAGACGCCGTCGGGATCGGTCCAGGGACCGAAGGCCATGATCATCGATGAGAACGCCGGCTCGGGCGGCGACCTCCTCCCGTGGATGTGGCGGAAGTTCCAGGTCGGACCGCTCGTCGGCAAGCGCACGTGGGGGGGCCTCGTCGGCATCCTCGGGTTCCCGGATCTGATGGACGGCGGCAACGTCACGGCTCCCAACATCGCGTTCTGGGATCCGGACAAAGGCTGGGCCGTCGAAAACGAGGGCGTGGCGCCCGACGTCGAGGTGGAGCAGACGCCGGCCGACGTTCTCGCCGGGCGGGATCCACAGCTCGAGCGCGCGATCGCGATCGTGCTCGAGGAGCTCAAGAAGAACCCGCCCTCGACGCCGAAGCGCCCGACGTTCCCGGTCAAATCCGTGAAGGCAGGCTCCGGGCAGCCGTGAGAATCCACCCGTTCGCTCCGTTCGGATGCGTCGGCGCGGCGATCCTCTTCGGGATCGCCGGCACCGTCTTCTGGATCTGGGCGCTCGTGGACTGCGCGACGAAGGAGCCCAACGAAGGGAGCTCCAAGGTCGTGTGGATCCTCGTGATCCTGCTGACGCACTTCCTCGGCGCGATTCTCTACGTCCTGATCCGCCGGCCGGATCGGCTCCGGGAGGTCGGCCGCTGACTCGATGACCGCGCCCGACGGCGTTCTCTCCGGCCGCACGGTGTGCGTCACGGGCGCCGCCGGCGGGATCGGGCTCGAGACGGCGGTCGCTCTGGCGAAGCTCGGCGCGCACGTCGCGATCGTCGCGCGCGATTCGTCGCGCGGCGCGCCGGCGCTCGACCGGATCCGGCGGCACGGCGGCCGCGCGGAGCTGCTGACGATGGATCTCGGCTCCTTTTCCTCGATCCGCGAGGCCGCGGAGCGCTTCGCCTCCCGACACGCGCGCCTCGACGTGCTCGTTCACAACGCGGGGGTCGCCGTGCGGCGGCGGGAGCTCACGCCGGACGGCCACGAGCGGACGTGGGCGACGAACTTTCTCGCCCCGTTTCTCCTGACGCGTCTCTGGATGCCGCTCCTCGAGGCGGGCGACGCCCCGAGGGTCGTCAACGTCGCGTCGGAGGCACACCGCTCGGGCCGCCTCGACTGGTCGGACCCAGAGCTCGAAAAGGGCTTCGCGCCGTTTCGCGCCTACGCGAACACGAAGCTCGCGCTCATCCTCTGGACGAGGGAGCTTTCGCGGCGGAAGCCTTCGATCGCGGTCAACGCCGTGCATCCCGGCGTGATCGCGACCGGCATCTGGAGGGCCGTGCCGGCGCCGGGCCGGTGGCTGCTCTCCGCGGTGCTTCCTTCCGCGAAGAAGGGTGCGCGCCCGGTCGTGCGGCTCGCTTCGGACCCGGCGCTCGCGGGCGTCACCGGGCGCTATTTCGACAAGCTCCGCGAGGCGCGGCCGTCGGCCTCGGCGAGCGACGACCGTGCGGCCGCGCGCCTCTGGGAGATCGCGGAGAAGGCGACAGCCGGCGCCTGAGTGGCTTTACGGGCGAGGGACGACCGGAACCGTCGGGGGACGAGCCCGGGCCCGGATGATGATCGGGCGGGGGACGGCGGCGGGTGGCGTGCCCCATCGAAAGACGCCGCCCGAGGTGCCCGCGTGGAGCGTGCCGTCGCCGGAAGAGACGACGAGCGCGGACGCCGGAAGGGGAATGGCTCCGAGCTCGAGCCACGTCTGACCCCCGTCCCGGCTGCGAAAGACGCCGCCGTCGCGAATCGCAGCGTGGAGTAGGCCGGGCTCGCCGGGGTCCGTCTCGAGCGCCGAGACGGTCGCGGTCCCAATTCCTTCGCCGAACGTCCATGGAGCGGTGTCGACGCTTCGCGCGACGCCGCGTCCCATCGTCCCGGCGTAGACGAGGGCCGGGTCGAAGGGATCGAGCCGCACGACCATCACTTCGAAGTTGACGTCGGGAAACTTGTTCCAGATCCCTCCACCGTCGTCGCTCCAGAACACGATCTCGTGCCAGCCGGCGTAGATGCGGGAAGTGCCGGGTCGGACCACGAGACTCCGGACGAAGCCGAAGTCGCTCGGCGTGCCGAATCCCGGACCGTGGATGATCGTGCTCTGCCAGAGCGCGCCGCCGTCCTCCGTCCGGTACACGTGAAGCGGCCCGGGCTCGTCCGCCGACGCCCAGACCACGGCGGGGTTTCCCGGATCGACGGCGAGCGCATGGACGGCGCCACCCGACATGCCGGCGCTCGACAAGACCCAGGAGGCGCCGCCGTCGCCGCTTCGGAAAACCCCGGCGTCGGTGCCCGCGAACAGAATTCGAGCGTCGCCCGGATTTACGGCGAGCGCTCGGATCGGCCCCGCGGGCAGTCCGGCCGAAGCCTCGACCCAGCTCTCACCCGAGTTGGGCGAGCGGAAGACCCGGCCCGAGTCGCTGACGGCGTAGAGGACGTCGGGTTCCGAGACGCCCGCGGCGAGCGCCGTGACGGGAACTCCGGAGAGCCCTTCGAGGAGCCAGGTCTCCTGCGCGGCCGCGGTCGCTTCGAGGCAGAGCCACCGCATCGCCGCCGCAATCCCGAGGAGGCGGCGGAGACCCGCCGCCGGTCGATGCGTCATCCCGCGTCCCTCCGCTCCGACCCTATGCCCCCCGTACCGCTCCGACTATCACGATCCTGCGCGGATTCAACCCGGATTGCGACAGGATGCGCCGACCTCGGTACGAAGTGCGGACTGTGAGGGAGGGATCCATGCGGATGCGAAGGCTTCTCGAGGCTTCGATTCTGGCCGGCGCGGTCGGCGCGCTCGGCGCGGCTCGGCCGGACGCGGAGTTCCCGAGCGAGCGCGCCTACCGGATCGAGGACCTCGGGCCGGGGATCTTCGCCTTCGTCAACCCGGAGACGAGCGGACCGATTCCGTCGGGCAACGTCACCGCGGTCGTCGGTGACGACGGTGTTCTCGTCGTGGACTCGGGACGCTTTCCGACTCTCGCGCGACGCATGATCGCCGACATCCGAAAGAGAACCGACAAGCCGGTCCGTTACGTCGTCCACACCCACTGGCACCTCGACCACGTCGTCGGCGATGGCGAGTTCGCCGCGGCGTACCCGCAGGCGCTCTTCGTCTCCACGGATTTCACCCGCCGCAAGATGCTCGAGAAGCAGGTCTCGTACCTCCGAGACGTCGAGAAGAAAGGGCAGGGCTACGTCGAACAGATCGAGGCGCGGCTCGCGAAGGGGACGCGCGGCGACGGAACGCCCATCCCCGAGGATTCGAAGAAGTACCTCGCGAACATGGCCTCCGACGTGAAGCTCGAGATGGCCGAGCTCTCGGGGGAGAAGGTCGTGGCGCCGGCGCTGACGTTCGATCGGAGCCTCACTCTTCACCTCGGCCGTCGCGAGGTGCGCCTCCTCTTTCTCGGCGAGGGAAACACGGCCGGCGATACGGTCGTCTACGTCCCCGACGCTCGCGTCGTCGCGGCGGGAGACCTCCTCGTGGCGCCGACGCCGTACGGTTATGGCAGCCATCCCGCCGACTGGGTCCAAACCCTCCAGAAACTGACGGCGCTCGACGCCGCGGCGATCGTGCCGGGGCACGGTCCCGTCATGCGCGACTGGGAGTACGCGAAGAAGGTTCGCGACGTCCTCGAGGCAATCCGCGGTCAGGTCGGTCAGGCCGTCGCCTCGGGAGCGACCCTCGAAGAGACCCAGAAGCGCGTGAACGTCGAGACCTTCCAGAAGTCGTTCGCCGGCGACTCCTACGCGAGGAACCGCGCCTTCCGCGACTACTTCCTCGCCGATGCCGTCACGCGCGCCTGGCAGGAGGCGAAAGGGAAGGTCGAGGAGGAGTGAGACGGAAATCCACCGTCCTCGCGGCTCTTTAGGGAAGCAGAATCTCCAGAGCCTTTCTCGACAGCTCCTTCAGCCCCGCGTCCTCGGTATTCGTCAGGATCGCGATCGCGAAACGGCGTCGCGGCACCATCAGGAAATACGTCCGCGTCCCCTGCTGCGAGCCGCTGTGGGTCAGGAGCTTGTCCCCGCGGTACTCGTCGATCGACCACCCGAAATAGAAGGAGTCCCGGCCATCGCTCGTCTTCATCGGGACCTGCATGGCGGCGAAGGTCTCGGGCTTCAAGATCTTTCCGTCGAAGAGCGCGACCGCGAATCGGCCGAGATCCTCTGCGGTCGAGACGAGCCCGCCGCCCGGGATCTTGTTGCTCGTGTCGGCGAGGTCGGCGTTGCGGAGCTTGCCGTCGGGGAGCCGGGCGTAGCCGCGCGCGCGATTCGGGACGATGTCGTAGAGGTCGTCGGTTCGCGTCCGATCCATGCCCGCCGGGCCCGTCACGTTCTTCCGGAGATACTCGGCGAAGCGTTCCCCCGACGCCCCCTCGACCACGCAGCCGAGGACGACGTAGCCGTAAGTCGAGTAGGTGTTCTTCGTTCCGGGCTCTTGGAGGAGCGGGTCGTCGGCGAAGGCTTCGAGGGATTGGGCGATGCTTTCGTAGTGTCGCGTGCTGTTGAAGTTCTCCCCTTTCGCGTAGTGCCGGATCCCCGAGAGGTGGCCGAGCAGCTGTCTCGTCGTGATCGGCTGGGCCTTCTTCGGGAAGGCGGGACAGGACTTCTCGATCGGCGCCTCCAGGTCGAGCCGCCCCTTCTCGGCGAGCTGCATGGCCGCGACGGCGGTCAGCGGTTTGGAGACCGAGGCGAGGCGCCAGACAGTGTCGGGACGGAAGGGGACGAAGTTCTCCAGATCGGCGAAGCCATACCCGCGCGACCACTGGAGCTTTCCATCCAGAACCACCGCGATCGAAAGACCCGGGATGTTGTCGGCCGACATCGCCGCCGCAATCGCCGCCTCCACGCGAACGAAAGGCTCGGGCGTCGCCGGGGCCGCTTGAGCGGCGGCCGCGTGCGGCGCCGCCAGAGCGACGGCCAGGATTCCGAGGCATCTCTGGAGCGCCGCCGTCCCTGAGACCTCTCGCATCGCTCGTCCTCCTCTTCGATCGCGCGGCGATTATCGCAAGAGCGCCTTTCGCAACGGGAGGCTCGCGCCGAGACTAGCTTCGCGTCGAGGGAGCCGCCGGCGGCGGGCCCGAATCGACCGCCCGGGCGGAGGCATCCGTCTCGTGAAACCGGATCCGCCGGTTTCTCTGATCGATCGTCAGGGCGAATCGGCGGAGCAGCTCGCCGCCGAGGTTCGGAGGGAGCGCGTGAAAGCGCAGCGTCGGATTCTCGAGGCGAAAGCTTCCGATCGCGAGCGCTCCCCGGAGCGTCGCGCCGCGGATCACGAACTCGGAGTTGATCGTGCGGGCGCGGCCGATCTCGACCGGCTTTGCCTCGAGCGGCAGCTTCTCCATGTATTCCTCCGGCAGGCTCAGCCCGGCCGGAGAGCCGGAGTCGAGATCCGCGTCGAGCCCGACCGTCCCGACCGTGATCGGCACCCGAATCGTGCCGTGGGCCCCCTGCGCGTAGGCGAGGACCTCTTTCCCGTCGGCCGACGGCAGGTCTCCGCGAGCGATGCGGACCTCGCTCTTCCCGTAGTCGAGCGTGAGAAGCAGTTCGGCGAAGACCGGCATCCCGAGCACCCCTCGGGCGCCCAGGTGCTGCGAGAACCCGGAGTTCTCCATCGCCGTGGCGGCGAACCTCGAGAAACGGGCGCCGCCGAGGGACAGGCTTTCGATCTGCACCTGTTTGGCCGCGACCGCGTGCGGATGAATCGGATCTCCGATCCGGGCGTCCCCCAGAACGGCAAGCCCGAGCTCCCCCGCGAGATCCGCCTCGATGACGGTGCCGCCGGCGCCCGTGTCGAGGACGAACGGGAACGGTCCCTTTTCGCCGATCCGGACCGACACGACGGGCCGCCCCTTCACCGATTCGAACGGCACGACGACCTCGGGCGAGGCGAGCTCGATCCGCTCGGGCGGCCGGCTGTCCGGGCGCACCGGTTCCGAGGGTTCGGGGGCGGCCGCGGTC
>JBKPSZ010000100.1:0-21670 GCA_046735265.1 Acidobacteriota bacterium | reverse complement strand
CCGCACGAGCGCGCTTTCCCACGGCTCCATCTCGAAGAACTTCCAGAGAGTCGTCGACTCCCCTCCCGGAAGAACCAGGCCGGCCGCCTTCTCGAGATCCGCAGGCCGCTTCGCCTCGAAGGACGGGATTCCCATCGAGGCGAGCTTCTTGCCGTGAGCCTCGAAGTCGCCTTGAAGGGCGAGAACAGCGATTGGTGATTGACGATTGGCGATTGATGATTGCGGATTTCTCAATCGCCTCTACGCCTCACGAGCTCTTGTTCCCCGAATCGCCAATCTTCAATCTCCAATCACCAATCTCTTCTCACCATCCCCGCGTCTGGAGCTGCGCCTCCGGCGCGAGGCTCGCGGCCTCGATTCCCTTCATGCCGGAGCCGAGCGACTCCTCCGCCTCGACCAGAGCCTTCGCGTCCCTCCAGTGCGTCGTCGCCTTGACGATGGCGCGGGCCCGGCGCTCGGGATCTTCCGACTTGAAGATGCCGGAGCCGACGAAGACGGCCTCGGCTCCGAGCGACATGCAGAGAGCCGCGTCGGCGGGAGTCGCGATCCCGCCCGCCGCGAAGTTCGGGACGGGAAGCTTCCCCGTCTCGGCCACCTGGACGACGAGCTCGTAGGGCGCCTGGAGGCGCTTGGCCTCGTGCATCCGCTCGTCGCGGGAGAGGAGCGTCAAGTTCCGGATGTCGCGGTAAACCTCGCGGAGGTGCTTGACCGCATGCACGACGTCTCCCGTGCCCGCCTCCCCTTTGGTCCGGATCATCGCCGCGCCCTCGCCGATGCGCCGCAGCGCCTCTCCGAGGTTGCGGCACCCGCAGACGAACGGGACCTGAAAGTCGTGCTTGTAGACGTGGTTCTCCTCGTCGGCAGGCGTCAGAACCTCCGACTCGTCGATGAAATCCACCTCGAGCGCTTCGAGGATCCTCGCCTCCGCCGTGTGTCCGATGCGGCACTTCGCCATCACCGGGATCGAGACGGCCTGCTGGATCTCGCGGATCTTCGAGACCGGCGACATGCGTGCGACACCCCCGTCGCGCCGGATGTCGGCGGGAACGCGCTCGAGCGCCATGACCGCCGCGGCGCCGGCTTGTTCGGCGATCCGGGCCTGATCGGCGTTGACGACGTCCATGATCACGCCGCCCTTGAGCATCTCGGCAAGACCAACTTTCACTCTGAAGGTTTCTTTGTTTTCCATCGCTGTTCTCCCTGTTGAACTCGGATCATCGGTCGATCGCCGATGAGCCGATGTTCCGATCATCCGATGTTCCGGTTCCTCTCAAACCACCGGCACGGAAAGGACTCCCCCGCTCGCGGCGACCGATCGCAGGACCTCTCCGAGCACCGAGATCCCCCGCTCGACGTCCCTCTTTTCGACCCGGGAGACCGAGACTCTCAGGTTGGGCGGATCGCCCCCCGCTGGATCGAAATCGGCGCCCGGGGCAACGCCGACGCCGCGCGCGGCCGCCGCCTCGGCGACACGCCGGCCGGAGACGCCCGCGGGCAGGCGAAGCCAGAAGAGAGGGCTCCCCATCTCCCCTCCCCACCACGTCACGCCGGGCAGGTGCGTCTTCAGGGCCCGGACCGCCGTCAGTCGCCGCGCCTCGACCTCGAAAGCCCGGCTTCGGCGCGCTTTTCGATCCGATCCTTCCCGGAGGAAGTGCGCGACCGCGGCCTGCAGCGGGAGCGGAGTCTGGAAGTCGGCCGTGCGTTTGACCCGCGCGACTCGTTCGATCAGCTCGGCGGGCCCCGCCAGCCACCCGATCCGGAACCCGGGAACGAGGTCCTTCGACAAGGTCCCGAGCCAGACGGTGCGGTTCGGCCTTCGCGCGGCGAGCGGCCGGCCCCCCTTCTCCGGCTCCTCGTAGCCGTCCTCGACGACCAGCGCGCCGGCCGCCGCGGCGGCCTCGAGGATCTCCTCCCGGCGGTCGTCGGGAGTCGTGATGCCCGTCGGGTTCTGCCTTTCGGGCATCACGTAGACGAGCTTGACGCGCCGGCCGAGGAGCGGCGTCGGATCCGGGCCATCGCCCCCCATCGGCAGCGGGACGATCTCGACCCCGGCGAAACGCGCGAGTGCGAGCGCGCCCGAATAGGTCGGCGACTCGACCGCCACGGCGTCCCCGGGATCCGTGAACGTCCGCAGCAGCAGGTCGAGCCCCTGCTGGGCCCCGCTCGTGACGAGGATTTCTCCCGCCGTCCGCTCCACACCATGGTCGGCCAGCCGGCGCGCGATCTCCTCGCGCAGCTCCGGGAGCCCCAGCGGAGGAGCGTACTGCCAGAGATCGCGCCGGCCGCTCCACACCGCCGTGAGCGTGCGTGTGAACTCTTCGAGCGGGAAGAAGCGCTCGTCCGGCGTCAGGCGCGAGAAGTCCGCGATCGGGGGCTGCGCGATCGGCAGGGCCGCGTCCTCGCCGATGCCCCGCACGCGCCGCGAGAGGAGCGAAGCGATCGACAGCTCCGGCGCCGACGGCGTTCCCGCGCGAACGACGGTCCCGCTTCCGACGCGCCCTTCGACGAGCCCGCGGTCCGAAAGGCGCCGATAGGCGGTCTGAATCGTGCCGCGGTTCAACCCGAGCGACGCTGCGAGCTCACGCGTGGTCGGAAGGCGATCGCCGGAACGAAGCCGCCCGGCGGCGATCCGAGCTTCGATCGCGGCCACCAGCTGCTCGGTGAGCGGGGATCGGCCGGAGCGGTCCAGGTCCGAGGCTGCCAAGTCCAATTGGCTCATCGAAGCGCCAATTGTATCGACCCATTGAGACAAGTCAAGCGGAGCGCGCCTTATGTTCTAAGGCGTCCGTAGAGCCGAAACTACTGTAGAAAATCTGTAAGTGTCTTTGGAACTTGTGTTTGTGGTCAGGAAACTGGACGACTCGTTTGGTCAAGCTCCGTGCTTGCGGAGCTCCTCTTCCAGCCTCTGGTTGAACAGATATTCCTGGTCGCGAGGAGCCACTCCCTTCCTCTTGGACAGAGCTGCGGCGACCTTCTCTTCGATCGCATCGAGCTCCTGGTAGCTGTCGGTCAGGACGCGCATCACGGCGCGGCGCACGGTCTCGTCGTCGGCCCGCTGGATCAGGTTGTGGCTCTCCTTCAGCTTGCGCGTGATCACGCGAGAGAGGTAGAGCAGGCGGTCCGAGGAGATTCTCACGATTCCGGACCCGCCCCCAGACGTTCGGACAACGGATGCCGAAAGAGCTGCTGCAAGACCTCCGGCGGGACCGTGGCGACGTCGGCCCCCATGACCGCGGCGTCGAGCACGTGCACGGGATTACGCAGCTGCGCTACGACGATCTGGGTCTGAAAGCCGTAGTTGTCGTAGATGCGGATCACCTGCTCGACGAGATCCATCCCGATCGACCCGACTTCATCGAGCGGACCGACGGCCGGCGCCACATAGGCGACGCTCGACTTGGCCGCGATCAGCGCCTGAGCCGCCGAGTAGCATCCCGCCGCGCAGACAGCGATTTGATCCTGCGCGAGCAGGCGCGCGACACGCATCCCCTCGGGACCGATTGGGAGCTGGATGACGACGTCCTTGCCCAGCTTGGCGAGCTCGCGCGCCTCCTTGTACATCCCCTTGGCGTCCGCCGGGGAGAGCTCCGCGCAGACCGGCCCATCCGTGGCCGCGGAGAGCTCCCGGATCGCGCGGCGATACTCGAGGCCGGCTGCCTCGGCCGCGGCCGCCGTCAGCCAGATGCCGTCCAGGAGTCCCCAATCCCGCGCCCGGCGGGCGTCCTCCGGACTCGCGCTGTCGAGAAAAAGACGCATGGAGGGCGGATTGTATGACGAGGGGGAGCTGGAATCGGGAGATCGGGAGATCGGATCATCCGATCGTCAAAAAGAAATCGTCGGCGGTCGGGGAGGAGGATGAGCAGATGGTCCGATCGTCCGATGAACCGATTCCTACTCCGCGTGCTCGGCAACCGCCTGCACCCAGGCGAGGTCCCGAATCGGTTCCTTGCGTCCCCAGAGGCGAACGAATCCGGAGCCGGGCGGGCCACCGAAGCTCTTGACCCAGGCGCTCGCGAGGCCGAACTCGTCCGTGCCGAGGACGGTCGTGACGTCGCCCCGTGGCACTGCGAACCCGCCCAGATACCAGTCGGGCATGCCCCAGCGGCGCCCCTCTGGAGTGGCCCGACCGCCCATCCAGTCCGGCCGTCCGACCGTGTGATCGACCTCGAGGAGCCGCGTCGTCCGCGACGGGTCGAACCGAATTGCCTGGCCGGTCTTCGGGTCGCGCTCGATCGCGTCGAGGGGGAGCCCGAGCCAGATGAGCCGTCCGCCGGCCGCGAGGTACTTCCGCAGCGGCGTCTCCTCGGGCCGGGAGCCGGAAACGGTATCGGACGGGAGCGTGTCGCCCGCGGCGACGACCACCGACCGGGGCGCCTCCGGCAGCTCCGAGAGGAAGCGCGCGAGCCCGGCCTCGTCCAGGACGGTGTAGCCCTCCGAGGCGAAATGATCCTTGACGGCGACGTTCCCCTCGAACCAGCGCTTCTCGCCGACGTCCTTCCAGTACACCGCGCGGCGCGAACGCGGCGCTTTCGGCTCGGGCCCCGTCTGCACCGCGTAGAAGCGGCCGTCGTCGCTTCCGAAGTAGACGACGCCGCCGGCAACCGCGGGCGACGAGATCACGGCGCCCCCCGTGCGGAAACGCCAGCGCTCCGCTCCGCTCCGAGCGTCGAGCGCGAAGACGTGGCCTTCCTCGCACCCGAAGAAAACCTGCCCGTCCGAGAGCGCTCCCGAGGAAAGGACGTTACCGGGTGTACGGAATCGCCAGGTCTCCTCGCCCGACTCGGCCCGGACGGCGTCGAAGAAGCGCCCGTCGGAGCTGCCGGTGTAGACGAAACCGCCGGAAACGGCGGGGGAGCCCAAGACCCAGCTGAACTCGGGCGTGCCTTCCATGGAGTCGATCTTGTGGCCGAAGCGCCAGCGCAGCCGCCCGGTCTTACGGTCCACGGCGTAGAGATGCGCGTCCCGCGAGCCGACGAAGAGAAGATCGCCGGAAACGGAAGGGGAGGAGACGATCGACCTGCGGTCGAAGCCGGCCGCCTTCTGATCGATCGACACACCCTCCGTCTCGAACGTCCAGACGGCGCGGCCGGTCGCGGCGTCGACGGCATAGACCTTCCCGTCCATGCTTCCGAAGTACACGACGCCGTCGGCGACCGCCGGGGAAGAACGCACGCGACCGCCGGTCGGAACCTGCCAGATCTTGCGGCCGGTCGAAAGCTCGAGCGCGTAAAGGTTGCCGTCCCCCGCTCCGACGAACACGGTCTTTCCGGCGATCGCCGGAGACGACAGCCAGAAGTCCCACTCCCACTCGAAGGGCATCTCCGGACCCGACTCGAACCGCCAGCGCGGGCGCCCCGACTGGAGATCGACCGCGGCCACGACGCGGTCGCGCGCGGTCGCGACGGCGAGGCCGCCTCCCACGGCGGGAGTCGACGACACGGCGCCGCCGCCCAAACCGGCGCGCCACCGCTCGCGGCCGCTCGAGGCGTCGAGCGCGTAGAGGTTTCCGTCGCCGCTTCCGAAGAGAACGAGACCGGAGGAGACGACGGGGGAGCCGCGGACTGGACCGTTCGCGTCGAACTTCCATCGCAGCCCGGCGAGCGCCGGTCCGGCGGGGCCCGGAGCGACGCCGGTGTGGGAGAGGTCGAACCGGAAGACCGCCGAGTCGGGGGAGGGCGTTTCGGCGATCGCGGCCTCGCCGGCGCCTCCCGGAACGAGCGTCGCCGCCGCCAGGAGGATCACTCCGCGCGCGTCGCGTCTCATCCGAGACTCCTACGCGTCGGACGGTGGAGAGTTCGGCGGCCGTCCCCGGAAAGGGGGCCTTCGTCCGCGAGGTTCCCCGGCCGAACCCGGCCTACTCTTCCTCGTCCTCCTCGTCGTCCTCGAGGAAGGGCGCTCCCCCTTTTTCGCGGGTCTTTCCGGCGCGCGGCGTCGGAGCGGGCGCCGGCGCCGTCGGCAACGCGGCCTGCGTCTCTTCTTCGCTTTCGTCGGTCTCGGCGAGCTTGGCCACTGCGACCACGCGGTCTCCTTCGTCGAGGTCGATCAGACGCACGCCCTGGACGGCGCGCCCCGTCTCGCGAATGTCCTTGACCTTGATGCGGATCAGCATCCCGCTCTGTGTGATCAGGAGGAGCTGGTCGGCGTCCGTGACCGACTTGATGCCGACGACCGGCCCGTTCTTCTCGGTCACCTTGATGTTGATGACGCCCGAGCCGCCGCGCCCCTGGAAACGGTACTCGGAGACCTCCGAGCGCTTCCCGTAACCCTTCTCCGTGACCGAAAGGAGGTGGCCGTTCTCCTCGACCACGTCCATCTCGACGACTTCGTCGTTCTCTTTTTTCAAGGTCGCGCCGATGACGCCCGTCGTGTCGCGGCCCATCGGGCGCACGTCCTTCTCCGAGAAGCGGATCCCCTGGCCCTGCCGCGTGCCGATGAAGATCTGCCGCTCGCCGTGCGTGATCCGCACCGACAGGAGCTCGTCCCCCTCCTCGAGGTTGATCGCGATGATGCCTCCCGAACGGACGTTCGCATACGCCGAGAGCGCGGTCTTCTTGACGAGGCCGTTCTTGGTGGCGAAGACGAGGTAGCGATCTTCCGGGAAGTCCTTCGTCGCCTCCATGGCGACGATCCGCTCGCTTCCCGTCAAGTTCAAAAGGTTCACGATCGCCTTGCCGCGCGTCGCCGGGCCGAGCTGCGGCAGGTCGTAGACCTTGATCCAGTGCATGCGGCCGGTCGAGGTGAAGGCGAGGATGTACGCGTGCGTCGAGGCCACGAACAGGTGCTCGACGACGTCCTCTTCCTTCGTGGTCGCGCCGATCCGCCCCTTCCCGCCGCGCCGCTGGGCCCGATAGAGCGAGAGGGGAGAGCGCTTGATGTAGCCGCCCCGGGACACGGTGATCACCATGTCCTCCTCGACGATCAGGTCTTCGATGTCGATCTCGGAGGCCTCGGCCACGATCTGGGTCCGCCTCTCGTCGCCGTACTGCTTCTTGATCTCCTGGAGCTCCGAAACGATGATGTCGAGCAGGAGCTTCTCGGAGCCCAGGATCTCCTGGAGTTTCGCGATCAGGGCGAGGACCTCGCGGAACTCGGCGACGATCTTTTCGCGCTCGAGCCCCGTCAGCCGCTGCAGGCGCATGTCGAGGATCGCCTGCGCCTGCACTTCGTCCAAGCGCAGGACGTCGCCCGGTTTCCCCTTCTCACCCGCGACGGCCATTGAGCCCCCGACGAACTTCTCGAGGGCGCTTCGGATGATCGAGACCTCCTTGACGAGGCGTTCCTTCGCTTCCTTCGGGTCCTTCGACGCGCGGATGATCTTGATGACGGCGTCGAGGTTCGCGAGCGCGAGCGCCAGGCCCCGCAACAGGTGCGCCCGCTCCTGCGCCTTCTTCAGGTCGAATTGCGTCCGGCGGACGACGACCGTCTTGCGGTGGTCGATGAAGTGGCGCAGCAGCTCCGTCAGCGGGAGGACGCGCGGCTGGTTGTCGACGATCGCGAGGAAAATGATCCCGAACGAGGACTGCATCGGCGTCAGCGCGAAGAGCTTGTTCAGGATGACCTGCGCGTTCTCGCCGCGCTTCAACTCGACGACGACCCGCATGCCTTCGCGGCTCGACTCGTCGCGCAGGTCCGAGACGCCGTCGATCTTCTTTTCGTTGACGAGCTCGGCGATTCGCTCGATCAGCTTCGCCTTGTTGACCTGGTACGGGATCTCCGTGATGATGATCGATTCCCGTTCGCCCCGGGCCGCTTTTTCCACGGCCGCGCGCGCCCGCACCTGGATCGCGCCGCGCCCCGTCTTGTAAGCGTCCTTGATCCCCTCGGCGCCGTGGATGAAGCCGGCGGTGGGGAAGTCGGGGCCCGGGAGCTTCTTCATGAGCTGCCCGAGTGTCGCGTCCGGGTGGCGAATCATCTCGACCGTCGCGTCGATGACCTCGGCCAGGTTGTGCGGCGGGATGTTCGTGGCCATGCCGACCGCGATCCCGGAGCTGCCGTTGACGAGGAGATTCGGGAACTTGCACGGAAGGACGGAGGGCTCCTGGAGCGAGCCGTCGTAGTTCGGGTTCCAGTCGACCGTCTCTTTCTCGATGTCGTCGCCGATCATCTCCTCGGCGAGGCGGGTCAGTCGGATCTCGGTGTAGCGCATGGCCGCGGCGTTGTCGCCGTCGACCGACCCGAAGTTGCCCTGCCCGTCGACGAGCTGATAGCGCATCGAGAAGTCCTGGGCCATGCGGACGATCGTGTCGTACACGGCGTCCGGGTTGTGCGGGTGATACTTTCCGAGGACGTCGCCGACGATACGCGCCGACTTCTTGTACGGCTTGTTGTGGAGGTTGCCCTGCTCCCACATCGCGAAAAGGGAGCGGCGGTGCACGGGCTTCAAGCCGTCCCGGACGTCGGGGAGGGCGCGCCCGATGATCACCGACATGGCGTAGTCGAGGTACGAGCGCTGGACCTCGTCCTCGATCGTGATCGGGACTTTTTCTTCGGGGGTGAGAAGGTTGGTGGTCATTTCATTCCCGCGGGATCGGGGCGGCCCTCGCGGCCGCCGACGGGCGGAGAGAAGCCCCGCGCCGACGCAACGTCAAATATCGAGATTCCTCACGTTCAAGGCGTTTTCCTCGATGAACTGCCGGCGCGGCTCGACGGCGTCTCCCATCAGGATCGAGAAGAGCTCGTCGGCCTCGACGGCGTCCTCGACCTTGACGTGCAGGAGTCGCCTCTTCTCCGGGCTCATCGTCGTGTCCCAGAGCTCCTCGGGGTTCATCTCTCCCAGGCCCTTGTAGCGCGACACGGTCAGGCCCCTCTTGGCCGACTCGTAGATCGCGTCCACGACCGCGCCGAGCGTGGCGAGCGTCTGTTTCTCGCCGTTCTTCGCGACGACGTAAGGGCCGTCCAAGAACGCGCCGATCGCCTTCGCGGTCTCCCGGATGCGCTTGAACTCGTAGCTGCCGATGAAGTCGGCGTCGATGCGGACCTTGCGCGGCACGCCGTTGACCCGGCGCTCGACCTCGAGCGCCCAGCCGGAGTGCTCCTCGTCTTCCGCGACGGTCGCCTTCTCCACGTCGAAAGCGCGCACGGCCCGGGCGAGGTCTTCGAGCTTCTTCTTCTCGGAGAAGTCCGCCTTCCCCGTGATGCCGCGGTCGAGCAGGGCGCGCACGACCCCTTCCGGCACGCCGCGCAGGCCGAGCTTCGCGACGTGGTCGCGATACTCCTCCATCCGCTCGAGCAACGCGACGAGCTTCGCCCCCGAGACCGAGGCATCGGACATCTCCGAGGAGAGGGACCGATCGTCGCCGATCCGTCCGAGAAGGAATTTCGACATCGCCTTCTCGTCCTTCAGGTACGTCTCCTTCTTCCCCTCCGCGACTTTGAAGAGCGGCGGCTGCGCGATGTAGAGATAACCCTTGTCGATCAGCGCGGACATGTGCCGGAAGAAGAAAGTCAGAAGAAGCGTCCGGATGTGCGAGCCGTCCACATCGGCGTCCGTCATGATGACGATCTTGTGGTATCGGGCTTTCTCGGCGTCGAAGTCTTCCCCGATGCCGGTTCCGAGCGCGGTGATCAACGCGCGGATCTCGGCGAAGCCGAGCATCTTGTCGAGGCGCGCCTTCTCGACGTTTAGGATCTTGCCGCGCAGCGGCAGGATCGCCTGGGATCGCCGGTCGCGCCCCTGTTTGGCCGAGCCGCCGGCCGAGTCGCCCTCGACGATGAAGATCTCCGAAAACGCGGGGTTTTTCTCCTGGCAGTCGGCGAGCTTGCCGGGCAACGATCCCGAGTCGAGGGCGCCCTTGCGCCGCACGAGCTCGCGCGCCTTCCGCGCTGCCTCCCGCGCGCGGGCGGACTCGACGATCTTCTCGACGATCCGCCGTCCGACACGGGGGTTCTCCTCGAGGTAGGAGCCGAGCTTTTCGTAGACGACCTGCTGGACCCAGGTCTTGACCTCCGATGAGACGAGTTTGTCTTTCGTCTGGGAGGAGAACTTGGGATCGCGGACCTTCACCGACACGACCGCCGTGAGCCCCTCCCGGCAGTCGTCTCCGGAGAGCGTCGTCTCCTTCAAGGCCTTGGTCAGGGCGTTGGCGTCCGCGTATTTCTGGATCGCGCGCGTCAGCGCCGTCTTGAATCCCTCCAGGTGCGTTCCGCCGTCGCGGTTGTTGATCGTGTTCGTGAACGTGAAGATCGTCTCGGCATACCCTTCGTTCCACTGGAGGGCCACCTCGACGCGCTCCTTGTCGGCGTCGCGCCGGGGATCGTTCGTCCCGCCCCGGATGTCCTGAAAGTAGATGACCTTGTCGTGGATCGGCTGCTTCGCCTTGTTCAGGTGCTCGACGAAGGAGCGGATTCCGCCTTCGTAGGCGAAGTCGTGCTTCTTCTCGGTGCGCTCGTCGCGGATCGAGATCGTGACGCCGGGATTCAGGAACGACAGCTCGCGCAGGCGCTGCGAGAGGCTGTCGAAGTGGAATTCGGTGACCGAGAAAATCTCCGGATCGGGCCAGAAGGTGATCTTCGTTCCGCTCTTCTTGGCCGTTCCGACCGCCTTGATGGGAGCCGCGGGCCGCCCCTTCTCATACGACTGCTGCCAGACCTTCCCGTCCCGGCGCACCTCGACCTCGAGACGGCGCGACAGGGCGTTGACGACCGAGACGCCGACGCCGTGCAGGCCTCCCGAGACCTTGTAGGAGTTGTCGTCGAACTTCCCGCCCGAGTGGAGGTCGGTCAGGATGATCTCGAGCGTTTCGCGCTTGTGCTCCTTGTGCATTCCGACCGGAATGCCGCGCCCGTTGTCTTCCACGGTGACCGAGTTGTCGGCGTGGATCGTGACCGTGACCCGGTCGGAGAAGCCCACCTGGGCTTCGTCGATCGAATTGTCCACGAGCTCGAAGACCATGTGGTGGAGCCCCGAGATGTCGTCGGTGTCGCCGATGTACATCCCGGGCCGCTTGCGGACGGCCTCCAGGCCCTTCAGGAGCTTGATCGAGTCGGTGGTGTAGGCGGTGCTCATCGGAGCCTCAGGCTCCCGCCGCGGCCGCCGCCGCGGGTCGGAGCACTCGGCCGGCGCGCAGGTGCAGGACGGCGGCGCGCCCCTTCCAGCGGCCCGGCTCCGAGGCGGTGGTCAGGATCGTCTGATCGGCCTGCGGAAGCGCCTCGAGGAAGCCCTCGACGGAGGCGCGAGAGAGTCCGGCGTCGAAATCGTCGGCCGCGAACACGGGCCTCTCCCCCCGCGCACGCGCGACGGCGTGCCACTCCGCGAGCTTGGCGAGCGCGGCCGTCCGGTGCGCCTCGCCCGAAGACGCCTCGCTCGGAAAGGCGCGCCCGGATCGGGTCCAGACGAGCTCGTCCCGGTGGGGACCGCAGAGCGAGTGACCCCGTCGTCTCTCCGACGGCAGCATCCGGTTGCAGGCGGCGCGCAGCGTATCCACGGTCTCGTCCCCGGCCGGGTAATCGGCCCGGATCGATGCGTATTCCGGCCCGGCGTCCCGCGCGAGGTCCTCGAAGAAGCGCCGCCACTCGGCGAGCGCTTCGACGCGGTGGCGGCGGACAGCGGCCCCCGAGACGGCCAGCTCTTCGGTCCAGGCCTCGAACTCTTCGGACCCGACGGGCGCGGAAGGAGCCGCGCGGGAGAGGAGCGCGTTTCTCTCGGTGAGTGCCCGGGCGTACCGTGCCAGGTCTTCTCCCGCCGCGGGGCGGCAGGAGAGAACCAATCGGTCGAGGAACCGGCGCCGGGCGTCGGGGGAGCCGCAGACGATCTCCCGGTGCTCGGGGGCCAGGAACACGGCCGGCGCCATCTCGGAGACCTCCCGGAAGCTCGCCGCTTTCTCGCCACGGAAGAAGCGCCTCCGGCCGCCGCGCGCCCACTCGACGCGGACCCGCTCGGGCGCCACGCCCACGATCTCCGCCGAGACCGAGAAGGCCTCGCCGTCCGGGGCGCACGCGGCCGGCAGCGCCCGTCGGAACGAGCGCTGGCCGCACACGAGGGCCGCCGCCTCGAGCAAATTGGTCTTGCCCTGGCCATTTTCTCCCGCGACCACGTGAAGGCCGGAACCGAGAAAAACGGGCTCCGGTGAGAGGTTGCGGAAGCTGTGAGGAGTGATCTGAACGAAGCGCAAAGCGTCCCTGTTGGTCCCTTTACAGCCGCATCGGCATGACGACGTAGAGGTACCGCGAAATCGATTCGATGGAGCCCTCGGGGCGGCACACGCACTGCGTGTTCTCGTCCTTCAGCTCCAGTCGGACCGTTTCCGTTTCCGCCTCTTCGAGAAAATCGAGCAGGTACTGGGCGTTCAACCCGATCGAGAGCGGCTCGCCCGTGTAGTCCGTGTCGAGTGTCTCGGTTCCCTCGCCGAGCTCCTGGCTCGCGGAGGCGACCGTCAGGAGATTCTTGTCGAGCGAAAGCTTGATCCCGCGCGAGCGTTCAGAGGAGAAGAGCGCGACACGTCGGATCGCTCCCTGGAAAGCGGCCCGCGGCACGCGGGCGATCCGGTCGTTCTCCTTGGAGAGGATCTTTTCGTAGTCGGGGAAGTTCACGTCGAGGAGCCGCGCGATCAATTGCCGGTTCCCGACCGAGAAGAGCAGATGGTTCTCGGAGTGGCGGATCTCGAGCTTTCCGTCCTCGCCGTCCATCTTCAGGATCTCGGACAGAGCTTTCTTGGGGACGAGCACATTCGGTAGGCTCCCCTTCGCCTCGCCGCGCGGGAAATTCAGCAGGGCCAGCCGGTGGCCGTCGGTCGCGACGAGCTCGAACTCCTTGCCCTTCTCCTTGAGCAGGGCGCCCATCAGCTGGAACCGGGTCTCTTCCGCCGAGACGGCGTACAAGACCTTTCGTGTCAGACGTTTCCAGACGTCTAGCGGAAATGTTGCATGACCCTTCCCTTCCACTCTCGGGACTGTCGGGAAGTCCTCGGCCGGCTGCGCCACGAGCTTGAAGGTCGAGCGCTCGCACGTGACCCCGAGGTAGTGGTTGTCGTGCAGCTTCAGGGCGACATCCGCCTCCGGCAGGTTCCGAATCAGGTCGAAGAGCTTGCGCGCGGGCACGGTGACGCTGCCCGGGCGGGAGACCTGCGCCTTGGCTCTCGAGAGGAGCGTCAGGTCGAGGTCGGTCGACGTGAAATCGAGACCGCCGTCGGACGCCTTGAGCAGGATGTTCGAGAGGATGGGAATCGTGTTTTTCCGCTCGACGACCCCCTGCATGAGCGTGAGCTCATTCAAGAAGTCCCCCCTCCGAACCGTCAATTCCATGGGATCAAACCACCTCCGGAAAGAGAAAAAAGTCTATCACACGTAGTCATAAAAATAGGGTTGCGGATCTCTTTCGCGACATCGAGAAAAGGCCGATAAAAAGGGCTCAAAATGCATGTCGGCGGTTGTCGAGCGAGAGCCGCTCGCGTCCGCGCTCGCCGTCGCTCGACGCCGCGCGAATCGCCTCCGGAAAACGCCGCGGTGGAAAAAACGGGCGAGCGCGCGATCCCTAGCGGTAGGGCTGCAGGAACGTCTCGATGACCTTGCGGAAATTCGCGTCGTCTTCCGCGAGCCGCTCGATTTTTTCGACCGAATGCATGACGGTCGAGTGGTGCTTGTCGTTGAAGAGCCGGCCGATTTCCGGGTAGGAGAGCCCCGTCAGCTTGCGGCAGAGGTACATCGCGACCTGGCGGGGGAATGCGATCGGCTTGGCGTTCGATCGGGCCTTCAAATCGGAGACGCGAAGGCCGTAGTGGGCCGCCACGGTCTTCAGGATCTCGGCCGGCACGGCTCGCGTCTCCTCCGTTCCGACGATGTCCTTCAGCGTCTCGCGCGCGAGCTCGACCGAGATCCTCTTCCCCGTCAGCGAGGCGAAGGCGAGGACGCGATTCAGGCGCCCTTCGAGCTCGCGGATGTTCGACTTGACCGTGCCCGCGACGAAAAGTGCCACGTCGTTGGGCACCTCGATCTTTTCCGCGGCCGCCTTCTTGCGCAGGATGGCGACCTTCATCTCGAGATCCGGAGGCTGGATGTCGGCGATCAGCCCCCATTCGAATCGAGAGCGGAGACGCTCCTCGAGCGTCGGGATCTCCTTCGGAAGTGCGTCGGAGGTGACGACGATCTGCTTCTGCGCCTCGTGCAGTGCATTGAACGTGTGGAAGAACTCCTCCTGGGTCGAGTCCTTGCCCGCGATGAACTGGACGTCGTCCATCAGGAGCACGTCGAGCTCGCGATAGCGGCGCTTGAACTCGTGCATCCTCTCGAAGCGCAGCGCATTGATGAGCTCGTTCAAGAAGCGCTCGGCCGAGAGATATGCCACCAGCGCACTCGGCGCGCGGCGCAGGATCTCGTGCGCGATCGCGTGCATCAGGTGCGTCTTTCCGAGGCCGACGCCGCCGTAGAGGAAGAGCGGGTTGTAGGAGCGTGACGGGGATTCCGCGACCGCGCGCGCCGCCGCGTGGGCGAATTGATTGGAGGAGCCGACGACGAACGTGTCGAAGGTGAAGCGCGGGTTCAAGACGAGCGCGCGCGGAGCGGCTACGGGAAGCGCGGCGTCGGCCGCCGGCGTGGAAGGCGCGGTGGATTCGAACCGGAAGGAGAGACCCGGCAGGCCCACGGCGGCGGCCTCACGCGAGAGCAGGTCTCCGTGATGCCCCTCGATCCACTCCGCGAAGACCCGGTTGGGGACGGAAACGGTCAGGCTCGAGTTCTCCGGGCCCGGCTCGAAGGAGACCTGACGGGTGGGCGCGAACCAGGTCTTCAACTCCTTCGGATCAAGCTTCTCTTCGAGCCGCTTGAGGATGGAGGTCCAGATCTCGGTCATTCAACTCCCGTTATCCGCAGGGTTTTCCACAGCTGTGGAAAGCTTTTGGCGGCGCCCGGGGGGCGGGAGTATACAGCCGGGAGAGTCGCCAGTCCGTAGTCCTTTGTCCCTAGTCGAACATGGAACGTGGCCACGCCTCCCGAACCGGGATCGATCCAGTCCCGGGGACCGGACCAGGGACCACGAAACTCGAGAACGAAGACGCGACACCACAAAACAGACTCCCTTTCCTTGACTTCCCCTCCTCCCGCCCCTAGGATTCCCGCTTCTCATGAAGCGCACCTATCAGCCCAACAATCGCAAGCGCAAGCGCACGCACGGCTTTCTCCTGCGCATGCGGACGAGGTCGGGCCGCGCCGTCCTGTCGGCGCGCCGCCGCAAGGGACGCAAGAAACTCGCAGTGTGAACTCGGGTCCGGCCGCCCGGGAGACGTTCTCTCGCGGCGACCGCCTTCGAAAACGAAGGGAATTCGAAGCGTGCTACGCGTCCGGCGTCCGCCTCTCGGGGCGCCTCCTCCAAGTCTTCGTGCGATCGAGCTCCGACTCCTCCCGAATCGGCATCTCGGTGCCCCGGCGGGCGGGCGGCGCCGCAGTGCGCAACCGCCTCCGTCGACGCGTCCGGGAGATTTTTCGCCGGAACCGGGACGTCTTCGGAGAGATGCGGGCCGACCTCGTCGTGCACGTGCGGCCTCCGGCGGCCGAGGCCTCGTTCGAGGAGCTCCTGAGGGAGTACCGCGAGACCGTGCGCCGCGCGATTGCGCGATTGAAGTGAGCGCGGCGCCCTCCGACGTCCGGCCGGGCGTTCTCTCGCGCGGCGTCATTGCGCTTCTCGCTTTCTACAAGTCGGCCATTTCTCCCTGGCTCCCGAAGGCCTGCCGTTACGAGCCGACGTGCTCGGTATACGCCCGCGAAGCCATCGAGAGGCACGGGTTCGCGCGAGGGTCGATCCTGGCTCTTCGCCGCCTCGCGCGGTGCCACCCCTTCCGCCGCGGCGGCTTCGATCCGGTTCCGTGAAGGGCTAGTTTTGGAAAAGCGCCTTCTCCTCGCCGCCGCGCTGTCTCTCGCGGTGCTCGTTCTCTGGGAATTCGTCGTTCCGAAGCCGAAGCCGCCGGCGCGCCCGGCCGCTCCGCCTCCGGCGGCGGTTTCTCCGTCTCCGGCCGCCTCCGAGGCCGTCTCCGCCGCGCCGCCCGCCGCCGCGGCGATCGCCCCGGTCGCGGCGGCGGAAGAGAGCGCGACGGTCCTCCGAAACGACGTTCTCGAGCTCACGCTTTCCAACCGCGGAGCCGTCCTGTCCTCGGTGGTCCTGAAGAAATACACGGACGATCAGAAACGGCCGCTCGAGCTCGTCCGGCAGCTGCCTCCGCCGGCGATGCGCCCGCTCGCAGTCGAGTTCCCCGGCCGGGCGGAGGACACAAGACGCGTCTCCGCCGCCCTCTTCGCCGTCGAAAAGAAGTCCGACCGCGAAGCGCGGCTGACCTTCTCCGACGGCCGGCTGCAGGTCACCAAGCAGATCCGGATCGCCGACGGCTATCTCTTCGACGTGTCGGTCGCCGTCGTCGGGCCGCCCTTCGAGGTCTCGCTCGGAACGGGCCTTCGCAATCCGACCCCGCAAGACCTGGGCAACCGCTACGTCATGCCGGCGACCGGTGTCGCCACCTCGGCGAGCGGCATGGAGCGAATTCGCGCCGAAAAGCTCGAGAAGGACGAGAAGGGAGTTTCCTGGAGCATCCCCGGCCGCGGCTTCGCGGGAATCGAGGACAACTACTTCCTCGCCGTGTTCCTGCCGGATCGGCCGGCGTCGGCCCACTTGCGCGCCTTCGTGACGCAGGACGCGGCGGGCAAGCGGCTGCCGACGGTCATGGCGTCGCTCGCGGCGACGGGGGAGGTCGGTGGCCGCGCTTACTTCGGCCCGAAGGACGTCGAAGCGCTCGAGAGCCTTCACCTCGGCCTCGAGCGGACCGTCGACTTCGGCTGGTACGGAGTCCTCGCGCGGCCGCTTCTCTGGCTCCTGAAGCGCACCTACGGCTGGGTCGGCAACTGGGGCGCGGCGATCCTCCTCGTGACGCTCGCCATCCGCATCCTGCTCTTCCCGCTGATGCACAAGAGCTACGCATCCATGAAGAAGATGCAGAAGCTCGCGCCGAAGATGAACGCGATCCGGGACAAGTACAAGAAGGCCCGAACCGACGCCGCGCAGCGGGCGAAGATGAATCAGGAGCTGATGACGCTCTACCAGGCGGAAGGGTACAACCCGATGAGCGGGTGCTTGCCGATCCTCCTGCAGCTCCCGATCCTGGTCGCGTTCTACAACGTGCTGTCGCGGTCGATCGAGCTGCGGCACGCCCCCTTCGCACTGTGGATCAAGGATCTCTCGGCGGTGGACCACACGTACGTCCTGCTGATTCTCATGATCGTGTCGATGTACGTGCAGCAGGCGATGACCCCATCGACCGCCGATCCGACGCAGAAGAAGATCTTCATGGCGATGCCGCTCCTGTGGGGGTTTTTCCTGAAAGACATGCCGTCCGGGCTCGTGCTCTACTGGCTCTTCTCGAACGTCCTGACGATCCTTCAGCAGGTATTGATCAACCGGATCGTCAAGGACCCGGAGCCGGAGGGTAAGCCCAAGGGGGCCGCGGCGCGGATCGCCAAGGCGAAGGGAGCCGAACGATAGAAACGCCGGGGCCTCGAACCCCCGGCTCGAAGGGGCGTGGGATGTGAGATACGAAGGCAAGAGCGAAACGGAAGCGGTGGAGACGGCGGCGCGGGAGCGCGGCGTCGCGGCGGAAGGGCTCCGGTATCGGATCATCCGCGACGAGAAGTCCTTCTGGGGCGGGCGCGTGGTCGAGATCGAGGTCGAGGAACCGGCTGCCGGAGCGGCCGGGGGAGAGATCGTCGCCGGAGCGGACCGGCTTCCGGAAGTGGTTCCGCCGACACGTTCGACCGAGCCGGAGCAGGCGCCGCCGCCCGCGGCGTCCGGCGCGCCCGCGACCGAGGAGGACTGGGCCGCCGTGGAGGCGACCCTGGCGGAGTTGCTCTCGGCCGCGGGCTTTCTGGTCGAGATGCGACGGCGCGCCTCCGGCGACGAGATGGTCTTCGAGCTCATCGGCGACGACGTCGAGGGTCTTCTCGTCAACAAGGGCGAAGGGTTGAACGGCCTCGAAGTGCTCGTCGCCCGGATCGCCGGAAAGCGCCTCGGCCATCCGGTGCACCCGCGACTCGACGCGGAAGGATTCCGACGCCATCAGAAAGAGACCCTGGAAGAGCTCGCCCACCGCTCCGCGGAAGAGGCCAAGCGCACGCTGCGCCCGCAGCTGCTTCCGCCGCTTCCGCCTGCCGAGCGGCGCCTCGTGCATCTCGCGCTCGCCGAGGACCCGGAGGTCGAGACCGAGAGCGAGGGCAGCGGTTTCTTGAAGCGCGTCGCGGTCAAGCTCAAGGGGAGATAGATCGGTGATCGGCCGATCGGGAGATCGGGAAATCGGAGAGGGTCCGAGAGTCGTCATGGGGTGAGTTCGCGAACCACGGCTACGGAATCTCCGATGACCCGATGACCCGATGACCCGATGATCCGATCTCCCGATTCCTCATGCGTCCCCCGACCGTCTCTCACCTCGACACGATCGTCGCCTTGGCGACGCCGCCCGGACGGTCCGCGCTCGCCGTCCTGAGACTTTCGGGACCGGAGACGCGCGGCATCCTCGCTCGGCTCTGCCCTGCGCTCCTCGATCCCCTCTCGCCTCGCCGCGCGACTCTCGCCGCCCTCCGTGACGGCTCGGGCGCGGAAATCGATCGCGGCCTCGTGACCTTCTTTCCCGCCCCCGCTTCCTACACGGGGGAGGACGTGGCGGAGATCTCGGTCCACGGCAGCCCGGTGGTCATCGACAGGATTCTCGCCGCGGCCGTCGGCGCGGGGGCTCGCGCGGCGCGCCCCGGCGAGTTCACCGAGCGCGCTTTCCTCCGCGGCAAGATGGATCTTCCGAGCGCCGAAGCGGTGGCGGAGCTCGTGGAAGCGCGCACCGCGGCGGCGGCGCGATTTTCGGTCCGGCGTCTCGAGGGGGGCCTCTCGCGGCGCTTCGCGTCGGTCCGGGAGGACTTGCTCGCCGCCGCCGTCGGCCTCGATTCGAGCGTCGACTTCGCCGAGGACGTGGGCGCGGCGGTTCCGCAAGGAGTCGCGACGTGCCTCGAGACGGCAGTCGCGGAGCTCAACCGGCTCCTCGAGACGTACCGGACGGGCCGGCTGCTCTCGGCCGGATGCCGCGTCGCGATCCTCGGCCGACCCAACGCCGGGAAATCGACGCTCTTCAACGCGCTCTGCGGAAGCTCCCGCGCGATCGTGACGGCGATTCCGGGAACCACGCGCGACGCGCTCGAAGCGTCCGTGGACCTCGCCGGCGTGCCAGTCACGGTCGTGGACACGGCGGGTCTGCGGGAGACGGGCGACACGGTCGAGCGAATCGGCGTCGAGCGCGCGCGAGAGGAGGCCGATCGCGCCGAGCTCGTCCTCTACGTCTTCGAGGCGGCCGCAGGCCTCTCCGAATCGGAGAGGGCGTCGATTCCCGCCGCCGACGGGACTCCGGTCCTCCTCGTCGCGAACAAGATCGACCTCGCTCCCGCCTTCTCATCCAACGGCGACGTCCTGGCCGTCTGCGGCCTCTCTCCCGGCGCCGGGACGGCGCTGCGAGACCGCCTCGCGCGCGAGATCTCCTCGAGCCTCGACGCCGAGGGGAGCGCCGAAGTCGTCTCCTCGGCGCGGCAGAAAGATCTCGCCGACCGCGCGCGGCGAGAGGCCGCGAGCGCTCTCGAGTCGCTCTCCCGCGGAGAGTCTCCCGAGTACGCCGCCTCTCGCGTCCACGATGCGATCGACGCGCTGGCGGATCTTTTTGGAGAGACGACGACCGAAGACGTGCTGCAGAGGATCTTCTCGACGTTCTGCATCGGAAAATAGTCCGGCGTCCCCTTCCGGTCCGAAGTCCTTCGTCCTGAGTCCGTAGTCCGCCCGCACCTGATAGTTTTTCTTCCGTGACCTACGACGTCCTCGTCCTCGGTGGGGGCCACGCGGGGATCGAGGCGGCCCATGCCGCGGCGCGGATGGGTTGCCGGACGGCTCTCCTGACCGCCGACCTCGCGTCAATCGGCCGGATGTCCTGCAACCCCGCGATCGGCGGCCTCGCGAAGGGGCAGCTCGTGCGCGAAATCGACGCGCTGGGCGGCCTCATGGGCATGCTCGCCGACGCCGCCGGAATCCAGTTCCGGATCTTGAACCGCTCGCGCGGCCCGGCGGTCTGGGGACCGCGCGCGCAGTGCGATCGGGCTCTCTACGCGCAACGGGCGCGCTCGGCGCTCGAAGCGACGCCGGGGCTCACATTGATCGAAGGCATGGGAGAGGCGCTTCTCTTCGACGATGGCCGCATCTCGGGCGTTGCGACCGAGGACGGAGAAAGGATCGCCGCGCGAGCGGTGGTCGTGACCACCGGAACCTTCCTCCGCGGCCTCATGCACACAGGGGAGCGGCAGACGGAGGGCGGCCGGATCGGCGAGGCGTCGGCGCGCGGCCTGTCGGGCTCGCTCGAGCGGCTGGGGCTGCGTCTCGGCCGTTTCAAGACAGGCACGCCGCCGCGCGTGCACCGCGACTCGGTCGACTACGCGGCGTGCGAACCGCAGGCGGGAGACGAGCCGCCCGTTCCGTTCTCCTTCCGCACCGAGCGGCTCCCGCGGACGCAGGCCCTGTGCTGGCTGACTTCGACCAACGAGCGCGTCCACGCGCTGATCCGCGAGAACCTGCATCGGAGCCCGATGTACTCGGGACAGATCCGCGGCATCGGCCCGCGCTACTGCCCGTCGGTGGAAGACAAGGTCGTCAAGTTCGCCGACAAGCCGAAGCACACGATCTTTCTCGAGCCCGAGGGCTGGTCCGTGGTGGAGATCTACGTCAACGGCCTCTCGACCTCGCTGCCGGAGGAAATCCAACGGCGGATCCTGGACGAGATTCCGGGACTTCGTCGCGCCGTGATGCTTCGGCCGGGATACGCCGTCGAGTACGACTACAGCTTCCCCGAGCAGCTGCGCTCGACACTCGAGGCGCACTCGGTGCCGGGACTCTTTCTCGCCGGCCAGATCAACGGCACGTCGGGCTACGAGGAGGCAGCGGCGCAAGGCCTATGGGCGGGCATCAACGCGGCGCTCTCGATCCGGGGCGAAGAGCCGTTCGTCCTCGACCGGTCGGAGGCCTATGCCGCGGTGATGATCGACGACCTGATCGGCAAGGGGCTCGAAGAGCCGTATCGGCTTTTCACGTCGCGCGCCGAGTACCGGCTCCTGCTGGGCGTCGATTCGGTCCTGGCGCGGCTTCTGCCGCACGGACGGCGCCTGGGGCTCGTCGGCGACGCCGAGTACGATCGCGCGATGCGGAGCGAACGACGGATCGAGGAGGCGATGGATCGCGTGGGGAGTGTGACTATTTTACCCACCAGGGCAGTCCGCCAGGAAATCGCCGCCGCGCTCGGTGTCGACGTCGACGCGCCGACCACTGTACGCAATCTATTGAAAAGAAACGACTTGTCTATAGAAGATGTGGCCGCCTGGTCGCCGGAGCCGTTCGACGGACTGACCCGCGAGGACCGGGCGATACTCGAAAGCCGCATCCGGTACGAAGGCTACATCCGGCGCGAACTGGAGAAAGTGGAGCGCTTGAAGCCGCTCGAGAGGCAGCCGATCCCTCCCGATCTCTCCTACGAAGCGATTCCGGGCCTGTCGCGGGAAGTCATCGAGAAGTGCCAGCGCCGCCGTCCGCTCACACTCGGAGAGGCGTCGCGGATTCCTGGCGTCACGCCGGCGGCCGTGGCGGTAATCTCCGCGCGTGCCTCCAGAAGATCCGGCACCCGGTCCTCCT
>JBKPSZ010000099.1:0-16315 GCA_046735265.1 Acidobacteriota bacterium | reverse complement strand
GTGCGCTTCTTTGCGCCGCGATCCCCGGCCTGCCCGGAAGCGGCGGACGCGATCCGAGGTTGCTCCGCGACGGCTCCCGCTCGGCGGGCCCGGGCCGGCGGATCTCGCGCGCGCTGTCGGGCCTCGTCGCCGGAGAAGTCGCTCTCGCGCTGACGCTTCTCTCCGGCGCGGCGCTTTTCGCGCTCCACTTCTGGAAGCTCGAGCGGCGGGACCTCGGAATGCGACCGAGGGAAGTCCTGACGCTGCAGCTGGCGCTTCCGGGAAACGACGACGGCGCGCGGCGTTCCGCCCGTGTCGCGGAGATCCTCGCGGCCGTGGGCTCGGTGCCCGGGGTCTCCGGCGCCGGGGCGACGACCGTCAACCCGCTCGCGGGAGGAACCTGGGTCTCGCCGATCGAAGTCGAAGGGATCTCCGCCCCCGACGCGCGATCGCAGTTCCTCGCCAACTACCGGCAGATCACCCCCGGCCTCGCGGCTTCCCTCGGGATGACGCTACGCGAAGGGAGAGACTTCGCGGAGAAGGACGCCGCCGACCAGCCGCCGGTCGCCCTCGTCTCCGAATCGCTCGCGCGCCGGTTCTGGTCGCGGCAGTCCGCGCTCGGAAAGCGTCTGCGCGTCGCGATGGGTCGCGCGGAAGCCTGGCGGACGGTCGTGGGCGTCGTGTCCGACGTCGCCGACGCCGGCGAAGTGCGCGATGCCTGGTATCTGCCGTACGCGCAGACCGCCGCCGTGGCGGGAAGCGAGGAAATCCATCTCATGGTGCGGGCGGCGGCCGGGATCGAACCCGCCTCGCTCGGCAACGCGGTGGCGCGCGCGATCGCGCGAGTCGATCGCCGTCTCGCCGCGTTTCACGTGCGCAGCCAGGAGGCGGTGCGGCGCGAGGTCCTCTCCCGCGAGCGCTTCGGTTCGGCCTTGATCGCAGTTCTCGCCTCCTTCGGGCTCTGCATTGCGCTCGTCGGCGCTTACGCGGTCGCGAGCTTCCGCGTCGAGCGGCGCCGACGCGAGATCGGCGTCCGTCTGGCGCTCGGTGCGCGGCGCGCCCAGGTGATTTCGAGCGCGCTGACCGAGGGCCTTCGGCCTGTGGCCGTCGGACTCGCGGCGGGAATCCTCCTGACGATCGGTGAGACCGCGGTTCTCCGGGGGCTCGTGCCCGGACTTCCGTCTCTTCCCGGGCTGGCGTCGATCGCGATCGCGGGCGGCCTCGCCCTGGCGGCCGCGCTCGGCCTCCTCGTCCCCTCCTGGCGGGCGGCGCGCACGGATCCGGTCGCGGCGCTGCGCGGAGAGTGAGGTCGGCGGACCTCCGGCGCAGCTCGTCCGGCGGATGAGCGCGGCGGCGGCCCCACGGTAAGCTCCCCCGCATGTCTCCCGCGTCGAGCCACGTCCTCATCGCCGACGATCAGAAGGACGTCCTGGAGGCGCTCCGCCTCCTGCTCAAGTCGGACGAGATCGAGAGCGAGGCGACCTCTTCCCCGGCGGCGGTCCTCGCCGCCGTCTCCGAGAGGGAGTTCGACGCCGTCCTGATCGATCTGAACTACGCGCGGGACACGACGTCCGGACAGGAGGGGCTCGATCTGCTCGCCCGGCTCCAGGAGCTCGACGCCACCTTGCCGGTCATCGTCATGACCGCCTGGGGCAGCGTCGACCTCGCGGTGGAGGCGATGCGTCGCGGCGCCCGCGACTTCGTGCAGAAACCGTGGGACAACGCCCGTCTGCTCGCGACACTGCGGACACAGGTCGCCCTCGGTCGCGCCCTGCGCCGGGGTGCCCGCCTCGAGGCCGAGAACCGCATCCTCCGACCGGATCCGGACCCGTCGGTCGTCGCGGAGTCGCCGGCGATGCGGCCCGTTCTGGAGATCGCGGCCCGTGTGGCGCCTTCCGACGCGAACGTGTTGATCGTCGGGGAGAACGGCTCGGGGAAAGGGGTCATCGCGCGAACGATCCACGGGGCTTCGCGTCGCTCGTCGCGGCCGCTCGTGACGCTGAACGCCGGCGGCATCTCCGAAGGGGTCTTCGAGAGCGAGCTCTTCGGTCACGTCAAGGGCGCCTTCACCGACGCCCGGTCCGACCGCGTCGGTCGCTTCGAGCTCGCCGACGGCGGCACCCTCTTCTTGGACGAGATCGCCAACGTTCCCCCGAGCCAGCAGGGCAAGCTCCTGCGGGTCCTCGAGACCGGGGAGTTCGAGCGGCTCGGCTCCTCGCGGACGAAACGCGTGGACGTCCGGGTCCTGTCGGCGACGAACGCGGATCTGCCGGGCGAAGTCGCGGCCGGACGATTCCGCCAGGACCTCCTCTTCCGTCTGAACACGATCGAGATCCGCGTGCCGCCCCTGCGGCAGCGGCGAGAGGACATCCCGCTTCTCGCTCAGCAGTTCCTGCAGAGCCACGCGCGGCGGTACCGCAAGGACATCTCCGCCTTCGAGCCGGCGGCGCTCCAGGCGCTGCTCGATCACTCCTGGCCCGGTAACGTGCGGGAGCTCGACCACGCCGTCGAGCGCTCCGTGCTCATGGCGCAGGGCAGCCGCGTGCGGCCGGCGGACCTGGGACTGCGGCCCGCGCGCGAGGGAGCGGAAGCCCCGCTCGAGGAACGCAGCCTCGAAGAGGTCGAAGGCGTGCTGATTCGGAAGGCGCTCTCGCGATACGGGGGAAACGTGAGCCGCGCCGCGGAGGCCCTGGGCCTGTCGCGAAGCGCGCTGTACCGGCGGATGGAGAAGCACGGGCTCTAGCGATGCGAGAGCTTCCGCCCGACCGCCGGCGCGAGCTCGCTCCCTTGTTCGCCCGCCACGAGACGCTGCGCGCCATAGCGGATTCGGTCCTGGAGGGGCAGCTCGGACGCGCCTGGATCTCGAGCACGGCGCCGGCCTCGGGGCGCCTCTCGCTCGGGTGTTACGAGATCTTCGGCGGCGCGGCCGACCCGGCGGCGGCCCGCGAGCTCACCCGGGAAATCGAGGCTCCGCGGGAGCTCGTCTTCGGAAATGACGCCGTCTGGAAGAAGCGCCTGCTCGAGATTTTCGGCGCGAGGCTCACGGACCGGCCGATGCGGAGCTTCGCGTCGAAGGCTCCGGACGAGCCCGGCTCCCTCGAGCCCGAGCCGCCGCCGGCGGCAGGCCTCGCTCCGGTTCGGATGGACGCGTGCCTCGCGGCGGAACTCGACCAGGATCTGGCACCCCACGCGATGCAAGTCTTCGAGAGCGTCCGGGACTTCGAGGAGCGCGGCGCCGGCTACGCGATCGTCCGCAACGGCGAGATCGCGAGCGCTGCCACCACGTACGCCGTGAGCGAGCGGGCGGTCGAGGTCGCGATCTCGACCCGTCCGGCCTACCGCGGGCGCGGCCTCGCCTTTCTCGCGGCGAGCGCTCTCCTGCGGCACGCGGCCTCGCGGAATCTCACGGCTCGCTGGAACGCCTCGAATCCGGTCTCGCAGCGCCTCGCCGTCCGCCTCGGCCTCTTCCCGGACGGCGTGTGCCAGGTCCTCTACCTCGCCTGAGACCCGAGACGCCACGGCCGTGAAGAAGCTCAGCCACGACAAGCGGGTCCTGATCCTCGCGATCGCGGCCGCCCTTCCGGCGGTCGTCGTCGCGCTCGCGATCCTCTGGACGGGCGACTACACGGCGCGCGCCCGCTGGACCCTCTCCGCGATCGTTCTGCTCTCGATGGCGGGGTTCCTCCGCGCGCTGTGGGAGCGCGTCATCCGGCCCCTCCAGACCGTCTCGAACCTCCTCGCGGCGATGCGCGAAGAGGACTTCTCGATCCGGGCGCGCGGTGCGCGCGGGAGCGACCCGTTGGGAGAGGTCCTTCTCGAAGTCAATGCCCTCGCGGACACGCTCCGCCAGCAACGGCTGGGAGCGCTCGAAGCCACGGCGCTCCTCTCCCGCGTCATGGCGGAGATCGAAGTCGCCATCTTCGCCTTCGACGAGCAGGGCAAGCTCGTGCTGACGAACCGCGCCGGCGAGCGGCTCCTCGGCCAGCCGGAGCCGCGCCTGCTCGGCCTGGGCGCCGCGGAGCTCGGCCTCGAAGAGTGCCTGAAAGAGGAAACGCCGCGCGTTCTCGACACCGCGTTCGCGGGAGGCGCGGGCCGGTGGGAAGTGCGCCGCAGCTCCTTCCGGCAGGGGGGAAAGCCCCATCACCTCCTCGTGCTCGCCGACGTTTCGCGGCCGTTGCGCGAAGAGGAACGTCAAGCGTGGCAGCGTCTGATCCGCGTGCTGGGGCACGAGCTGAACAACTCGCTCGCGCCGATCCAGTCGATCGCAGGGAGTCTCTCTTCGCTCCTCGCCCAGAGAACGCCGCCCCCCGACTGGCGCGAGGACGCCCAGCGCGGCCTCGGCGTCATCGCTTCGCGAGCGGATTCGCTCTCCCGATTCACGGGCGCGTATGCGCGCCTGGCGCGACTCCCCTCCCCCCGCTTCCAGCGCGTCGAGCTCGGACCGCTCCTGACCCGCGTGGCGGAGCTCGAGACGCGTCTCGACGTCCGCGTCTCTCCGGGGCCGCCCGTCGCCCTGTCCGCCGACCCGGATCAGCTCGAACAGCTCTTGATCAATCTCGTTCGCAACGCCGCCGATGCGGCTCTGGAGACGCGGGGCGACGTCACGGTCTCCTGGACGCGGACGTCGAGCCGGCCGCCTCAGGCGATCGTGCGGGTCGAGGACGAGGGCCCCGGCATCACCCGCACGGAAAATCTCTTCGTCCCGTTCTTCACGACGAAGCCGGCCGGATCGGGTATCGGACTCGTGCTCTCGCGCCAGATCGCCGAAGCGCACGGCGGCGTCCTGACGCTCGAAAATCGGGCGGCGGTGCGGGGCTGCGTCGCGGAGCTGAAGCTCCCGCTCTGAGGGACGGCCCCGCGGCGCCAGGCTCCCGCGCCTCGAAGCGCTAGGGCTGGCCGCGAAAACGCTTGAGACGCCCTCGGTAGCTCTCGGAGAGCGTGAGCTGCGTTCCGTCCTTCAACGTCACGCGATAGTCGCCGTTGAACCAGGGCGAGAGCTCCTTGACCCGGTCGATCCGGACGATCGCGGACCGGTGGATCCTCAGGAACTTCCCGGCGTCGAGGCGCGCCTCGATCCCCGACGTCGTCTCGTGGTGCACGTAGCGCTCGGCGCCGACGTGGAGGATCACGTTGTTGCGGGCCGACTCGATCCAGTCGATGTCGGCGACGCGAACGAAAACCGAGCGTCCCTCCTTCTTGACCAGGAGCCACTCGTCGAGCCGACGCCCCCCGCGGCTCGGAGCGGCGCGGCGCGCCCTCGCCCGCGCGAGGGACTCGGCGATCCGCTGCGCGGCGAAGGGGCGCACGACGCAGTCCGCCGCGTCCGCCTCGAAAGCGCGGGCCGCGTCCCGGGGCTCGGAGGTCACGAAAACCGTCGCCGGACGATCGGAAGGTTCGAGCGCGGCGAGGACGTCGAATCCGGAGAGTCCCGAAAGATCCACCTCGAGAAAGAGCACGTCCGGGTGCGCCTTTCGGATCGCTTCCGAGAGCGCCGCCGCGCCCCGGAGCTCCACCGATTCGACGAGCGCGTCGGCCGGGAGCGCCTGCGTGACCAGGGCCCGGGTCGCGGCGTCGGGAATCGCGACGAGAACCCGACTGGCGGCTGCCGGCGCGCGCGGAACGAGCCCGAGCGGGGCGGGACGCGCGGAAGCTTGCGGAGGGGGGGCAGGGAACGACTCGATGCTCGACATGTCATTCAATGTACGCACGGGGCGCGGGAAGGTCTTGGAAGAATCCGACATCGCCCGAAAGCGAATCGGGGCCTAGACGGCGGCGGGCTCGGTGGCGGGACAGGCCCGCAGCCCGGAGGCGGCGTCGAGCGTGAACCCGGGCTCCCGGGAGGCAGGCGCGGAGCGCCTTTCGACGAGGCCGCGCGGAGTCAGGCCCGACAGGCGGCGGACCTCGTTCGTCAGATGGGCCTGGTCGAAGAAGCCGAAATCGCCGGCGAGGGCGGCCCAGTCGGGCGAGGCTCGCCGCGAAAGGCCGCGCACGAGGCTCTGGAACCGGACGACCCGGCAGAGGATCTTGGGCGGCAGCCCAAGGGCGGCCGCGAAGCGCCTCTCGAGCTGCCGGGCCGACAGCCCCGTGGAGCGCGCGAGGTCGGAGACGCTCGCGAGCCCCCGCCGGCGGCGGATCTCGCCGGCCACAGCCTCGACGCGCTCGTCGCGGCGGCCCGACGCGAGCCGCCGTAGCAGGAACTCCTCGGCGATTTCGACGCGCTCCGGGTCGGACCGGGCCGCCAGCAGCCGATCTTCGAGACGGGCGCCTTCGCTCCCCCACACGTCGGAGAATCCGAGGATCCGATCGGTCAGCTCCTCCAGACGCGCGCCGAAGAACGGATACGCGCCTCCCGGGCGGAATCGGATCCCCATCGTTTCGACCGGACCGAAGGGCTGGACGTAGAGGGGACCGGTCATCTGACCGGCCACCACTCCGCGATCGAGCGTCCGCGGAGCGGCTCCCTCCGGCCACTCCCGGAACGCGCTTCGATGATGGAGGACGACTTCGATCGATCCGATCGGCAGGAGTCGTTCGAGCGGTCGAGGACCCGATCCGCCGTCGTCGGCGAGGTACCAGAAGCACTCGACGTACGCCTCGAGGCCGCTGCCCGGGCTCTCTTCCCGATAACGCAAACGGATCTCCTCCCTCCTGATACGGTTGACTCGTCCCAAAGATTCGCGGCTTGCCACCTTTCGTCAAAAGAAGAAGCCGTCCGTCCCCCGATTCCCGCCTTCCGTCGTCCGGTGTCGGAGGTCCGTCCGCGGGCGCCGGGATTCACGCGCTCTGCGTCAGGCTCGCGCGATACTTTTGCGTGGCGTACCCGACGATCAGCCCGACGATCGCTCCGGGGAGCATGATTTCGAAGTAGTAATGCTTCCCGTCGGGGCCCGGCATCGCGGCGACGAGCCAGGCGAGGAGAAGGCCGATCGCACCCCCGAAGAGAATGCCCAGGGGAAGGGAATTCACCTTGCGCGCGAACCATCCGATGAGAACGCCGGCGATCACGCCCTTGATCGTCGAGCCGATGATGATTCCGACGATCTGGGAACGGACTTCGGGCGTGAAGAGAGCCGTCAGGCCGTCGAAGATGCCGAGAATTCCTCCGAGGACCAGGCCGAAAACCGGTTTGCTCATGCGCGCCTCCTGCGGTCCCTATTTAACCCGAGCCCGGCGATTCCTTGAGGTCGGTCCGACCCCGGCGGCGGCGTCGCGCGCGTGCCTATCGGCCGTAGAAGAGGAGGATCGCGGCGCGCATGACGAGGTACGCCGCGATCAGGAGGATCGCGGTCCGATGTCTCCGGAAGAAGCGCCTCGCGCGCTCGAAAACCGTTTCGCGATACGCGAGCGGCGCCTGCCCGTCCAAGAACCGGCCGACGTCGGAGGAAAGCTCTTCGACGCGGGCATAGCGGTCCTTCGGGCGCGGCGATCTCGCCCGAGCCGCAACGGCGGCGAGCGCGCGCTCACGATCCTCCCCGAGGAGCTCCTCCAGGAGAACGCCCAGAGAGTAGACGTCGGCGCGGGCGTCCACTCGGTCGTTGCGCCCCTCCGCCTGTTCGGGCGCCATGTAGGCGCGCGTTCCGAGGATCGTGCCGCCCGGCTCGGCCGGATCCTCCGAGCGCCGCGCCACGCCCCAGTCGAGAACGAGGACCTCTCCGAACGGGCCGATCATGATGTTGCCCGGTTTCAAATCGCGGTGGACGACGCCGCGCGCGTGCGCGAAGGCGACCGTCTCGCAGATCTTGCGAAAGACCGCGAGGCGATCGGACAGAGTCGGCGCTGTCGCGGCGAACTCGTCGAGCCTCGAGCCTTCGACGCGTTTCATGGCGTAGAAGACGCGTCCGTCCGGAAGGACGCCTGCGTCGTGAATCGGAACGAGCCCGGGGTGCTCGAGGCCCGCCATCACCCGGGCTTCGCGAAGAAGAAGGTCCAAGTCCTCCGGCTGCGCCGGCTCGCCGTCGAGCACCTTCAAGGCGACAGGGCGATCGAGAACCGCGTCGTCGGCGAGATAAACGGTCCCCATGCCGCCGCGGCCGATCTCCTCGCGGATCGTGTAGCGGGTGCCCGAGAGGTCCGGCCGGTCGGCCGTCTGCCGGAGCCTCGCGACCGCCTCGTCCGAGAGCCAGCGCACGATGCGAAAATACGCTACTTCGGCCCGCGGAAGGCCGGCCGACGCAACCCGGCGCCGTCCGAGCCGTAAGCCGAAAGGGGAAGAGCCACCCATGAGCGTCGAACGGTTTCCCGCCCCGCCCGTCGAGCCGCGCCGCGCTCTCGCCGACTTCCGTCTCGAGGGATGCGTCGTCCGGCCCCGGTTGAACCGCGTGGCGACGCCCGTGGAAACGGTCACGCTCGAGCCCAAGGTGATGCGCGTCCTCCTGCGGCTCGCGGAGCGGCCGGGCGAGGTGGTGACGAAGGAGGAGCTCTTTCGAGACGTCTGGGAAGGCGCCTACGTCACCGAAGACGTCCTGACGCGCGCCATCGGGGAGCTCCGTCGTCTCTTCGGCGACGAGGCCGCCCGCCCCCGCGTCATCGAGACGATCCGCAAGTCGGGCTACCGGTTGATCTCGGCGATCGAGCCCGCGACGACGCGCGAGGCGGAGCCCGCCGTCGGAAGCGGATCGCCGGCGCCACCCGCTCCCACGGCGACTCCGGCGAACCGCTCGAAGCGGCCGATCGCCGCCGGCCTTCTCGTTCTCGCCGCGGTCGCGGCCGCCGTCCTGCTCCTCCGCTTCCGCGCGGAGCGGTCCACGGCGAACGTGCGGATCCTTCCCGTCACGAGCTATCCCGGAAACGAGCGCGACCCGGCGATCTCCCCGGACGGAACCCGCGTCGCATTCGGGTGGAACGGGGGCGGCACGGGCGAAGACATGAGCCTCTACGTGGCGCTCCTCGACTCGGAAACGCCTCTGCGGGTGACCTCGCTGCCCGGCGTCGAGGATCGCACGCCCGCGTGGTCCCCGGACGGAAAGCGGATCGCCTTCACGCGCGCCACGCCGGCCGATTGCCGGATCCTCCTCGTCTCCGCTTTCGGCGGACCCGAAAAGCCTCTGGCGCCTTGCGGCGACTCCGAGTACCGCCGCGTCGCGTGGTCGCCGGACGGCCGCTGGCTCGCCCTCTCGCGGCGCGATGCCGGCGGCGTCCTCGCGCTCGAGCTCCTTTCGCCCGACACGCTCGAACGACGCGCGCTGACGCGGCCGCCCGCGGGGATCCTGGGAGACACGTCGCCCGCGTTCTCTCCGGACGGCCGGAGCATTTCCTTCACACGGAATCTCACCGACGGCGTGAACGACATCTATCGCGTGAGCCGCGAAGGCGGGGAGCCGCAGCGGCTGACGTTCGACGACCGCGACACGATGGGCAGCGCCTGGACCGAGGACGGCGGGAGTCTCGTCTTCTCCTCGAGCCGGGCCGGCATCTACAGTCTCTGGCGCGTGCCCGCGCGCGGCGGCGAGCCGGTGTGGGTCGCGGGCGGCGGCACCAAGTTGAAGCACCCGTCGGCGGCGCGGGCGCGCCGCCTCGTGGCCTTCGAAAACTGGATCTACGAAGTGAACCTCTGGCGCGTCCCGGCCGGATCGAGCGGCGGGAAGGCCGAGCCGCTCCGGTTGACCGAAGCGAACGACCAGTGGAATTTCGAGCCGCACGTCTCGCCCGACGGCCGGCGCATCGCGTTCGTCTCGACGCGCTCCGGAAACGAGGAGCTCTGGGTGGTCGAGTCCGAGGGCGGCCGGCAGACGCGACTGACGTCGTTCGGGGGCGCGCGACTCGAGACGCCTCGCTGGTCGCCGGACGGCCGCAGCCTCGTGTTCTCGGCGCGCGCGCCGGCCCGCGCCGATCTCTACGCGATCTCCGCGGAAGGCGGCGTGCCGCGGCGTCTGACCCGCGAAGCTTCGGACGCCCTGTGCCCGAGGTGGTCCCACGACGGCCGCTCCGTCTATTTCGCCTCGCGGCGCGACGGACCCTGGCGCGTCTGGCGGATCGACGTCGCTTCGCAGGCGATCGCGCCCGTCACCGCCGCCGGCGGCTACGCGGCGGAGGAGTCGCCCGACGGCCGCTGGCTCTACTTCACGCGCGCCGATGCGCCGGGCATCTGGAGGCAGGCTTCCGGCGCCGGCCCCGAGTCGAGCGCGGAGCGTGTCACCGATCGCCTCGCTCCGGAGGATTGGGCCAACTGGGCGGTCGGGTCTCGGGGCGTCTACCTGCGCCAGGCGAGGCATGGGGAGCCGCAGTCCTTCGTCGCGTTCCTCGCCCACGGCGCCGCCGAGCCGGTCGACGTGGCACCCCTACCCGAGCAGGGCTGGTCGGGGATCGCCGTTTCCCCGGACGGGGAATGGATCGTGTACGCCCGCGCGGACCGGCACACCTGCGACATCCGCGCGATCGAAAACCCCGCTTGACGGCCGACGCTCCGCGTCCGGACGGCGCCCTCTAGGCTCGAAGCTCCCCGGTCCGGATCGGCAGCGAGCGGACGCGCACACCGGTCGCCGCGAAGATCGCGTTGGCGACGCTCGGCGCGACCGGCGGGACCGGCATCTCGCCGAAGCCCGATGGCGGGCGATCCGATGCCACGCTGTAGACCTCGACGGCCGGCATCTCGGCGAGCGAGAGCACCGGATAGTCGCGGTAACTGCCCTGCTCGACGCGCCCCTTCGAGATCGTGACCGCGCCCTTGAGCGCGTAGGAGAGTCCCCAGGCGATGCCGCTCTCGGCCTGTCCTTCGAGCCCGAGCGGATTGACGACCTGGCCGCAGTCGACCGCGCAGACGATTCGATGGACGCGCACGTCCCCTCCCGACCCGACCGAAACCTCGGCGACCTGCGCCACGGCGGTCCGCCCGTGATAGACGTTGCAGGCGATCCCCCGGCCGGAGCGGCGGCCCGCGAGCGCGGGGAGCGCGCTTCCCCACCCCGCTTTTGACGCCGCGAGATCGAGCGCTCCGCGAATCGTCGAGCGATCCACCCGCCGGGACGCGAACGCGAAATCGCCCCGCAGGAGCTCGCGACGCAGGTCGAGCGGATCGCGCTGGGTTCGGTGCGCGATCTCGTCCAAGAAGCATTCGCGCGCGAACACGTTCGGCGGATAGACGACCGCCCGCCAGGCCCCGGTGTGGAGCGGCGACTCGATCTCCAGCCACTCGGCCTCGAGGTTCGGCACCGCATACGGGTTGTCGTAGCCCCCCCACGGGTTGACGTCGGGCGAATCGACGGCGTTCGGATCGAACGCTCCGAACATCGAGAGGTGATACGACGTGTAGCGCTGCTTCCACGCGACGATCTTCCCGGAGGCGTCGAGGCCCGCCTGGATGTCCACGCGCCCCGTGGGGTGCAGGCGGTCGTGGAGGAAGTCGTCGGCCCTCGAGCGAACCACCTGCACGGGGCGGCCCGCAGCCCGCGCCACCTCGACGGCCTCGGTCGCCTCGTCCGCCCCGAGGCGGCGTCCGAATGCGCCGCCGAGCAGGGTGACGTGCACTTTGACTTTCTCGGCCGCGATCCCGAGGAGCTCCGCGGACTCTTTCTGGACGCGTTGCGGGTTCTGCGTCGGCGCCCAGATCTCGCACGCTCCGCCGGAGACACGGGCCACCGCGTTGCCGGTCTCGACCGAAGCGTGGGCCTGGTACGGGTCGCGATAGGTCGCCTGCATCCGCGACGCGGCGGAACCGAGCGCCGCCGCGACGTCCCCCTCGCGGCGCGAGACGTGTCCCGGACGCGTCGCCGCTTCGTCCAGGCGGCGCACGAGCTCGCCGGTGTCGAGCGAGGCGTTGCCCCCCTCGTCCCAGACGACTTGGAGCGCGTCGCGCCCCGAGAGAGCCGCCCACGTGTCGTCCGCGAGCACCGCGACGCCGCCCGAGATCGGGAGGACCCCGCGCACGCCGGGGACGGCTTTCGCCTTCGCCGCGTCGAAACGGATGAGCTTTCCCCCGGCGACCGGACAGCGCGCGACCGCGGCGTGCAGCATCCCGGCCAGGCGCGCGTCCAGACCGTACTTCGCGCGGCCGGTCACGATGTCGGGACCGTCGATGCGCCGCACGCGCGTCCCGACGAGACGGAAGTCCCTGGCGCTCTTGAGCGGCGGATCCTTCGGGACCGGTCGCTTCGAAGCCGCCTCTGCGAGCGCCCCATACGCGAGCCGCCGGCCGCTGCCCGCGTGCAGGACCGACCCTGTCTCCGCCCGGCAGGCCGTCCGATCGACCTTCCACTGCTGCGCCGCGGCGTCGATCAGCATTTCCCGCGCCGCGGCGGCCGCGCGCCGCAGCTCCGGCCAGCTGGAGATGACGCTGTCGCTTCCGCCGGTGTTCATGTCGGTGTAGTCGGCGGACGGGGAAGCCTGCTCGATCGAGACCGAAGCCCAGTCGGCCTCGAGCTCCTCGGCGAGGATCATCGAGAGCGAAGTCCGGACCCCCTGGCCCATTTCGGATCGCGCGACGACGAGCACGACGCGCCCGTCCGCTCCGATTCGGAGCCAGGGGTTCGGAGCGAACCGCGCGGAGGCCCCCGGAGCGGTCTTCGCGAACAGAGGGACCCGGAGGACGAGCGCCCCTCCGGCGATCGACCCGTAGCGCAGGAACTCGCGGCGGGAGGCGCTCATCGGACGCCTCCCGCGAGATCGCTCGCCCGGCGCACGGCGCGGCGGACGCGCGCATAGGTCCCGCAGCGGCAGACGTGCCCGTCGAAAGCCCGGTCGATGTCGGCGTCGGTCGGGCGAGGCCGTGCCGCGAGGAGGGCCGCCGCCTCGAGAATCATGCCCGGCTGGCAGTAGCCGCACTGCGCCACGTCCTCTTCGATCCAGGCCCGCTGGCAGGGGTGCGATCCGTCCCGGGACAATCCCTCGATCGTCGTGAACCGCTTCCCGGCCGCCGACGAGATCGGGATCTGACAGGCCTGGACCGCGCGGCCCGACTCGAGGACCGTGCAGGCTCCGCAGACCCCCATCCCGCATCCGAACTTCGTGCCGGTCAGACCCAGCCGGTCGCGGAGGACCCAGAGGAGCGGTATGTCCGGATCCGCCGCCTCGACGTCCCGCTGCCGGCCGTTCACCGTGAGAGCGAAGCGCGCCATCGTTTCCCCTCCCTCGACTTCCTACTACGGCGGAAGACCGGCGGCGGTCCCGAGGTCTCGCCGAGGTTTTGCCGAGGGAGAGCGGCGGCGGACCGATTTCGCGCGGCGGCGCCGTTTCAAGACGCAGTCGAGCGCGAGGCCCCGGCGCCGAGGACCGCCCGGACTTCGTTCCGGTACTCGCGTTCGCTTCCGGTCAAGCGCCGCAGCCTCGCGAGGACGAGGCGCCGGAAGGTGCGCCGGGCGTACGCGAGCTGGTTCGTCACCTCGGTCTCCGTCAGCCCGAGCTCCGCCCCGAGGGCGGCATAGCTCGGGGAGCCCGACGGCCCGGGGTCGAGGTCGTATCGATCGAAGAGCTGGAACGCGCGCCTCTTCCCGCGCCGTTCACACTCGGCTTCGAGCTCCGCCACGGCCGCCCCGAAGAGCCCCCGGACGAACTCCTCGTGGAAGTAGTCCTCCATCGACTTTCCGGAGGGGATCGGGCGCTCCTCGAGCTCCCCCTCGGCTCCTTCGAAATCGAGCGAGAGCAGTGGCGTTCCCGGATCGCGCTTCTGGCGGCCCGCGGCCTTCCGTTCGTTGGCGACGAAGCCGTCGAGACAGGTTCGGAGAAACGTCCGGAAGCTCCCCTTGCTCGGTTCGTATGCGGCGAGCCACCCCTTCTCGAGAGCCCGCGCGAAGAAGCCCTGCGTCAGGTCCTTCGCTGGCTCGTTTTCGACGCGCCAGCGCAGGCGCACGTACTTGTAGGCCGGCTTCCAGTAGGCTTCCATGACCGCCGCGAAGCCCCGGTCCCGGGTCGCCCGGTCGTCGCTGGCGGCGTCGCGGATGGCGGAATGGCGGGTCGTCGGAAAGCGCCCGCGCGCTCCCCCGATGTCGGTGTCGTCCCGCACGGCGGGAAGGATATTCGGAGTGCGGCCGGCCGTCTCGAGAGATCAGAGACCGAGTCGCGCGAGGGTGTCGCGGGTCTCGACGTTCAGGTCGTATTCGCGAAGCCGTGCGGGCGCCACCCACTCCGCCGCCTCGAATTCGGGGTTCAAACGGACCGTGCCCGGTAGAGCGCCGCACTCGAAGACCAGGAAGACCATGTCGAGAGCCCGGCGGGTTCCGTCGGCAAAGAGCTTTTCCGCGCGCCGCTGCTTGAAGAAGAGGGGCTCCAACTCCGCGATCTCGAGCCCGAGCTCCTCGCGGACCTCGCGCCGGAGCCCCTCTTCGAGCGTCTCCCCGGGCTCGAGCCCGCCGCCCGGCAGTCCCCATTGCCCCGGAAAGACCCCGCGATCCGGCGGCATCCGGCAGAGAAGGTAGTCGCCGCCCCGATTCCGAACGAGCGCCACGACGACGACCCGATGCGGAGCGGCCGGGCCGGGCGCTTCCCTCGCCGCGGGCACCTCCCCCCGCCGCGGGCGCGAAACGAGCTCGCCGCCGCAGTTCGGACAGCGCCGCGACATCTCTCCCGCGCACGTCTCGCAAAAGGTGCACTCGTAGCTGCAGATCCAGGCGGGAGCCAGGTCGGGAAGGGCCGCGCCGCATTTCTCGCAGCGCGGTTTCATCGCGAGACCGCTCAGGCGCGACTCCCACGGACGCCGGGACGATCCGAGAGACGCGCGCGAAACGCCGAGGGCGTCAGGCCGAACGCCCGCCGGAAGAAGAGCGTGAAGTGGCTGTGGCTCGCGTATCCGAGCTCCTGGGCGAGGTCGGTCAGGCGGGTGCCGGGATCCGCGACCCGGCCGAGGGGGCGGCGCAGACGGATCTGATGCTGAAACTCCGAGAGCGTGAATCCGGTCTGTCGCCGGAAAACATGGCAGAGATGAAACGGCGAGCAGCCGAGCGTCCCCGAGAGCTCCGTCAGATCGAGCGGGTCCGTCGCCCGCAGGGTCAGGAGCTGCTTGGCGGCTTCGGCGAGCGCCGCGTGCGGACGACGCCCGCCGCGGCCGCCGCGCCCCCGCTCCGCCTGCGACCGAAGGGCGCTCGCGACGATCCGGTCCAGGATGCCGATCATCGTCTCTTCGAGATAGAGGCGGTCCGGCTCCGGCGACGACGCGGCATGGAGGAACGCGCGCCTCTGCTCGAGGTACGTCTTCGGGTCGCTCGGGCCCCACGCGAACCGGAACGGCCGATCCGAATCCGCCGAAGCCGGATCGCGGCGCGCGAGCACCTGCGACAGCGTGCGCGGCTCGATCCAGTACCAGTCGCATTCGTCCCCTTCGGGAGCGACCGGAATGCGCCGGTACGCCTGGCCCGCGTTGTAGAAGGTGACGAGGTTGGGGTTCGCGACGAACGAGCGCTCTCCTTCGTGCTGGATGCGGACCGACGTGCGCGGGAAGACGAAGATCGTGTTGCGCGTGGGCCCGGAGTCGCGAAAGAGCGGGTCCTCGGCGGGGCACCGGAAGGTCGCCATCGCGAGAAGCGGGCTCTTGAAGACGAGGCGGTCGACGCGTGTGATCGAGCGCGCGACCGGGTCCTCGGCCGGCGATGCCGCCTCGTCGGGCAGCGGGGCGGAGACCGCGGGATCCCGGTTCGGCAACGAGCTCGCCACGGATCGAACTTAACCGCCTCCGCTTTCGGAGACTATCAAGGGATTGCGCGGGACGGCGGACCTCTCCGCCGCGCGCCCGCGAGGCAGAAAAGATCGAGAGCGGAGCGAAGTCGGCGGGGCCTCCGGCGAGCTCCGAAGTTCACGTCAGTAGAGCCGCTCCGGCAGAAGCGGCTCCAGTACCACCGGTCGCCCGATTGCACGGCGGCGCTCCAGGATCTGGGAAAGATGGCGCTCGCCGTGGTCGGCGTACAGCTCGAGGAGCTGGCGAAGCGTCATTTCGCCCCACTCGCGATGGTCGCCCGTCCGGCTCCAGGCCGCGTCGGTCGCGCGCCGAAGGATCCGCGAGGTCACCGACCGTAGCCGCCCGAAGAGGTCGATGGTGTCGGCGAGAAGCGCCGAGTCGTATTCCGCGTAAGCGAGCGCGCCCGCGAACCGGTCCTGGTCGTAGGCGGGGAGCGGCGGCCGCGACTGCGAAAGAACCAGTCGGATTCGGAGCGCGCCGCAGAGCTCCGAGTCCGCGACGTGCGCGACGATCTCGCGGATCGTCCACTTCCCGGGAAACACTCTCTGCGAGAGCTCCTCCGGCGAGAGGTCTTCGATCGCCCGCGCGAAGCGCTGCGGAGCCGCCTCGTATATCGCGAGAAGAGATTCGGTGGACTTGGCCCGGTAGAGGTCCGGGAACGGATGCACGGCCGAAGCCACCGCGGAGGTCTCGCCGACGTTCATGCGGAGCACGGTAAGTCCCTGCATGGTAGGAAGC
>JBKPSZ010000098.1:0-8350 GCA_046735265.1 Acidobacteriota bacterium | reverse complement strand
CTTCCCCGCTTCGCCAAGGGAATCACGACCCGCCCGTTTCCCGTCACCCTCGACCAGAGCAGGAACAGCAGGTTCTGCGACCAGGGACCGCGATCCGTCGTCGCGAAGACGCCCCCCGGCTTGAGCCATCGCCGCCAGCGGCGAATGCCCAGCTTTCCCACCGCGTCCAGCACGAAGTCGAAGCTGGGGCCAAGCTGGTCGAACGCCTCGGTGGTGTAGTCCACCGCCAGGTCGGCTCCCAGCGACCGGGCCAGTCCGAGGTGGCGGCCGGCCACGACCGCGGTCACCTCGGCGCCGCGATCTTTGGCGAGTTGAAGCGCTGCCGTGCCGATCGCGCCGGATGCGCCGTAGATCAGGATCCTGTGGCCGGGTTTCAGTGCGAAATGCTCCATGGTCGGCGTTGCGTAATATGCGCCTTCGCAGAGGACGGCCTGATCGAAGCGCAGGTTCGACGGCATGTCGGCGATCGGCCCGGTTTCGGGCATGCACAAGTACTCCGCCTGGGCGCCGTCATTCCCGTAAGGGCACATTCCGAAAACGCGGTCTCCGGGCCTGAAGAGGCTGGCTGCCGTGCCAACGGCTTCGACTGTTCCGGCGAAATCCATGCCGAGGATGTTTCGCGATCGCCTGGCGCCGGTCAGCAGCCGTATGAGCGTCGGGTGAAGGAGTTCGCCGCAATCGGTTCTGTTGACCGTCGCGGCATGGACCCGAACCAGCACCTCCTCCGGTCCGGGAGCCGGGGCGGGGACGTCACGTACCTCGATCACGCCGTGTGACCCGTAACGCGCGACCGTGGCTGCCTTCATCGGCCCTCCAGCATGTCGTGCGCGCCTTGCGATTGCTCGGCCGAGTCAGCGCAGTGTCGCGAGCAATGCGCGCGGGCCGTCCATGTGGCCTCCCGGCGGATCCGTTCGATAGATCAATTCCCAAGGCCCGTTGTACAGGTGGGACGGATTCTTCGGCGCACCAAGCACGACAACCAACTTCAGGCGAGCGCGTTCGGGGTGCCCCAGCGCGGTGATGATGTGCCTCACGTTGTAGCCGCCGCCCGAAAATCCGTAGAGCGCGGCAACGGTCTCATCGCGACGAAACTCAGCCAGGGCCATGACGGTCTGCGCGCTTTTCGCTCCGGTCGCGCCCGCCACATCGAGCACTTGCCCGACATAGCCTCGGCGGCTGGCGTATTCGAGCGCGGACGGTTCGTCCAACGCTCCGCGTGGCCAATCGCGTCCGGCATAGTGGCCAGCAATGCCGCGTAGGATCAGCATCTTCATCTCAGCCATTGCAACCTCATCTTCCAGACCTGGCGGAGGGGGCGTGCCTGCTCATAGATCTGCGAAGAACGCTGCGATATCGTGGGCCAGCAGCTCGGGCTCCTCGGCTGGGGCGAAGTGCCCGCCCCTCGGCATCGAGGTCCAGCGCCGGACGTTGTACAGGCGTTCCGCCCACTCACGGGGAGGTGTTCCCTCATCGACAAACGTATTGGCGAAGACGGCGATGCCCGTTGGTACTTTGACGAACTCCTCTGGTCCAAGCGTGACTCGGAACCGGCTGTTGTCGTTGTCGAAGTAGTCTCGCATCGAGGATGTGATCGTCTGGGTGGCCCAATAGAGCGTCACCGTGGTCAACAGGAAATCGCGCGAGAAGCGCTCGTCGAGATTACCGTGGGAGTCGGCCCACGAGCGCCACTTCTCCAAGATCCAGGCGGCGAGCCCGGCCGGCGAGTCGTTCAGTCCGTACCCGAGCGTCTGGGGCTTCGTTGATTGGATTGCCTTGTAGCCATATTCCGTCTGCCAAAATGCCTCATTGCGCTCGCGATAGGTTCTCTCCGCCTCGGACAGCGGCCGCGCTCCTGCTCCGGTGTAAGGGGTGATCTCCAGATTACTCAGATGGACGCCAATCATGGGCTCGGGGTCGGTCAACGCCATGAATGTGGCAACCCCGGCCCCGAAATCTCCGCCTTGGGCCCCGTAGCGCTCGTAACCGAGGCCACGCATGAGGCGGTGCCAGAGACCGGCGACGTGCTGATAGTTCACGCCCACCCCGGCGGGGCGCTCGGAGAACCCGTAGCCCGGCAGGGAAGGGATGACGACGTCAAAGGCGGGACCCTCGATGCCGTGGGCCTCTGGGTCGGTCAGGAACGGCACGAGCGGAAGCAATTCGGCGAAAGTGCTCGGCCAGCCGTGGGTCAATATCAGCGGAGTGCCGTGCCCGCGTCGGGCCCGCTCATGGACGAAGTGGATCTGGACGCCGTCGAGACCGGCGCGGAACTGTTTGGCCGCGTTCAGCTCGCGCTCTCGCGCATGCCAATCGAACTCGTCGGCCCAATACGCGAGCAACTCCTCGAGGTACTCGAGGTCAGTCCCCTGGTCCCAGGCCGGGCCTGGTGCATGATCAGGCCAGCGCGTGCGGCGGATGCGCTCGCGGAGGTCAGACAGAATCTCTGCCTCGATCTGGATCGAGAACGGGGTGACCCGTAGGGGTGATGTCACTGTCGGTCCCGGCTTCTCGCTCGGCATGCTCGGCTGCCGCCTAACGGGCTGCGCTTCACCGGCGACCGACCAAGCGAGGCACGGGAGGGAGTCCGATGCATGCGCGTCTTGGACGTCGGCTCCGAGCGACCGGCTCGTGAGTTCTGCTCACGATCAGTCTCGATTCCGTGGCTCGAGCGACTGGAGATGCGCGGCGAAGACCTCATTGAAGAGCGCACCTGGCCGGCAGGCACGCAACCGCTGGACGGCCTCGGGTCCGCTCACGCCAAGCCGCAGCAGGATGAGTCCGGCGACGAGGGCCGAGCGAATGAAGCCCATGCCACAGTGCGACAGGACACGCTGGCCGGCCTTGATCAGTGCTGCCCCGAGATCGGCGACGGCATTCAGCTTCGACAGGTTAGGAAGGTCCTCGTCGAAGATCGGGAAATAGACGTAAAGGACGTGGTTCGGAATGGTCGGGATGCAGTGATCGAGACCGCCGTCGAGATCGATGACCGTATCGATTCCCCGCTCCTGGAGTGGTGCCCAGTCGCTGACGGCGGGAGAGATGAAGAGCGCGCCGGAATCATCGACCTGGTAGAGCTGCATCTTCATGAGTCTACCGGTGGGCAGCAAGTGTCACACGTCCGACGCCTGGGCCGCGTCACGAGTAAACGCGCGCCATCCACAGGTTACTTTCCCAGCCGCTCAGAGGCGAGCTGTTTCACGTAGTCTGCCTCAGCTTCCGCGACCACCGCGCGATAACCGTCAGGGTCGACGAACGGATTCGGCCTTTCGCGCATTCGCTTGACCTTCTCTTCCATCTTGAAGAAATACGGGTGTTGCGCCCCGAATATGTCGCATGCGAGGCTCTTGAGGACTCGGAACGTTCGAGCGAAGTCGGCCGCCATATTTGGGTAATCAGGCGTGCTCAACAGCTTCACGCCCTCGTTGATCGTGAAACCACCGAGAATCACGACGTTGTACTTCCTGTCGCCCTCGGACGCCGTCGCGGTCCACGTGGTACAGCCCTTCGTATGGCCGGGTGTCCGGTGCGCGGTCAGCTCGGTGCCGCCGAGCGAGATGATGTCGCCATCGTGCAGCTCGCGATCCACCGGGCACGACTTCCAGCCGAGCGCAAACTCGGGATGTCCACGCCTGACCTCGTCGGCGTCCTCGGCCATGACCGTCACTTTTGCGCCCGTCGCGTCACGAACGTCTCGATCCCCTGCAACGTGATCGAAGTGTGCGTGGGTGTTGATGACGATCCTGATGTCGTCAAAGTGGAACCCGAGCTTCTCGACGCTGCGTCGGACCAGTGGCACCATCTGCTCCATGCCCGGGTCGAGCAATACGTTTCCGGCGGGCGTCACGAAGAGGAACGACGAGACCTCCTTGGTTCCGACGTAGTAGATGTTCCCGACGAAGTGGAACGGCTCAAATGGCACGGTGAACTCATCGAGTACCGCCCGCATGTTGGGCGTAACTCTTCCGGGCGTCGGTTTCGCTGACGGCGGCGGCGCCACCGATACGGCAAGGAGGACAGCGAAACTAATGAATGTAGGCAAGGGTGATCCTCGCGGACCTGAGCTTGCAATCGGCGACAGCGCGCCTGGAGCCGCGGCGCCCTAACGGGCTGCGGGCCAGCGGCGAGTCGAGCGAGCGTACCGAGCGGCCCGAACGAAGCGCGGAACGGCGAGCCCGGTGGGAACGCATGTCAGGCCACGACTGCGTCATAGTCCTTTCGCCTCTCCCTATCCCAGAAGCCCGCCTGCGTCACGCCGCAGGCGGAGGGCATATCATCTTGCATGTCCGCCCCCTCACAAACTCTTGTGAACTACGGCGGAACCGCGTTCGAGCGCACTTCGTCACGAGGTAAAAATCGATGAAATTTCGACTCTCCGGCTTCGTTCCGCTCGTCCTCCTGCTCGTCGCTGCTTCCGCTTTCGGCGCGCCGCCCCCCGACGCAGGGCCGGCCGAGCCTTCGCCGCTCTCGATCGAAGAGGTCCTGAAGGCGCCGACTCTCGCCGCATACTCGCCGCCTGCGTTCTCGCCGGATGGGCGGATGCTCGCCTACGTCGTCACGGATAACGCGCGGCGAACCGGGAGGATGGATGACGACGAAGTCCGGCGCCAGGGCTTCGGCTGGTACGGCATCGCCGCCGAGATTTGGGTGACGGACCTTTCGACCGGTGAGCGCCGCAAGATCACGGAGGGCGGGCACAATTGGTCCCCGAACTGGTCTCCCGACGGGACGCAGCTCGCGTTCCTGGGCGATCGAAGCGGGGGGAGCGAGAAGCTCGGGCCCGCGCGGCTCTGGGTGTGGGAGCGCTCCTCGGGAAAGCTCCGGCAGGCCGGCGACGCGGACGTGCGGGAGGGCCACACCGGAATGCCCTGGCTCGCCGATGGCAACTCCGTCCTCGTCTCCCTTTTCCCTGAGGAGATGGGACGAGAAGGGTGGGCCGCCAGCCTCGAGGGGAAGTCGGCGAGCTCCGATCCACGGCCGGGCGGCGTCACCGCGCGAGTCTTCGAGTTCGACCCGTCCGCTCCAGGCGCGGCGCCGATGACGGACCAGGTGAACCTCGACTACTGGCGCCGAGACCTCGGTCTGATCGACACGCGCACGGGAAACCTCCGCCGCATCGTGACGAAGGCTCGGATCGGCTACACGGCCTTCTCGGCGGATCGGCGCCGGATGGCGTACTCGGTCCTTCAGCGATCGGAGAAGCCGGGCGCCGGGCAGTACCTCTTCGATCTCGTCGTGCAGGACCTGCCGGACGGTAAACCGCGGACCGTGGCGTCGGGAGTGCGACTCGACCTCTTCGGAGACACCTTCCGTCTGTCGCCCACCGCCGATCGGGTCGCGTGGCGCACCGCCGGATCGCTCGCGCAGGACGAGGTCTTCGTCGTGCCGGTCGCGGGCGGAGAGCCTCGCCGCGTCTCTCACAACCCCAAGATGGACCAGGTCCGCTTCGACGTCGGCCCGCCGGTCTGGGACTCCGCAGGGAAAAACCTTTTCTTTCTCCGCGAGGGCGTGCTCTGGCGGGCGGCGGCGGACGGATCCCGGGCGGCCGTGGAGCTGGGCCGACCGAAGGACCTCGAGTTCGCGTTTCTCGACGCCCGGCAGGGGCGGCTCTTCTCGCCCGACGGGGGCTCGTCCGCCGTCGTTCTCGCGACGAACCCCACGACCAAGCGCGTCGGGTTCGCGCGTGTCGACCTCGCGGCCGGGTCCGTCGCACCGATCTTCGAGGAGGAGAAGCGGTACGGCGGGTACGGCACCGAGCCTGTGATCTCTCCCGACGGGAAGAGCGTCGCCTACGTCGCCGAGGACCCGCTCCATTCGCCGGACCTTTACGTCCGCGGCGGCGACCTCTCGACCGCCCGGCAGGTCAGCGAGGTCGCGCCGGCCCTCTCGAGCCGCGCGTTCGGTCGAGCCGAAGTCATCGAGTGGCGGAGCCTCGACGGCGAGACGCAGCGGGGCGCGCTCGTCTATCCCGCCGGCTACGAGAAGGGGAAGCGCTATCCGCTGATCGTCAAGGTTTATGGCGGAAGCTCGATCTCGAACGACCTGAACCGCTTCGGGTACGCGATCGCCGCGATCGAGAACCTCCAGATCTACGCGACACGAGGTTACGCGCTGTTGCTCGCCGACTCGAAGCTGCACGTGGGGACGCCCATGGTCGACCTGATGAAGAGCGTCATGCCGGGCATCGACGCGGCGATCGAGAAAGGCGTCGCCGACCCGGATCGCGTCGGGATCACCGGCCACAGCTACGGCGGCTACAGCACGCTTTCGCTGATCGTCCAGTCTCCGCGGTTCAAGGCGGCGGTCATGCGAGCGGGAATGGGCGACATGATCGCGCAGTACGGACAGCTCGCGCCGGACGGGACGAACTACGGTCTCGCATGGGCGGAGACCGGACAGGGGAGAATGGGCGGGAGCCCCTGGGAGTTTCGCGAGCGTTACCTCGAGAATTCGCCCATCCACTATCTCGATCGCGTCCAGACGCCGCTTCTGATCATTCACGGCGGCAAGGACGATGCGGTGCCCGTCTACCTGGCCGACCAGGTCTTCACGGGACTGCGGCGGCTCGGCAAGGCGGTCACCTATGCGCGTTACGAGGGGGAGGGGCACTGGGAGGGTACGTGGGGCGCGTCGAATCAGCTCGATGCGCTCAATCGCGAGATCGCCTGGTTCGACCGGTTTCTGAAGGCGAACGCGAAGGCGTCACCGGCCGCGACGGCGGAGAAGCCGGGACCTTAGCGGAAAAAGGATCCACGGCCCAGTCTGGGGACTGTCAGTCTCCTGCAAGCGGCACGTGCCATCCTGACTTGGTGTGTGTGGATGTGCGCTGCTCCCGAGAGACCCGCTCGCCCCGAAGAAGATCGGAAAAGACACGTCGCGAGTCGGGAGGGGGTCCTAGAAAGTTACAAAGAGGTTGACAGCCAGAATGTGGTCGTTCTTGTCAGGCCCGTTGTGGCGAAAGGTGTATTGATTCAAATAGCCGACCTCCGCACGGAGCGAGCTGCTGAGATTCAGCCCGGGGCCGAGAAAAAATCGATTGCGATCCCAGCCCGCCATGGCCGTCAAGTTCGGAGTCAACCTCGCGTTGTTCAAGTTCACGAATAATTCATCGGACACGACCAGTGACCAGGCATCTTTCGAATCCAGTGGCTGTGTCACTTTGATGAATTCCCGCAGCCGCCAGCCGGTCTCAATCCCTCCGCTGAAGAATCGCTGCTCCAAACGTGTGCGCGATGAAAGCTTGAGCCGGCCGATTGCCCCGTTCCAGATGACCTGTTCCCAGATCCGTTGCTCATTTGTGGCGACGGCAGCGTAGGGTGGTTCCGTGCGGATGAAGGCATACCCTGCCCAGACCGTCCACGCGTTGCTCAGTCGGTAACCAGCACCCGCCCGGATGAGCCCCTGCGAAAGGCGGCTCGCATCGTCGCCAAAACGCAGCGCCCCATCCAGCCACAGACGCCAGGAACCCCGTCGTTCAAAGGCTCCGGGAGCTTCCCGTTTACAAACACGGCGAACCATGCACCAAAATCTTCGTCGGCTGCGTCAGCCGCCGGAGCCACGCTAGACATCGCGATGGAGTACGCGAGCAATACCAGCGCTCGCCTCCAAAAGTACGTTAACGGAGTGCGCATCTCATCGGCGCTCATTCGGTCAAATCCCGCCACCTGCAAACACCGGTGAGACCAAGGCCTCTCCGAATGAACGCCTTCGCATTCCTGACGGGCGTCTTAGGCGCTATCGTTGCGTTCAGGCGAAGCACCGAATTGCTCCCGAAAATATGCGGTCTCAGCTTCTGTGAGCCCCGCAAACCGTTGCCTCTCGAAGCATTGATTGCAGAGGCCAATGCTTTAGCCATTGCGCAGGGGGCAGATCCACTGCCCGGGAGACTGATGAAGATGCCGACCTGCCAGTTTGAGATCTATCGAGTATTTGCCAGGAGACCTGCCGCAAGAGATGCACGCCTGGCTCATCGGCTGGCTCGTGTTGGAGCGAGGTCCACGCGATGTGGCCTGCGTATTCACTTTTCCTTTCTGAGCTTGATCTTCCGCACGACAGCCTTGGACGGGAGCAAGGTCAGGTTGCCCGTCAGCATCGCGCCATTCACCGTGAGTCGCCAGAGGGCATGAAACCGGGGAGTATCGAAGCCAGAAGTCCAACTGCCGCTCTTCGGGTCGTGTGTGAACTCGAGAGCGCCCATGGAGACACGCTTCCCGTCTACCACCTTGTCGGCTTTGACTGTCGCCGTGTTTGGCTTCCCGGGGTTCGCGGCGACATCGTAGACAACCTGTTCGTCGTTGCAGGCGGGCGCTGCTTGCCGATCGACACAGACTGAAGACCCGGACCAGGTGCCGAC
>JBKPSZ010000097.1:0-5460 GCA_046735265.1 Acidobacteriota bacterium | reverse complement strand
CCGCTGCCGCACGCCCGCCGCGCCGCCCGCGGCCGCGACGTCCACGTAGTCGCCGAGCCACTCGAGCGAGAACTTCATACTGTCGCCGAGTCGCGCGCGAACTGCGACAGGAAGCGCTCGTCTCCTTCGAAGAGGAGGCGCAGGTCGGGAAATTCGTACGTCAGCAGCGCAACGCGATCGAGCCCGAGCCCGAAGGCGAAGCCGGAGTACTTCTCCGGATCGATGTCGCCCGCCTCGAGCACCTTCGGATGGACCATTCCGGCGCCGAGGATCTCGATCCACCCCGACTCCTTGCACTTCCGGCACCCCTTGCCCTGGCAGAAGATGCAGCTCATCGCGACGTCGACACCCGGCTCGACGAAGGGGAAGAACGTCGGAATGAACCGGGTGCGCGTCCCGCGGCCGAAGAGCTCTTCGACGAACGCGCCGACGCATCCCTTCAGGTCCGCCATCGAGATCCCGCGATCGACGACGAGCGCTTCGGCCTGATGGAACACGGGCGAGTGCGTCGCGTCCACCTCGTCCCGGCGATAGACGCGGCCCGGCGCCAGGATCCGCAGCGGAGCGCCCCGCCGGCGCATCTCGCGGATCTGCACGGGGGATGTGTGCGTCCGCAGGAGAAGCGGCGAAGGCGCCTTGCGATCGACGAGCAGAGTGTCCTGCGTGTCCCGGGCGGGATGCTCGGGCGGGAAGTTCAGCGCCTCGAAGTTGTAGTGGTCCGTCTCGAGCTCGGGCCCGTCGGCGATCGAGAAGCCCATCCGGAGAAAGATCCCCTCGATTCGACGCCGCACGATCGTGATCGGGTGCAGCCCTCCGGCGCGCCGGCGGCGTGCGGGGAGCGTCACGTCCACGGCCGAAGCGGCCTCCCGCGCGCGCGCCTCGCGATGGGCGAGACCCTCTCCGAGCCGTTCGATCGCCTGCTCGATCTCGCGCTTGGCCGCGTTGGCACGCTGGCCGAACGCCGCCCGCTCGGAGGCCGGGATTTCCTTGACGCCCGCGAAGAGCGCAGGCACGAGCCCCTTGTCGCGGCCGAGGAACCGCCCCTTCAGCCTCTCGAATTCGGATCGCGTCGAGACACCCCGCCCCTCTTCCTCGCGAAAGAGCGCGAGGACGCGGGCGATGGAATCTCCGGGCGGCCCCTGCGACAAACTAGGCGGAGCCGAGCGCCTGCTTGGCGACCCCGACGAGCTGCGAGAACGCGCCGGGATCCGTCACCGCGAGGTCCGCCAGCATCTTGCGGTTGATGTCGTTGCCCGCCTTCTTCAGGCCGTCCATGAGACGGCTGTAGCTGATCTCGTTCTGTCGCGCGGCGGCGTTGATCCGCACGATCCAGAGGCCGCGGAATTCGCGCTTCTTCGCCTTGCGGTCGCGGTAGGCGTAGACGAGCGACTTCTCGACCTGCAGCTTCGCCATCCGGTACGACTTCGACTTCGTGCCGTAGTACCCCTTGGCGAGCTTGAGCAGCTTGGCGCGGCGGTTCTTTCTCTTGGGTCCCCGTTTAACGCGTGGCATGGGAATCTCTCCTCGTGGTCGATCGAATCAGGCGTAGGGCAGCATCTCCCGCACGCGGCGAATGTCCGCGGCGGACACGGTCGTGGGCTGCGCCAGGCCACGCTTCCGGCCCGGCCCCTTCTTGGTCAGGATGTGGCTCTTGAAGGCCTTCGCCCGCTTGAATTTTCCCGAGGCGGTACGCTTGAATCTCTTCGCGGCGCCCCGATGGGTCTTCAGTTTCGGCATGTCGTCTTCTCCGTGAAAAATCGGGAAGCGCTCTAGCGATCCGCCTGCGCGCCGGCCACTTTGGCGCCCTTCTCATGGACGCGCACCGGCGCCAGGATCTGGTAGAGCCGGTTTCCCAGCATCTCCGAACGGGACTCCGCCACGGCCTTGCCGGCCAGGTCCAGGAGCAGGCGGTCGAGCACCTTCTGACCGTTCTCGCGTCGCGCCATCTCGCGGCCGCGAAACTGGACCGTCGCCTTGACCTTGTCGCCGTGCGCCAGGAACTTCACGATGTTCTTCACCTTGAAGTCGTAGTCGTGGTCGTCGATGTTGGGTCGGAACTTCACTTCCTTGACCTGCGTCGTCTTCTGCTTCTTCTTCGAATCCTGCTGCTTCTTCTTCTGCTGATAGATGAACTTTCCGAAGTTCATGATCCGGCAGACCGGCGGGTTAGCGGTCGGCGCGATCTCGACCAGGTCGAGCGCGGCTTCCCGCGCCTTCTGGAGCGCGTCGGCCATCGGAAGGATCCCCAGGGCCTCTCCCGCCTCGCCGATCACGCGGACTTCTTTCCAACGGATTTGCTCGTTGACCCGAATGCTTTTCTTATCGATTCTTCACCTCCGCGAAGACCTCCTTCCCTCGTGATGCAACCGCCCGACGGGCGGCCGCCGCGAAATCTCCGACCGGCATGGTACCGGCGTCCCCGCCGTGGCGCAGGCGCACCGCGACGGCTCCCGACGCCGCCTCCTTCTCCCCCACGACGAGCATCGCCGGGGTCTTCTGCATCTCCGCGCGCCGGATCCGCGCGCCGAGCTTTTCGTTCTTGTCGTCGATCTCGGCCCGAAGCCCGGCCGCGAGCAGCTCCTTCGCCGCCGCCCGCGCCGCGTCGGCGAAGCGGTCCGAGACCGGCAGGACGACCGCGTGCACCGGGGCGATCCAGAACGGGAAGTCGCCCGCCGTGTGCTCGATCAGGATGCCGATGAAGCGCTCGAACGATCCGATGATCGCGCGGTGCATGACGACGGGACGATGCTCCTGCCCGTCCTCGCCGACGTATTTCAAATCGAAGCTCTCGGCGTGCTCGAAGTCGCACTGGATCGTGCCGAGCTGCCACGGCCGCCCCAGGGCGTCCTTCACCCGGAAATCGACCTTCGGCCCGTAGAACGCGCCGTCTCCGGGCGTGACGACGTGAGGGCGGTTCGCCTTCTCGAGCGCCGAAGCGAGCGCCTTCTCGCCCCGATCCCACTGCTCGTCCGAGCCGATCCGCTTCTCGGGCCGGAGTCCCAGCGAGATCTCGACGTCGTCGAAGCCGAAGACCGAGTAGACGGCGTCGGTGAAGTCGAGGAAGCGGAAGATCTCGTCCTCGACCTTTTCGAAAGGCGTGAAGATGTGGCCGTCGTCCTGGGAGAACGTGCGCACGCGCGTCAAGCCGGCGGTCACGCCCGACAGCTCGTATCGGTGCAGGCGGCCGAAGTCGGCGTAGCGCACCGGCAGATCGCGGTACGACCAGAGCCGCGCCTTGTACAGCAGGAAGTGGCCGGGACAGTTCATCGGCTTGACGCCGAATTCCCGCTCGTCGATCTCCGTCCAGTACATGTTCTCGTAGTAGTTCGCGTAGTGGCCGGAGAGCTTGAAGAGCTCCGCGTCGAAGATCTGGGGTGTGACGATCTCCTGGTAGCCGCGCTTGCGGTATTCCTCCCGAAGATAGTCGAGCAGGCCGTTGTAGAGCACGACTCCCTTCGGATGAAAGAAGGGGGACGCCGGCGCCCACGGATGAAACGAGAAGAGGTCGAGCTCTTTGCCGAGCTTCCGGTGGTCGCGCGCCTTCGCTTCCTCGATCTGCTTCAAGTACGAGTCGAGCTCCGGCTGCGTGAGAAACGACGCTCCGTAGATCCGCTGGAGCATCGGGTTCTTCTCGTCCCCTTTCCAATACGCCCCCGCCGTGTGCGTCAACTTGAAGACGCCGAGCCGGCCCGTGGAAGCCACGTGCGGACCGCGGCAAAGATCGACGAACTCGCCCTGGCGGTAACAGGAGACGCGCTCCCCTTCCGGAATGCCCTTCGCGATCTCGACTTTCAGCGCGTCGTTCTGCTCTTCGAAGATGGCGATGGCCTTTTCGATCGGCATCTCTTCGCGCACGATCGGCAGATCCTCGCCGATGATCTTGCGCATCTCCTCTTCGATCGCCGCCAGATCTTCGGGCGTGAAGGGTCGCGCCGGGTTGAAGTCGTAGTAGTAGCCGTTCTCGATCGGCGGGCCGATCCCGATCTGGACGTCCGGAAAGAGGCGCTTGACCGCCTGGGCCGTCAAGTGCGCCGTCGAATGGCGGTAGATCGGGACCGCGTCCGGCGACTTCGCCGTGATGATCTCGAGCGTCCCGTCCGCCTCGAGCGGCATGACCAGATCCACGATCCTGCCGTCGAGCTTGCCCGCCCAGGCGTCGCGGGCGAGTCGCGGGCCGATCGACTCGGCGACCTGGCGCACGGTCGTCCCCCTCCGCACGACCTTCGTCGAGCCGTCCGGGAGGCGAATCGTCACGTTGTCGGCCGCCGCTTCCATGTCTTCCCGAGGCTCCCTGGGAACTCCCAAAAAAAGAGAGACGCGGTCACCCGCGTCTCCCGTCTTCGACTCGTGGTAGGCGCTAACGGGATCGAACCGTTGACCTCTACCGTGTGAAGGTAGCGCTCTTCCAGCTGAGCTAAGCGCCTTCGTCTCGAGCGAATTGGTAGGCTCGAGCGGATTTGAACCGCTGACCCCTACCGTGTCAAGGTAGTGCTCTCCCCCTGAGCTACGAGCCTTCCGTCGGTCCCGAGGCGCTCCGCCCCGGGGGGCTACGGGCCGGGAGCCCGCGGGCTTTCTCGAGAGTCGCGAAGCGCAACGGCTCCGCCCCCTCCGATCCCGGCCTTCGTCCCTGATTGGAAAAGAGCTATGCCCGGTCACGCGCCGGGGAAAGCGGAATCTAACACAAGCGTCGCGGTCTCGACAGCGGGCTCTCCGGATGTCCGTGCGGTCTCGCCCCGGCAGGCCGGACAATCGGCTCGACCGCGCTAGTGAGGCTCGGCGGCCACCGGCGATGGCTTAAGCCCAGTCTCCGGCTTTTCGCGAGAGCACCGGGGCGCCCTCGAGAAGCGTGAAGATCGCCTTCGCGCTCTCGGCCACGGTGAAGAGGATCCGGTCCTCCGCTCGCGCGTACTGGGACTTGATCGCCGCGTCGAACTGCTGGAGCAGCGGAGCGAAATAGCCGCCGATGTTCGCGAACACGATCGGCTTGCCGTGGATGCCGAGCTGTTTCCAGGTCAGCATCTCGATGATCTCCTCCATCGTGCCGAACCCGCCCGGGAACGCGACGAAGGCGTCGGCGAGATCGAACATCTTCTGCTCGCGCTCGTGCATCGTGGCGACGACCTGGAGCTCCGTCAGCCCGCGGTGCGCCGACTCTCTCCCCTCGAGAGCCTTCGGGATCACGCCGATCACCTTCCCGCCGGACGCGAGCACCTCGTCGGCGATCGCCCCCATGAGGCCGCGGCTCGATCCCCCGTAGACGAGGGTCACGCCGCGCTCGGCCAGGCCGCGTCCGAAGGCGCGAATCTCTTTTTCGACTGTGGACTCCCGGGACGTGCTGCTGCTGCAGTAGACGCAGACGCGCTTCAAGTCCATGAGGCGATCTTACCTTCGCGTCCCGGCGAATCGGCTGCCCGGCGTATCCAGGGGGACGCCCTCGCGGCAGAGCGGACACTCCTCGGC
>JBKPSZ010000096.1:0-5093 GCA_046735265.1 Acidobacteriota bacterium | reverse complement strand
GAGCAGGACCGCGACGGTCAGTCCTCGGCGGTCGGCGGGACCGCCATATCCCCAGAAGGCGGGCCAGGCCAGGAGCACGGCGGCGCCTCCTCCGACTGCGACGGTTTTCGAGACGCGGTGGCCGGTCCTCTCCGCGAGGCGGAGGAACTCGTAAAGCGCGGCGAGCGTCACGACGCCGACCAGGCCCTGAAAGGCGATCGGCGGACCGAGGAAGAGGACCGCGAGCACGATCGGGATCGCGATTGCGGCGGCGAGCTCCCGTCTCAGGGCCAGGGAAACCCTCCTTTCGCCGCCCCGGGACCGCTCCGCGCCGGCTTCGACCGCAATCGAAGCGTCTATTCCCGCGGCTCTCGCGAGCCTCGAGTCATCCGGCGGCTTCGCCTTCGGCGGCCTCCGGCGTCCGCCCGCCGTCGATCACGCCGCCGTAGCGGCGCTCGCGCTTCTGGAAGTCGAGGATGGCTTCGAACAGATGCCGCTTGCGGAAGTCGGGCCAGTAGGTCGGCGTGACCCAGATCTCGCTGTAGGCGATCTGCCAGAGGAGAAAGTTGGAGACCCGCATCTCGCCGCTCGTGCGGATCAGGAGATCCGGGTCGGGCACGCCCGCCGTTCCCAGCCGCGATCCGAGCGTTTCCTCGTCGATCTGCTCCGGCGTCAAGCGGCCGGCCTCGACGTCCTGCGCGAGCGACCGGCAGGCGTCGACGATCTCGGTTCGTCCCCCGTAGTTCAGCGCGATGTTGAAGGTCATTCCGCGGCAGGAGGAAGTCGCCGCGAGACCCTTGGCGAGCTCCTTCTGGACCGAGGCGTCGAGCTCGTTCATCCGACCGACGACGCGGAACCGGATGTCGTTCTTCAAGAGGTTCGAGAGCTCGCGGTTCAGGTATTCCTTGAGAAGCGACATCAGAGTCACGATCTCGAAGCGGGGCCGCTTCCAGTTTTCGACCGAGAACGCGTAGAGCGTGAGGGCGTCGAGCTCGAGGCGGGCGCAGGTTTCGACCGTCTCCCGGACCGAAGCGATACCGGCGCGGTGCCCCTCGACTCTCGGGAAACCCCGCTGCCTGGCCCACCGTCCGTTGCCGTCCATGATGATCGCGATGTGCCTCGGGAGACGGCCGAGGTCCATCTGGTCGAGGAGGCGGCGCTCGGCCGAGCCGGCCGGCGCGACGATTTCCTTGTCGATCACCGGGAAGAGTGTAACTCCGGCTCCCGCGAGGCACCGGTCAGTGGAGATAGCCCAGGGCTCGCAGCTTCTTCCGAGCCTCTTCGACTTCGGCCGGGGGCCGCTTCCCGTCTCCGCCGGAGGCGGTCCACAGGAAGACCGACGAGCATCCCGAGGTAGTTTCGAAAGCGGGGACGTCTCGCGGAATCGAAGCCGGCGGGACCGCCTGCGGCTGCCCGGGCGGCAGAGGGAGCGGACGGGCGCCGGCCAGACGCAGCTCGAGGCAGGCCCGCGCCTCGGTGGAGAGATTCTCGACGCGGAAGGGCGCGGCGGGCGCCTCCCGGATGAGAAAGCCGTCCAAGCCGTCGGTCAGATCGAGCCGGGCTTCGAGCGCGGCGCCGGAGGAGGCGCGGGTCCGCTCGAATCGGTCGTTCTCTTCGAGAGCGAACGGCTCGACCGCGGCGTCGGCGGGAAGTCCGGCGATTCGGAGTCGGACGGCGCCCGTCCCCGCCACGCGGATCTCGAGGCCCCGCCGCGTGTGCGCGATCGCCCGCTCGATCGACTGCCAGTCGGCCGCGAAGGTGCTCCGGTCGATCGGGAGCCGCTGCTTTTCGCCCGGATCCGCGGCGAGGTCGAAGCGCGCGAGGCCCGGCTGGAACCGCGGCAACCGAATCGCGAGCCGATGGCCCGCGGGGTCCTTCGACGCGTCCGGAATGCCGCGCGTCCCGAGGCGGTCGAAGAAGAAGAGCTTCTCCGCCGCGCGGACGATGGCGGCCCGCGGCGCCCCTCCCGTCAGCATCGTGACGGGGGGAAGCGCGCTCCGCTTTCCGGAAGACGGATCGAGCAGGTCGAGGCCGTCGAGCGGCCGACGCGCGCGCGGGAGTCCCGCGAGCGCCTCGAGCGTCGGCACCACGTCGAGGAGCGACACCGGAACCTCGGGCGCGATCGCGGGACCGCGCCGCACCGCCCCGGGGCGGATCGCGAGCGGCACCCGCAGGACCTCGTCGTAGAGAGCGGGGCCGTGCTTCCAGCCGCCGTGCTCGCCGAACTCTTCGCCGTGATCGGACGTGAAGACGACGGTCCAGCGCGATCGCTCCCGATCGGGCTCCCCGTCCCAGAGGCGTCCGATCTCGGAATCGGCGTACCGGACCTCGTCGTGATAGAGCGCCTCGAGGTGCCGCGCGTCGGCGGGCGAAGCCGGCGGAGGGTCGCCGAGCTGCAGGCGATTGACTCCGTCGCCGCGAAAGACGCCGGCATAGCCCGGGTCGAACGGGGTCCGTCCCGGCGTCCGGTCGGGCGCGGCGTAGGGATCGTGCGGATCCATGAGGTGCACCCAGAGAAAGAGGGGCTCGCCGCGGTGCGCTTCGAGCCAGGGCGGGACGCGGCGAAGCGTCTCGGAAGCGGGGAGTGTGATCGAAGCCCCTTCGTACGGCGTCGTGAAAAAAGTCGTGAATCCGTCGGAGAACCCGTTCTCGATTCGGAGCGTCGGATTCGCGACGAACGCCGCCGTCGCCCAGCCGGCCCCGCCGAAATCCTCCGCGAGCGTCGGAATGCCCGGCGCGATCCCGAGAGGCGATCCGTCGCCGTCTTCGTGCGCCGCAGGCACGCGCCCCGTCAGGAGCGACGCCATCGACGGGATCGTCCACGACGCCGGAGCGTAGGCGCGCCGGCTCTTCCAGGCATCGCGAAGAATCGCGTCGAGACGCGGGGAGGAGGGGTCCGGACAGCCACCGAACCCGACGGCGTCGGCGCGCGTCGTGTCGAAGACGAGGAGAACGATCGCGCGGTTCGACGGATGAGGCCGGGCGAGGCGCACGTCGGAGAGGAAGAGATCGGAGGCGGGCTCGGAGCGCAGGCGCAGCAGCCGGCCGGCATGTCGCCCGACTTCGAAGTCCTCGTTCCAGAATCGCGGCGAAGGAGAGGCGCCGGAGTCGCGCGTGGCTCGCCCGAGGACGCGCGGCCGAGAGTCTCCGGAAGGCTCGCGGCCTTCGACGACGAGGGCGACGGGCCCGCGGCTCTCCGGCGCGGTCCAGACGAGTCGAAGCCGACCGGCCGCGCCCTCCGGAATCTCCCATTCGAAAGAGCGTCCTTTCGCGACCAGGATTCCCCGCCGGGAGATGCCGTCCGCGTCCGCGCGAGTCGAAAGAGATCCGGCGCCGCCGCCGGGCCGCAGAGTGGATCCGCCCGGCGGCGGCGTCCGTCGGCACGCCGCGGCCTCGAGCGCGAGGAGCATGGCGAGAAGCGCCGCGCCGTTCGGCGCGTGTCGCGCCTTCATCCGCCCTCCGCCTCGCCGTCTGTGAGGTCGCCCGGATAACAGACGCGCCGGAGCGTCAACCCTCGAGCCGGCGCCTTGGGAGAAAGGAGGCGCCGGTTCCCCGTCTCGAGAAGCTTCGCCGCTCTTTCGGGCGGCGCCTTTCCCCGCCCGACGTCGGCGAGCAGGCCTGCGATCGATCGCACCATGCCGCGGAGAAAGGCGTCGCCCCGGAAGAGCGCGGCGATCGCGTCTCCGGACTCCTCGAGGCGGACGAAATGGAGACAGCGAACCGACGACTCGCCGCCCGGAAGCCGGACCCCGAAGACGGCGAAGTCCCGCCGCCCCGGCAGAAGCTCCGCGGCCCGGCGCATTCGTCCGACGTCGGCGCGAGGCGACAGCGGCGCTACGAACGGGGCTTCGCGGGGCGGAATCACCCGAGCCCGGCTCCAGCAGTAGACGTATTCCTTCCAGAGCGCGTCCCGGCGGGCGTGGAAGCCGTCGGAAGCGGGGGCGACGTCGATCACCCGCACGTCGTCGGGAAGAAGGGCATTGGCGGCGTCGAGGACGCGATCGCTCTCGCGGGGCCGGGAGAGGTCGAAGTGAATCACCTGTCCGTCCGCGTGCACCCCGGCGTCCGTCCGCCCGGCGGCGGTCGCCGCGACGGCGCTTCCCTCGAGGGCCGACAGCGCTCTCTCCACCGCCGCCTGAACCGTTCGAGGCGCGTTGCGCTGCCGCTGCCAGCCGTGGAACCGGGTTCCGACGTAGGACAGGCGCGCCCGATACCGGCGCGGATCGCCGGTCGAGACGCCGCGCGGGTCGCCCGTCAAGACGCCCCCGGCTGCGGGACGACGGGCCCGCGCGTCCGCACGCGGAACAGGGTCGCGAGGAGCAGGCCGGCAAACGGAGCGTACTCGGCCGCGAGGACGAGCGCTCGGGACGTACCGCCAGCATCTTTCAGCAGGAGATACGACAGCGGCGCCGCGAAGGAGAGGTAGAGAAATGCGGGCTCGCGCCGCTCCGCCGCGAACGGAAGGATCCACAGCAGATACCAGGGATGGAGCGTCGGCGACAGAAGGAGGAGCACCGCCAGCGAAGCGAACGTCGCAGTTCTCGGGTCGCGGACGCGAAGAGCGATCCCGACGAGGCTCGCGGCGAGAAGGAAGCCTAGGATCACGCGCGCGAAGAAAGCGTCGTAGAAGTAGGGGAAGATCGACTGCATCCAGGCCGGGTGCTTGAGCCTCGCTTTCACCACGAGGAAGGCCGCTTTCGCCCGGACGGGCAGCTCTCCCGCGCTCACGGCGTGCTCCACCGCCGGATAGAGAACCGAGTTGAACTGCCAGCGGCTGGCGTAGTCCGGGAGTCCGCCGACGGGCGAAGCCCCGATGCGAAGAGCAGCGAGCCAGAGCGTGGACGCCGCGAGGAGCGCGACCGCGGCGAACCGGCGGCCCGAGCGGAGGAAAAGCGCCGGAGCCGCCGCGATCGAGACGTACTTGGTCAGCACGGAAAAGGCGAACGCGATTCCCGCGCGGACGGCCCGGCCGCCGGAGAGAAAAGCGAGCGAGGCGAGAAGGAGCGCCACGCCGACGGAATCGAGGTGGCCCTGCCCGGCGATCTCGAGAACCGGCAGCGGATGGAAAGCGTAGAGGGCGGCCGCGCTCGCGCCGCCGCCGCGCAGGAGGAGCC
>JBKPSZ010000095.1:0-6737 GCA_046735265.1 Acidobacteriota bacterium | reverse complement strand
ATCCGCCAGCGCCTTCGTGTCGAGGGACGTGAGCAGCGTCACGGCCACGAGCTTCGGGCGGTCGCGCCCGTCGGGCAGCGCCTGCCGCGCCGCCTCGAGCATGGCGCGTCCACCCGAGGCGTGCACGTTGAGCAACGACGCCCCCGACCGCGCGCCCGCGGCCACCGCCCCGGCGACGGTGTTCGGGATGTCGTGGAACTTCAGGTCCAGGAAGACGCGCGAGATCTTCCCGACCTCGGCGACGAGAGAGGGACCCTCCGACACGAACGCTTCGAGACCGACCTTCAACCATCCAACTTTCGGCCCGAGCCGCCGCGCGGCATCGAGGACCTGCGCTCGCGCCGGGAAGTCGAGGGCGATGCAGATCCGGTCGGCCGGCCTCATCCTTCCGCCCCCGCTTCGCGCGCCGGCGCATTCTCGGGGTGCGCGCGCCGGACGAGCGAAGCCGCCGGGATGCCGCGCGCCGCGCAATAGGTCGAGAGCTCCTCGACCAGACGCCCCGAGATCCCCGGCTCCTTGAAGTTCGCCGTTCCGACCTGAACGGCCGAGGCGCCGGCGGCGAGGAACTCGACGACGTCTTCGAGGCTCGAGATCCCGCCGATCCCCATCAGGGGCACGTCCGGAAGCGCGCGAGCCACCTGGTAAACCATCCGGACGGCAATCGGCTTGATCGCCGGCCCCGAGAGCCCACCCGTCCCGAACGAGATCCGGGGCTTCGCCGTCTCCGGATCGATCGCCATGCCGACGAGCGTGTTGATGAGCGATAGGACGTCGGCGCCGGCGTCGCGCGCGGCGCGGGCCGACGCGACGAGATCGGGGGCGTTGGGTGAGAGCTTCACGATGAGCGGCCGCTTCGTGGCGGCGCGGACCCGGCCGACGAGCGACGCCGTCAGCTCCGGCGAGTTCCCGAAGAGCATGCCGCCCCGCTCGACGTTCGGGCAGGAGATGTTGAGCTCGATCGCGGCGAGACCTTCGGCGCCGTCCAGGGCCCGCGCGACGGCGACGTAATCCTCTTCGACGTCCCCCCAGACGTTGGCGATGACGGTCGCGCCGGCCGCGAGCAGCTTCGGCAGCTTCTCGTCGCGAAAGACCGCGACGCCGACGTTCTGCAGGCCGATCGCGTTCAGCATTCCGGCCGGCGTCTCGCAGATCCGCGGAGGCGCGTTCCCCGCATGGGGATTCAACGACAGCCCCTTCGTGCAGAGGCCGCCCAGCTTCGAGAGGTCGATGAAGTCGGAGAACTCGAGGCCGTAGCCGAACGTGCCGCTCGCGGTCAGGATCGGGTTCCGGAGCGCGAGGGGCCCGAGGCGAACGTCGAGTCGGGCGTTCACAGCTTCTCCCAGACGATTTTCTCCGGCGGCAGAATCGGCCCCTCCGTGCAGGAGACGAGGAACGGCTTGTCGACCGCGGGAATCACGCAGCCGAGACAGACGCCGAACCCGCAGCCCATCTCCGCTTCGGTCGAGAACTCCGCGGGCAGGCGGAGCTCCGACGTGATCCTGGCGAGCGCGCGGAACATCGGCATCGGCCCGCAGGCGTAGACCCGGGCGTATCGAACGCTCTCCGCGCGGCGCCGGAAGACTTCGGTCACCAATCCCTTCTCACCGGCGGTGCCGTCGTCGGTCGCGAGGTGCGTCTCCCCGGTCACGAGACCCTGGAAGCGCAAGCGGAAGGCGATGTCCCCCGAGCCGCGCCCCCCGAGGAAGAGATCGCCGGCGACGCCCGCTTGCCCGAGAGCGCGATACAGGAGGGGGAAGGGCGCGGCGCCGATCCCACCGGCCACGACCGCAACCCGCGAGCCGCGCGCGAGCCCGTGGACGGAGAAGGTGTTTCCGAGCGGGCCCAGGAGCGACGCCGGGGCGCCCTCGGGAAGCTCTTCGAGCGCCGCGGTGCCCGGGCCGATCGTCTTGATCAGGAATTCGACTTCGCCCGTCTCCGGGCGTGCGTCCGCGACCGAGTACGCCCGCCGCAGGTAGGGACGCGCCCGGCCGGGCACTTCGAGCATGACGAACTGACCGGGCTCGACCGAGCGCGCGAGCGCGGGCGCATCGAAGATCGTGGAGAAGAGGCCGAGGCCGTAGCGTTCCGTACGCCGATGGCGCGCGCGGTGGTCCGACCTCACCGGGCGCGAATTATAGGTTCAGTCGCGAGCTCCGTGTCTCGCCCGGAGCTCGCGACGCGGAGAATCGAGCCTAGACGGAGAAATCGACGATCGTGGGATCGCCTTCGCGCTCTTCCCGCGCACGGTCGCGCCGCGCCTTCTCGACACACCGTTCGCACCGCAGAACGCCATTGACCTGCTCGGCGGGCCGGGCGTAGGCGCCGCACCCGTGACAGCGGCGCAGGGCGCGGTGGTTCGCCCCCCAATCCTGCTCGAGCTGTAACGGTAGCCATTTCATCTTGCGCCTCCTCAAACCCAGTACGGCGGAGATCACTGCATGGTTCATACCCATTTGCAGATCCCTGCGGAGGCGCGGGTTAGCGAAGTCTGCTTCCGTGGACGGACAAATTCCGGTCGCGGGCGGTGACAACGTGTCCCAAGGCGAGGTCAGGGATCCGGGTGGGGCGTCGGGCGGTCAGATCGCGGCGATTTTCTCGAGCGCCTTCTCGATATGGGATGCCTGCGGGAGGATGAAGTCCTCGACCTTCGGCTGATAGGCCACGAAGGTGTCGGTCGCCGCGACGCGCTCGACGGGAGCGTCGAGGTGGAAGAACAGCTCCGACGCGATTCGCGCCGCGATTTCCGCACCGTATCCCCAGGAGATCGTGTCTTCGTACACGACCAGGACGCGGTTCGTCTTGCGCACCGACGCGGCGATCGCGTCCCAGTCGTACGGGGACAGCGAACGCAGGTCCAGGATCTCGACGGTCTTGCCGGTCTTCTCGTGGAACGCGCTCGCGGCCTGCCAGGAGCGATAGACCGTCGCCCCGTAGGTCACGATCGTGACGTCGTTGCCTTCCTGCACGAGCCTCGCCTTCCCGAAGGGGACCATGTAGTCGGGGCCCGGATACGCCCCCTTGTTGTGCGTCTGCCGGTAAAGGTGCTTGTGCTCGAGGAAGAGGACCGGATCGTCGCAGCGGATCGCGGTACGCAGCAGTCCGTTCGCGTCGAGCGCGTTCGACGGCAGGACGACGCGCAGGCCCGGGATGTGCGTCATGAGGACCGCGCCGGACTGGGAGTGATACACCGCTCCCCCGCCGATGTATCCGCCGATGGCGACGCGCACGACGACCGGAGCGGAGAAGGCGTTGCCCGAGCGCCATCGCATGTTCGAGAGCTCGTTGTGGATCTGCATGTACGCCGGCCAGATGTAGTCGTAGAACTGGATCTCGGCGACCGGCTTCAATCCCCGCACCGCCATCCCGATCGCGCGGCCGATGATGTTGGCTTCCGCCAGAGGAGAGTTGAAGACCCGCTCCTTGCCGTAGAGGCGCTGGAGATTGTGGGTCACCTTGAAGACGCCCCCCTTGCCCTTGCACTCGGCGAGCACCTCTTCGCGCGAGGCGTCCGCGACGTCCTCGCCGAAGAGGACGATGCGCGGATCCCGCTTCATCTCGTCTCGGAGGCACGCATTCAAGAGGTCCACCATCGTCGTCGCGGGCGCTCCTTCGGCGATGACGGGCTCGGTCGAGAAGGCGGACGACGTCGGATCCACGTCCGGCGAGTAAACGAACTCGTAAGCCGACTCGGGCGCGGGGAGCTCCGCCGCGAGCGCGCGATCGGCCGCCTCGTTGACTTCGCGGTCCACGTCGTTCTTCAGCTCCTCGAGCGCCGGTTCCGACAGGATCCCTTCGGCGACGAGCAGGCGCGCCATCGTCCGGACCGGATCGCGCTCCTGATCGCGGTCGCGCTCCTCCTTCGTGCGGTAAAGCGCCTCGTCGTCGGAGAGCGAGTGGCTGTAGGGGCGAATCACGTGCGCGTGCACGAGCGCCGGGCCCTTGCGGCTGCGGCAGTACTCCGCGGCGTAGCGCAGCGCGTCGTAGGACTCGAGGAAGTCGGTGCCGTCCACGTCCGCGAGGAAGAGCCCCGGGAATCCGCGCACGAGCTTCGAGATCGATCCGCCGGGTGTGTTGACCTCGACCGGGACCGAGATCGCGTATCCGTTGTCTTCGATCAGGAAGAGGACCGGAAGCTTCAGGTTGCAGGCGGACGACAGCGCTTCCCAGAACTCGCCCTCGGAGGTCTGACCTTCGCCGCTCGACACGACGACCATCTCGTCGCGCTGGAATCCCCCCTTGTCGGCGAGCTCCCGGATCTGGGACATCCTCCAGCCGGCCTCCGCCGCGCCGACCCCCTGCAGGAACTGGGTCCCGGTGCACGAGGATTTGGAGATCAGATTCAGCCTTTTGGATCCCCAGTGGGAGGGCATCTGCCGTCCCGCCGAGGCCGGATCCTCCTTGGCGCCCACCGCTTGGAGAAACATCTCGTAAGCGGTGACCCCGAGTTGCAGGCACATCGCTCGGTCGCGGTAGTAGAGCTCGAACCAGTCGTAGCCCGGTCGCGAGACCATGCCGGCCGCGGTGGAGACCGCCTCGTGGCCGGCGCTGTTGATCTGGAAATAGATCTTGTTCTGCCGCTTGAGTTGGATCTCCTTATCGTCCACGCGGCGAGAGAGATAGATGTTCCGGTAGGCGGCCACGAGCGCGGCCGGATCGAGACCGTGAAATCGCCCGGTCGCAATTTCCGTCGCCATCGAATCAGGATATTACCTCGCGCCGGACGGACGCCGGGCGGGGCTCAGTGAAGGAAGGTGGAGAGCGAAGCGCGAATCCCCCAGACCTCCAGCGCCAGCGCGGCGAGAAGCAGCAGCACGAGCAGGTACGCCATCCGGCCCGTGCGAAAAGGGGTTCCGAGGGGGCTCACAATTCCATATACGGAGCAGGAAGCTTGCCAGGTTACTTCGGCGGCGGAAAAGTTTGCCGACGAACCGTGGGGTTATCCTTGCGAGGGAACATGAGCTCGCCACTTCCTGTCGGATCCGAGACTTACGCGCCTCCGGTCGCACGGCCGGCGCCGCCGGACCTCGCTTCGATCGATCCGACGCTCGATCTGACCGAGGAAATCCGGCGCCTCAAGCGACAAAAAAATGCAGTTTTGCTGTCGCACTACTACCAGGAAGAGGAAATCCAGGACCTGGCAGATTTCGTAGGCGATTCGCTCGATCTGTCTCGGAGCGCGCAGAAATCCCAGGCGGACATCATCGCCTTCGCCGGCGTGCGCTTCATGGCCGAGACGGCGAAGATCCTGAATCCCTCCCGCAAAGTCGTGCTGCCGGACTGGGAAGCCGGCTGCTCGCTCGAGAACTCGTGTCCGCCCGAAGCCTTCCGCGCGTGGCGGGAGGCGCATCCGGGCGCCGTGAGCCTCACGTACATCAACTGTTCGGCGGCGGTGAAGGCGCTCTCCGACGTCATCGTGACGTCCTCGAATGCCGAGAAGATCGTCCGTACGATCCCGCCGGACCGCGAAATCCTCTTCGCGCCCGACCGGCATCTCGGCGCGTTTCTCGTGAAGAAAACGGGGCGCGCGATGACGCTCTGGCCGGGCACGTGCATCGTGCACGAGCAGTTCTCCGAGCGCGAGATCGTGAAGCTGAAGGCGAAGTATCCCGACGCGCTTCTCGCGGCGCATCCCGAGTGCCCCGACGCGATCCTGAAATATGCCGATCACGTCGGATCGACGCGCTCGATCCTGAGCTACGTGACGACCGCTCCGGGCAAGCGGTTCCTGATCGCGACGGAGGAAGGGATCATCCACCAGATGAAGAAGCTCGCGCCCGATCGCGAGTACATCCCGGTTCCGCCCGACAACGGATGCCGCTGCAACGAGTGCCCGTTCATGAAGCTGAACACCCTCGAGAAGCTCTACCTCTGCCTGCGCGACGAGCGGCCGGAGATCGTGCTGCCGGAGCCGCTGCGCGCGGCGGCGGAGAAGCCGCTCCTGCGGATGCTCGAGCTGTCGTGACGCATCGCTCCGACGCGGCTGCGCCCACGCTCACCGGATCTTGACGTCGAGGCTCGAGCTTTCCGTCAGGCGGCCATCTTCGAAGAGACCCACGGCGATCCTGTAGGTACTCCCCGCCATCCCCCGCGACGTTTTCAGTTTGAGGTGAAAAACACGATCCTTCGGATCGTAGATCGGGCAGCCCGCGGACCGTTCCCCGGAAAGGAACACTTGGACGGCACAGTTGGTCGCCAGGGCTTCGCCCTCGCGATCCGAAATCGGAGAACCGTCCTCGGCGAGGAGTTGGAAATCGACGGGTATCGTCGAACCGGAATTGAAGAACTTCTTCAACAGATCGCCAAGGTTTTGGAACTTGATGAGAAGGTGTCGTACGAACACAAGGGCATAGTTCAGACCATCGCTTCCCGCGACGAGCGTGTTCCCGTCGAAGGCGACGAACCGCAGCGAGCCATCGTTGAAGGGAACTTTTTCCGTCTCGGTCACCAGCCCGGTCCAGCCGGCCACCGGCTTGACGAAGTAGTAAGCCATCGCCGGGTTGACGCCCGTCGAAACGACGACGCGATCGCCGCTCGCTGCAACCTGCCTACCGAAATCGCCGGTCGGGCTTCCGGAGGACGGTAGCAGTACTGCGGACGGTGACGGCGCGAGAGCCCAGCCTCCCTGAGGTTTGAGGAAGACGTAAGTGACCGTGGCGCCGTAGGTCTGTCAATACGGGACTTAGCACGTCATCACGTCGGCTGCTGCGACGAGTGGAGGAGACGGTTCTGCCCGAGGC
>JBKPSZ010000094.1:0-6325 GCA_046735265.1 Acidobacteriota bacterium | reverse complement strand
GCGGCGCGCCCGCAGGATCGTGCCCTGCGGAAGCAGGGCGTTGATCGGGTTGATGCCGCACTCGTACGCGTTTCCATCGAGCCCGTTGCATCCCGTGAAGTTGCCGCTCGCGAACTGCCCGTCGCCGCCGGGGTTCGCGATGACGCACGTATTGCCGTTGTTCTCGGGGGCGGAAGAGTCCGCGTCACAGCGGTCCTCGACCGCCCGGCCGAACCGGCGATATTCGCCCTTGACGCCGATCGAGAAGGTCGGATCGAGGAGCATCTCGAAGCCCACGCTGAACTGGTCCTGATAGATCCCCTTCAGATTGTCGTCGTGCGGCTCCGCGAAGATCCCGCCCTGCGTGTGCGGCTGCTCGTGGCCGATGACGTTCGGATCCTGGGCCACGTCCGCGGCGGTCGTCCCGGGATTGAAGTTGTACGTCGTGACGAAGAGCTGCTGGCCGTAGGAACGGACGTTCAAGTCGGTCGGCAGCGCGTAGTAGAACTTTCCTCCGAAGGCGTAGACCTTCATCGAGCCGTCGTTCTTCGGATCCCACACGATTCCGACGCGCGGCTGCCACTCGTTCTTCAACTGAATGACCGACTCCCCGGCGAAGTTCTTCAGGTTCTCGTTGTCCCAGCGCACGCCCGCATTGATCGTCAGGCCGGGGAGGACCCTCCAGGAGTCCTGGAGAAATGCGCTGTAGTTGATCGTGTTGGGCTGGACGACGTTGTCCACGGGCGTGAAATCGTCCGGCCCCGCGGCCCAGAAGTTGTGCGCGTAGTAGGTCTGCCCGTACTCGTTGTAGGTCTGGATGTATTGCTGGCCGCTGATGTTGGTGATCGCGGTGGTCTTGCCGTTCATCCAGTCGCCGCCGACCTTGACTTCGTGGTTGGCGAAGTAGAGCGAAAAGTCGCCGCGCGCCTGCCAGCGCGTCGAATGGTTGTTGCGGATGTAGCCCGAGATCGAGCCGAATCCCCCCTCCGCGCTGTTGGGCTCGACCGGCTGGTCGCACGGATCCGTCGGCGTCCCGCCCGCACAGGTCCAGTCCTCGGTTCGCACGCCGGCGCCCGCGCCAGACGGGACCGTCTGATACCGGTCGTAGTGGCGCGAGCCCTGGAGAGACAGAAGCCCGGTCGATCCGAAGAGTTGGTTCAGGCGCAGGCCGTAGTCCGTCCCCCCGATGTCGAGATCCGAGCCCCAGGTGCTCTCGTCCGGGTTGACGATCGGCACCGGATAGTAGCTGTGCGTCGGGTCGGAGGCCGCGGCGCCGGTGACCTTCGACGGGTCCGCGAAGACCGTCCCCACGAGAGTCGTACCGGTCGCGATGTTCCACGTCAACTTCCCGGAATAGAGGTTGTCGGTCGAGTCCGCTGGGAACTTGTCGTTGCGGGACACGAGTGCACTGTCGTTGTACCGGGAAATGTCCGTCGGCTTGCTGACGTGGTCGTACGCGGCGAAGAACCAGAGCTTGTCCCTGATGATCCGGCCACCCAAGCCGAACCCGACGTCGGTCCGGTTGTAGCCGTTCAAGCGCATCCCCTGAAAGTAGTCGTCGGAAGTGATCTCCTGATCGGCGCGGAGGCCGAAAGAGTCGTAGTAGACGAAGGCGTCGCCGTGGAACTCATTGCCGCCCGACTTCGTGATGACGTTGATCACGCCGCCGAGCGCTCGCCCGTATTCCGCCTGATAGCCGCCGGTCTTGATCTCGACTTCCTGGATGAACTCGCCGTTGATGGCCTTCCCCTGGAAGCCGCGAATGACGTTCGTCGTATTGACGCCGTCGATGACGAACTGGTTCTCGACCGAGGTCGCGCCGTAGACCGTCAGCGACAGGGCGCGTCCCTGCGTGTCGCCCTGGTCCTGGTTGACCCCCGGGTTCGAGCGGATGATCTCGGCATAGTTTCGGCCGAGTGGAAGGTTCTCCATGACTTTTGCGCTGTAGTTCGTGCCGCCGGTCGTCGAGGTCGTGTCGACCATCGGAACCTCGCCCGTGACGATGACGGCTTCCTTGGCGGTCAGCGAGATCTGCAGGTTCACGGTCGCCGTCGCATCGAGGGCGACGGTCGCGCTCTTCTCGACGGTGCCGAGGCCCGTCAGGGTGCCGGTGACCTTGTAGGCCCCGGGCGGCAGACTGACGAATCGGTATCGGCCGTCGCTTCCCGTCACCGCGGTTCGAGTCCCCTGGAGATTGGGGCTCGAGGCCTCGACCGTGACACCGGGAAGCGGCGCTCCGTTCTGATCCAGAACCGTCCCTTCAATCCTCCCGGTCGTTTGAGCCGATGAAAGCGGGACGAGAAGAAGGAACAACGCCGCGACCAACCCGAGATACCGGGCGACCTTCATACCCACCTCCAATGAAAAAGGTGAAACGAGCATTTGTCCCTTGGATCGGGCCATCGGACACTATGGACCGACCCTTTGTCCCAAAGGAAAAGCAATCAAACTGCCAGCATTAGGAATTCGTCCCGATGTCGTAAGTCCTTGTCAGCGAAGGGAAAAGTCGGAGGGGAGTTGCGGATGTTTGCGGTGTTTTGTGATTATTTTGGAGTTTCGTTCATCCGTTTGGATATCACGAACATCAGGGCGCCCCCGTCGACGGCGTCTCCCGCCTCGACCAGGGAACGAGCCACGACCCCGGACGACGACGCCCGGATCTCGTTCTGCATCTTCATCGCCTCGAGAACGAGAAGCACGGTACCGGACTCGACCCGATCCTCCTGCCGGACGCGGACCTCGACCACCCTTCCGGGCATCAGGGCTCGAATTTCCTCCTCGTCCGACCCGGATACCGCCGAAGGCGAGTGCAAGAGACGGTCGTGGAGAGGGTCGTCGAGATGGACGGTGCGCGGTCCGGCTGCCGTCGCCACGGCCACGGAGCCGGCTTCGCCCGCAAGGGCCCGCCCGCTGACCTGGCGGCCGTCGGAGAAGAGGAGCGACCATCGCCCGTCCGGAAGGCGCGCCACCGTGAAGGCGCGCGTTTCTCCGTTGCGGGTGATTCGCCACGAGTCGGCGTCCCCTTCCAGCCGGACTTCCTCCGGCCCGTCGAGGCCGCGAAGAACGAACTCGAGGCGCTTCATCCGACGCCGAGGTCGCGCGGCGGCCGCCGGAGGGCCTGGTACCGGGCCTGCTCCCGCCAGCCGGATCGAGCCGTGGCCGCCGGCGGGGCCGCAATCGGCCGCGGCGCCGTCAGACCGACCGCGGCCAGAACGACGTCGTCCGGACCGGGGTGCGGCCTCTCGAGCAGCCCGCTCTCGAGACGGCGATCGAGCCACTGCACGTCGAAGGCGGCGCGCCGGAACTCGGCGTCGGCGACCAGCGCGCGAAAGAGCGGAAGCGTCGTCTCCACTCCCCCGATCTCGTATTCGGAGAGCGCCCGCGAAAGGCGCGCGATGGCCGAGGATCGGTCTTCGCCGCGCACGATGAGCTTTCCCATCATGGGGTCATAGTCGATCGGCACGACTCCCCCCGCCTCGATCCCCATGTCGTTGCGCACACCGGGTCCTTCGGGGAGTCGCATCGTCGCGACCGTGCCGGGAGAAGGAGCGAATCCCCGGAAGGGGTCCTCCGCATAGACGCGGCACTCGATGGCGTGCCCGCGGGCCGAGGCACCCTCGAGGCGCATCGGCTCCCCGATCGCGATCGCGATCATCTCCTTCGCGAGGTCGACCCCGAAAACCTCCTCGGTGACCGGGTGCTCGACCTGGAGCCGCGTGTTCATCTCCAGGAAGTAGAACGAGCCGTCAGGGGCGAGAAGGAATTCGACGGTTCCGCAGGAGGCGTACCCGACCGATTCGGCGGCGCGCAGGGCGGCCGCCTCGAACCGACGGGCGAGCGCCTCGCCGACCACGGTGGAGGGGCACTCTTCGACGACCTTCTGATGGCGCCGCTGGAGACTGCATTCGCGATGTCCCACGGCGGTGAGACGCCCGCGGCCGTCTCCGACGACCTGGACTTCGATGTGTCGCGGACCCTCGATCAGCTTCTCGGCGTAAACGGCGGCGTCTCCGAAGTACGCGGATGCCTCTCCGGCGACCCGTTCGAACGCGGAAGGGACGTCTTCCGCGAGATCGACGCGGCGCATTCCCTTTCCGCCCCCGCCCGCGGAGGCCTTGAGCAGAAGGGGGTACCCGTGCTTCGCGCCGAACTCGACGATTTCCGACGCGCTCGCCGCCGGCCGCGTCATGCCGGGCACGACGGGCACGCCGGCCAACTGCATGCGCCGGCGGCTCTCCGTCTTCGAGCCCATCGCTTCGATCGCAGCCGCGGGCGGCCCCACGAACGTCAGCCCGGCTTCGACGCACGCGCGCGCGAAGGGCGCGCTCTCGGCGAGGAAACCGTAGCCGGGATGGACGAGCATGGCCCCGGTCGTTCGCGCGGCCGATAGGATCGCCGGAATCGATAGGTAGCTCTCCCGCGCGGGCGCAGGACCGAGACGCACGGCTTCGTCCGCCACGGCCACGTGCGGCGACTTCCGGTCGGCGTCGGAAAAGACGGCGACCGTTTCGATACCCATCTCCCGGCAGGCCCGGAAGATCCGAACGGCGATCTCCCCGCGATTGGCAACGAGGAGCTTCACGGGGCGGGCGCCGTCCGCGCGTCGAGCTCGAGTCTCATGTGGCGGAAGTCGATCCGGGCGCGGAAGCGGGCCAGGGCGGAGGATCCGACGACGCCGTCCTCGATCGTGTCATCCGTCTCCGCCACAACCATATCCCGGAAGCGGAGACGGTACGAGGCGAGCCCGATCGAGACGTCCTGCACCTTCCCCCACGAGACGCGGGCCTTCCCGATCCCCTCGACGCGCTTCGGAAAGATCCCCGACGCGGTGCGGACGCCCAGCCGCCTCACTCCCGCCGTGGTCATCATGGTCAGCTCGCTCCCGGTGTCGAGGAGGAAGAGGGTCCATGGGGACTCGTTGACCGTCACGCGCGCCATCACCTTGTTGCGCGCGAAGAAGAGATTCTGGTCCGCGTCGCTTCCGGGCCCCGGTCCGGCGTGCCTCTCGAGAGTCAGGCGCCGGCCGATGTAGTCGATGTCGACGGTGAAGTCCTTGAGCAGGTGCAGGCCGAGCACGGAGGCGATCGGAAGCGGCCCGCGCGCGGTCTCGAAGTGGAGCGCGTCGTCCGGCATGATCATCACGGGGACCGCCCTCAGGCGGGCCTCCCCGATCGTCAGCTCGTCCACGACGCCGAACGTCAGGGGAATCGGCTTCTGGTGGAGCCCGAGGCCGTACGCCTCGGAGTCCGCAATCTCCCGCACGCCGGCCAGGCGGGCGAAGGACCGCGTCACGATGCTGTAGGAAGCGCCGGTGTCGAGCACGGCGTCGGAAGGCCGGCCGTTGATCCCGACGGGCACGCGGATCAGGTCGTACGGACCCATCGTGAAGCCGGTCATGACGGACTCGGACGGACGCAGGCCGGCGTAGAGCTCGGATCCCGAAAGGCTCTCCAAGAATCGCACGAAGCCGGGAGAGAGGTAGAGGCCCGCGCGAACCGCCAGAGAGGCGTGGTTCGCGGCTTCTCGGAAGTCGTCCGCCAGGATCCGCGCCTGGGAAAGGGCCCACTCCGCGTCCGCGCGTTTTCCGCCCGCGATCGACCCGGAGAGCGCGGCCTCGAGCGCCCTGCCGGCAGCCGCGGCGTCCCCGCGCGCCAGCCACACGCGCCCCGCGAGCACGAGGTTCGAGGAGTCGTTGCGCTCGGAGGCCGGAAGGCTCTCCAGGTAGCGGAAGACTTCGAGATACCTTCCGCGGGCGAGCTCCGCTTCGACGTTGAACGCCGTGACGACCCTTCCCGGCACCACCGCGCCGACGAACGGCTCGATCGAGACGGACGGATTCGTCGCGCAGGCGGCGGCCAGGAGCAAGACCAGAAGCCCGCGCCCGATGCCGGACCCGGCGGAGCGCCCGGAGACGCCGCCTCGCTTTCTGTCCACCGGTCAGAGCGGGATGTTGCCGTGCTTCTTCGCGGGGAGCTGCACCCTCTTGGTCTCGAGGAGGCGAAAGGCCGCGGCGAGCTTCTCGCGAGTTTCGGAGGGCTCGATGATCTCGTCGAGATATCCTCGCCGCGCCGCGACGTAGGGGTTCGCGAAGTTCTCGACGTACTCCCGGACCCTCCCCGCCCGCGCTTCGGCGGAGTCGGCGTCGCGCCGGTACAGGATGTTCACCGCTCCCTCGGGCCCCATCACGGCGACTTCGGCGGTGGGGTACGCGAAGTTGAAGTCGGTCGCGATGTCCTTCGACAACATGACGCAGTACGCGCCGCCGTACGCTTTGCGGGTGATCACCGAGACCTTGGGCACCGTCGCCTCGGCAAAAGCGAAGAGGAGCTTCGCGCCGTGCCGGATG
>JBKPSZ010000093.1:0-21058 GCA_046735265.1 Acidobacteriota bacterium | reverse complement strand
ACCCAGATCTGGCTCGTTCCGACCATCGGAGGAGCGCCGCAGCTTCTGTTGTCGAAGGGGGTCGAGGCCACGTGGGCTCCGGACGGCAGCCGGCTCGCTTATTTTTTCCCCCCCGCGGACCCGATTTTCGTCGCGGATCGCAACGGCGCAAACCCGAAGCAGATCCTGACCGACAAGAAGGGACTCCATAATCACTTTGTGAACTGGTCTCCGGACGGCCAGTTCATCTATTTCGTGCGCGGCGTGCCGCCGGACGACATGGATGTCTGGCGAATCCGACCATCGGGCGGCGAGCCAGAGCGGATGTCGAATCATCACGGGCGCGTCGCGTATCCGGTACTCCTCGACGCGCGCACGCTCGTCTACTGCGCGGCGCGCGCCGACCGGGGATGGGGCCTGTACGGAATGGACGTCGAAAGGCGGATCTCCCACGCGTTGAGTTCAGGCCTCGAGGAGTACACGTCAGTGTCCGCGAGCGCGGATGGCCGGCGTCTCGCAGCGACGGTCGCGAATCCAGTGCGGAATCTCTGGACGGCGCCCATCACCGATCACGTCGTGGACGAGTCTGGCATCGCCCGTTTCGATCTGCCGAGCGTCCGCGCCTCGGCTCCTCGATACGGGCGCGACTATGTCGTATATCTCTCGTCCAAGGGGGACGCGCCGGGGATCTGGAAACTGAAGGACGGATCGGAGACGGAGCTCTGGAAGGGCAGCGAGGGCGCTGTGCCTTTCGCGCCCGGAATTTCGGCCGACGGATCCCAGATTGCCTTCGTGACACTCCGGGAAGGGCGCCACCGCTTGAACGTCATGTCGTCGGACGGAACGAACGCCCATCGGGTCGCCGAAAATCTCGAAGTCGTGGACGTGCCGTCGTGGTCGCCGGACGGGAAGTGGATCGCCGTGGTCGCTCGGGAGGAGGAAGGCCGGGCGCGGCCTCTCTACAAAGTTCCCGCCGAGGGCGGTTCGCCGGTGCGCCTGGTGGACACCAACAGCTCGGACCCGGTCTGGTCACCCGACGGCCGGCTGATTCTCTACTCCGAGAACCGAGGCGGAGGCTCGGACCTTCGAGGGGTGACGCCGGACAAGCAGCCCGTTCATCTGCCCGAGATCGGGGTTCCCTATGCGGGAAATCGCTACCACTTCATGCCCGACGGGAAGTCCGTTGTGATCTTCGCTCATCGGATCGGGAAGTCGGTCCGGGTGGCCGACTTTCTCCTGCTCGACCTCGCAAACGGCAGTCTGCGGCCGCTGACGAGCCTGCGCCCGGGCTTCGTCGTGAGAAGCTTCGACGTCTCGCCCGACGGTAAAACGATCCTCTTTGACCGCTACCGTGAGAATGCCGATGTCGTCCTGATCGACCTGTCGCCGCGCTGACGCGGCGAGGCGACTCTCAGTCGTCCAGCCGCGTCGCGTTCTCGATGAGGTCGGTCAGGTCGTAGGACCCCGACGCGAAATGCAGCGTCAGCGCGCCGTCGAAGAACTCGGTGCGCTCGAGCGAGAGGTCCATTCCCGGGGGCATCCAGTCGTTCAAGTTCACGACCATGATGCGGTCCTCGGCGTAGTAGGTCAGCAGCCCCGCCGGGGCCTTCTGGACGAGGTAGGTCACGAGCTGGTCCGGGATCGGGATGAACGAGAGGGCCTGCACCCGGTCGAGCACGAACGCGAGAAATCCGTCCTTCAACCGCAGCTGAGAGACGGTCGCTTTGGCGGAGAGCGGAACGCCGAAGCGGTGGACCACGAGCGCCACCGCGAGCTCGCCCGGCGTCACGTGAACGGTCAGATCGCGGAGCTCCGGAATCTCGTCGACCGCCCGGCGGACGAGAACGTTCAACGTTCGCTCAGGCAGAGTCAGGGCCAGGCCGCTCCAGGTGACCCGGTGTCCTTCGGGTTCCGGTCGGGGCGGCGACAGCTTCGGTGCCGTCGCGTTCTGGCTCATTCGACTCCTCTCGATTGTACCGCCGAGGGCATGGCACTTCGGTGCTGCCGGATCGAGAGCAGATCAGCGAGAGCGAATCCAACCTGGACCGTCGGCCGCGGCAGTCGCTTCGCGACTGGCCGAGAGTTTCTAGCTGGTCCTGGCGACGGAGCCGTCAAAGCAGATAGGCCAACGCGAACCCGATTTGGGCCGCCATCATGAGCAGATACATGTGGGTCCAGGCCGGATGGTTCTCGGTCGAGGCGAGCTCGTCCGGGTTGCGAAGGAGGAGGCGCGCCGCGTAGCCGCCCCAGGCCGCGAGGAGAACGCCGAGCGCCACGAGAAGGGGCCGATTTCCGGTCAGGAGCGGCTCGGACGGATTGTCCGGGTCCGGCAGGTACGCGAACAGCGGGATCAACAACCACGGCAGGACGAAGAACGGAGCGATCATCCGGGCCGCGCGCCGGACGCCGAATCGGATCGGCAGCGTGATGCACCCGTGCGCGCGGTCCCCCTCCATGTCGGAGAAGTCCTTGGTGGACATCGCGCCGAGGAGGAACAGCGCGAAGATCGCGCCGATCGCCCACGCCTCCCATACCGCGACCGACGCGACGAACGCCCAGCCCGCCACCTTGAGGAGGCCCCCTCGCGGGATCGCGATCGTGACGTTGGCCGCGAGCCAGTGACGCTTCGTCCGTCCGAAGGCCGGGAAGGAGTAGATGAACGTCGCGAGCGCGCCGAGACAGTAGATGAAGAACGCGGCGTGGAGCGCGAGCGGCGCCGACAGGCGCTCGGCGAGCGAGGTGTGCGGATAGGGCACGACGACCCAGGTCGGGACGATCGCGAGCACGTAGAGAACGATCGCGACTCGCCAGGCGCGCGCGATCGAGATCTCGCCGGTCACGAGCGGGCGCTCCGGCTTGTTCTTCCGGTCGATCTCGAGATCGGCGATCTGGTTGACGATGTTCGACGCGGCGTTCATCGCCGAGGCACAGAGCGAGCCGATGGCGACCGTCAGCACGACCGCCCAGGTGACCCGCTTCGAGGGATCGGGGTTGTGCGCCGAGCCGAAAGCGCAGATCGCGCCGGAGACGATGCCGAGCAGCGGCGGCAGGAGCGTGAACGGGCGCGCGAGCCGGAGGTATCGCTTCATCCCCCCTCCACCGGAAGGTAGAGGGATCCCTTCGCGAGGCTCGCCGCGATCTCGACAGCGATCAGCGCTCCGACGAAGGTGTTCGCGGCGTTGGCGAACTCGTGGTCGAGCCGCAACCCGAAGCGCCGTCCGAGGTCGTTCGCGACGCTCTCGGCCAGGGCGCCGGCGAACCCGGCCGTGACGACGATCCCCACGTCGGAGAGAGGAAGGAGCCCGGTTCCGGCGCCCACGAGCGAGATGCCGGCCGCGCCGGCGGCGGCGGCGGCGAGACCCGGCCAGGAGACCGCCCCCGGCGTGCCGACCGGAACCGAAGCGCCGGAGGTCGGCGAGAAGGCACGCCGGCCGTAGAGGCTGCCGAACTCCGTACCGAGCGTGTCGGCGAGCGCCGCCGCGAAGCAGCTCGTGAACACGAGCCCCCATTGCGTCTGATATCGCGCGAGCGCCGCGACGAGCGCCGCGACGAGGCAGTTGGCGGCGACGTGCTCCGCGCCGCGTCGCCCTCCCCGGGCTTGCGCCGTTCCGCGCTTGGCTTTCTCGCGATATCCGAATTTCGAGGCGACTGATCCGACGAGGAAGAATCCCCAGAGAACCGCGTAGGCCGGGAACCCGCCCGACGCCAGGATCGCGGTCCCCACGAGCGCGCCCGCGACGGCGCCCGAGACCGAGACCGCGCGCGCCGCGTACGCCGCGAGGGCGACGGCCGCGTTGATCGCGAGCGCCCAACCGGGGCCGGGCACGACGGGGACGGCGGTCGGCGGGCTCGCCAGGCAGACCCAGGCGAGAAAGAAGGCGACGGGAGGGGCCGCGACGAGATTGTCGTCGATTCCCGCCCGGATCGATTCGAGCAGAGCGAAGAGCGCCGCGGCGCCGACGAGAAGAGCCACCGAATCGGGTCGGAGCTCCCGCTCCGAGACGAAGCGGAAGACTCCGACGGCCGCCGCCCCGCCGATCGCCCAGTCGGCGAGGAGACCGATCCAGGTCTTCTGTCGGTTCCAGGGGAGCCTCGGGCCGCCGATCACCTTCCCGAAGATCGAGGCGGCCGGATCGCCGAACGCCATCATCGCCCACACGGCGGCCGCGATCGGAAGATATCGGCCGCGGAAGACGAGGACGAGCACGAGCACGACCGCGGGATAGGCCACGATTCCGACGTCCCGCTTCCGCGAGGCGTCCCGATAGATCCCGCGTCCGAAACGCGGCAGCAGGAACAGGTTCAGGAGGAGGGCGGCGAAAGCCAGGAGCGCCGCCTGGCGCCAGGTCAGCCATCGCAGAGCGAGCGCGAAGAGCCCCATCGAGGCGTGCACCGCCTTGCGCTTCCACTCGGAGGCGGTCAGGCTCACGCGGGCGGCCTCGCGCGCGCGGCGAGGTACTCGGCGAGGGGCGTCCGGAAATGCCGGATCGGAAACCCCGTCTCCCGCTCGTACTTCCCCGTGTCGAGGACCGAGTAGGCCGGGCGGCGCGCGGGACGCGCGAGGGACGCCGAATCGATCGGGACGACGTCGGGCGCCCCCCCCGGCGCGCGCGCGGCGATCTCGCGGGCGAAGTCGAACCACGAGACCTCGCCGCGGTTGGCAAAGTGAAACGTGCCCGCCGCGCCGCGATCGAGGAGCGCCAGAAGGGCCGCGGAGAGGTCCGTCGTCGACGTCGGCCGGCCCCGCTGGTCGTCGACGACGGTCAACGGAGACTTGCCGGACGCGATCTGTTTCAGGATCGCCTCGACGAAGTTCCATCCCGCGAGACCGAAGAGCCAGGAGGCGCGCACGACGAGCGCCGCCGGAGCGGCTCGCGCCGCCTCCTCGCCGGCGAGCTTCGACCGTCCGTAGGCCGAGAGCGGCGCGGGCGAGTCGTCCTCGACGTAGGGCGTCTCCTTTCTCCCGTCGAAGACGAAATCGGTCGAAATCTGCACCAGGCGCGCCTCCCGGGAACGGCACTCGGCCGCCAGGATCTCGACGCCGCGGTGGTTCACCTCGAAAGCGAGCGGATCGCTCTCGCAGGCGTCGACTTTCGTGAAGGCCGCGCAGTTGACGACGATCTCCGGACGCACGTCGCGGAAGGCGCGGAGCACGTCCTCGGGTCGCGTCACGTCGAGGTCCGACTTCGGACGGGCGAAGACCCGGTAGCCGGCGCCCGCGAGCACCGGAACGAGATCGGCGCCGAGCATCCCGGAGGCTCCCGTCACGAGGACCCGGCGTTTCCGGTCGGCGGCGGGACGCGGTGCGGCGACGACGGCGGGTCGCGTCTCGGCGGGGACGACCGCGGATTCGCTCAAGAGGCTCGGGGCACGCCCCTAGCCGGCCGGCTTGGCATGAGCCGTCGAAGTGGCGAGGCGCTCCGCGTACTGCGTGCGGTAGAAGGCGCGGTACGCGGCGTCCTTCTCTTTCACCGGCCTCCACCAGTCCGCGTGCTCGCGATACCAGCGGATGGTCCGGGACAACCCATCTTCCAACGGGGTGCGCGGCGAGAATCCGAGGCGCGCGAGCTTGCCGGCATCGAGCGAATAGCGGCGATCGTGCCCGGGACGGTCGTCCACGTACCGGATGAGGCTCGCGGGCTTTCCGAGCTCGGACAGCACGCGGCGGGTGATCTCGAGGTTCTCCATTTCGTTGCCGCCCGCGACGTTGTACGTCTCCCCGGGCTCGCCGCGGTCGAGCAGGAAGTCGATCGCTTCGGCATGATCTTCGACGTACAGCCAGTCGCGGACGTTGCGCCCGTCGCCGTAGAGCGGGAGCGGCTCGTCGTCGAGCGCGTTCGTGACGAAGAGCGGGATCAGCTTTTCCGGGTACTGATACGGGCCGTAGTTGTTCGACGCACGGGTGATGACGACGGGCACGCGATAGGAAGCCCAGTACGAGAAGGCGAGGCGGTCACCCCCGGCCTTTGACGCGGAGTAGGGGTTGCGAGGGTTCAAAGGCGACTCCTCGGTGAACGAGCCTTCGGCGATCGTCCCGTAGACCTCGTCCGTCGAGATCTGGACGAACCTTTCGACGCCCCGGCGGCGCGCCTCCTCGAGGAGCACGAAGACGCCGCGCACGTCGGTCTCGATGAAGGACGCGTCGCCCAGAAGGGACCGGTCCACGTGCGTCTCCGCGGCGAAGTTCACGACGTGCGTGCACCCCTCCATGGCGCCGTGGACCGCCTCCGGGTCGGCGATGTCCCCCTTCACGAATCGGTAGTTCGGGCGGCCCTCGACGTCCGCGAGACTGGCCGGATTCGCCGCGTACGTGAGCTTGTCGAGGTTGACGACCGAGACCGCGTCGCCGCGGCTCGAGAGCACCCGGCGAACGAAGTTCGATCCGATGAAGCCGCAGCCGCCGGTGACGAGGATCTTCACAGGATTCCGATCTCGGAGTTGTCGCCGATCAGGAATCGGTGGACGCGGGGCCGTTCTGCGCCCGGATGAATGCGCACGTTCGTCCCGATCAGCGAGTCGGCGATGCGCCCCGGGATCCGCTCGATCCGCGAGCCCTGGAGCAGGATCGAGTTCTCGATCTCACACCGCTCGACGTAGCAACCCGCCCCGATCGACGTGTATGGCCCGACGAACGCGTCCCGGACCTCGGCGCCCGCGCCGACGATGGCCGGTCCGCGCAAGGTCGAGGAGACGATCCGCGCCCCGGGCTCGAGGACGACCTTCCCCTCGACGCGGCTGCCCGAGTCCACGCTCTCGAGACCCTTCGGGTCGAAAGTGTCGAGGATGATGCGGTTGGCCTCGAGCATGTCCTCGATCTTGCCGGTGTCCTTCCACCACCCGTGGACCAGGTGGGGGTGGACGGTCCGACCGTTGTCGATCAGCCACTGGATGGCGTCCGTGATCTCGAGCTCCTGGCGCGCCGAAGGCCGGATCGCCTGGACCGCGTCGAAGATCGTGTCGTCGAACATGTAAACGCCGACCAGAGCGAGATCCGACTTGGGGCGTTTCGGCTTTTCCGTCAGGCGGACGACCCGGCCGTCCTCGAGCTCGGCGACGCCGAACTGCTCCGGATTGGGGACGCGCGCGAGGAGGATCTGGGAATTGCATCCGCGCTGCCGGTAGTCCTCGACCAGCTCCGTGATGCCATCGGCGATCAGGTTGTCGCCGAGATACATGACGAAGGGCTCGCCCTTCAGGAACTTCTGCGAGATCAGGACGGCGTGAGCGAGCCCTCGCGGGGCGTCCTGCTCGATGTAGGTGATCCGGGCGCCGAACCGGGACCCGTCGCCCAGGGCCCCCTCGATCTCCTGCCGCGTCTCGCCGACGACGACCCCGAGCTCCCGGATGCCGGCCTCGACGATCGCTTCGACGCCGTAATAGAGGACGGGCTTGTTGGCCACCGGCACGAGCTGTTTGGCGCGCGTGTGGGTCAGCGGCCGCAGCCGCGTTCCCTTGCCGCCCGAGAGGATGAGCCCCTTCATGCCCGCGAATCATAATCGGGCGGGGCGCCCGCCGCTCCCTCAAAACAGACTCGGACTCAGCGCGCCATTGACGTCGAGGAGCGTCCCGATGTCCTTCAGGTTGACGACGAATCGGACGTCGTTTCGGCGGTTGCCGGGCAACCGCAACTGCCGCAGCTCGAGAAACAGGGTGTAGCACGACCCTTTCCAGGTCAGGAGCGACCGATCTTCGAGCAGTTGCCCCTGGCGCACGTCGTAGTTGATCTCCGTGTCGAATCGAAAGGGCCCGAAGACCTCGATCCCACCGGCGAAGCGAAGCTGGTCGGTCGCGCCGGTCGAAACTCCCGGCGGAAGCGGCTCCGTCACGACGGGACGGCTCGAGAACCACGTCGCGGCGAGGAAATTCGTCTTCCAGTTGACCGTCGTCGCGATGGTGCTCGACGTGAGCTGGCCGGCGCGGGTGTCGTAGGTCAGCCGCCCGTCGAAGTTGAAGCGGGCGCCGGGCGCCACTCGCAGCGTCGCCTCGAGCGGCCCCTCGTTTCGAAAGGCAGTGATCGTGGGCACGCTCCCGAAGGCGATCTGAGGCGCTTCGAAGGCGTAGCTCTGCGCGATCTCGAGGGAGGCGATTTCGGACGCCGACCCCGCCTTCGCGTCGGCGGGCCGCGCGAGAAGACGGTTCACGATCGCGTATCGGACCTGGTTCAGTCCGAGCTGGGTGTCGACGTCGTCGAAGACAGGAATGCGCCCCGGCTCGTTGACGTCCGAGACGAACTGGTAGTCCACCCGCGGCTCGATGATGTGCTTGAACTTCCCGAACGGGCCGATCGACCAGTCGAAGATCCGCGAGAAGGAGGGGCCCACGAGGGAGAGCCCCGCCTCCGCGTAGGCCCGGACCGCCGTCGAGCCCTCGAACGCGGTCTGGAGCGCGTCGGTGGTCGAGTTCGTGTAACCGGTCCACCGGCCTCCCGCCGTCGCAGTCACCGAGAGCCACGGCACGGTCTTCCACGGAAAGGAGAACACGGGATGGAAGTCGAGGCGGCCGTAGCTGCCGCGCAGATCCGTGCCCCCGCGATTCAGGTAGAGGTTCGACACCGAGGACTGAACCGACAGATAGACGGGACTCTCCCCGATCTCCGAGGTTCGCCGGTAGTACTCGAGCGTCGGCATCCGCTCCTGACGCACGGTCGCGCCGAGGAACGTCTCGGTCCGCGTGAAGCGGAGGTTCCAGGAGTCGACCCCCTCGTTCTTCGTCAGGAAGGCCTTCGACGTGATCTCGGCCGCCGAGGTGAGCGCGAAGGAGCGCTCGTAGTCCTGGAGGTACTGCTCGTCGGAGTAGTCCCGGATCGAGACGACCGCGCGCATCCCCCACGGCAGATCCTCCGAGACGTGATCGAGCCGGACTTTCCAGCGGTCGCGCGTGCGGGTGCTCAGGACGCCCGGGCTGCCGTCGGGGAGCGTGCAGAAGGTGCCGCCCGACCCTTCCGAGATCGGCACGCACACGGTCGCCTCCGTGTCATGGACGTAGTACCCGAGAAAGGCGCCGGCCGACTCCGCCGAGGGGGCCCACCGGAACTCTTCCCCGACGCCGATGGTCCCCGACGAGAAGAGATCGAGCTGCGTCGTCAGGTCGGTGGACTGCCCGGTGACCCAGTAGTGGGAGAGACCGAGGTACGCACCGCGCCGCTCGCTGAATCCGACGCCCGGAACGAGGAGACCCGAAACCCTCCCGGTCTTCGTCGGCCAGACCAGGTACGGAGTGTAGAGGAGCGGCAGCTCGCGAGCCCGGAACGCCACGTTCTTCAAGTGCGCGTAGTCGTCCAGCGTGATCGTGGCCTCGCTCATCGTGAAGGACCAGTCGGGCTTCGGCACCTCGCAGGCCGTGAACAGCCCGTGGTGAATCCGGTAGGTCGCATCGCCGATCTTCTCGATCGAGTCCGCCACGATGTTGTAGCTCGGCGGCAGGGCCGCGGCGGCCACCTCGATCACCCCCGTCTTCGAGTCGAGGTGGAAGAGCGCGCGCTCTCCGGCGAGGCGGGTTGGCCCCTGGTCGATGACCACGTGCCCCTCGAGCCGCGCCGTCTTGGTCGGAAAATCGACGTGCGCCGTGTCGGCCCGGATCTTGACGTCCTGGTACTCGATGCGGACGTCCTCGCTCCCCTCCCAGGAGACGTCCTTCTCATAGTGAACCGGGTTGCGCGTATAGAGACGGATCTCGCCCCCCTTCTCGGGGACGTGGAACTTGATCTGGAAGGCCGAGGTCTGGCGGAAGCGCGACTCGTACGGGTCCGAGCTGAACGACTGCTGCGCGAGCGTCGCCGGCGCGGTGAGGCCGGCCAGCAGCGGCAGAAGGAGGAACACCCGGAGAGCGAAGTGCCGGGAAGACGGACCTCTCACCGATCGCCGCGCCCGGACAAGGAGTCTCCTAGAGAACCATCGTCTTCAGGCTCGGCGAGACCCGGAATGCGGCTTTCGTTTTCGCCCGGACCTCTTCGACCGCGACGCCGGGCGCCGTTTCGATGAGATCGAGACCTTCTCCTTCCGGGAGAACGTCGAAGACGCAGAGGTCGGTGATGATTCGGTGGACGCAGCGGCGGCCGGTCAGAGGAAGGCGGCAGCGCTCGAGGACCTTGGACTCCCCGGACCGGTTCGCGTGCTCCATCGTGACCACCAATCGGCGGGCGCCGGCGACCAGATCCATCGCGCCCCCCATCCCCTTCACCATCTTGCCGGGGATCATGTAGTTGGCGATCGAGCCCTCCTGATCCACCTCCATGGCGCCCAGGACCGACAGATCGATGTGGCCTCCCCGGATCATGGCGAAAGAGTCCGCCGAAGAGAAATACGAAGCGCCGGGACGGATCGTCACGGTCTCCTTGCCCGCATTGATCAGGTCCGCATCCACCTCCGACTCGGAAGGATAGGGCCCGAGCCCGAGGATTCCGTTCTCCGACTGGAGGATCACCTCCATCCCGGGCGGGATGTGGTTGGCGAGCAGCGTCGGCATCCCGATGCCGAGGTTCACGGTGTAGCCGTCCCGGAGCTCCTGGGCGGCGCGGCGGATGATCCCCTCGCGGTCGAGCATCAGGCCTTTCTCACGGTGCGGCGCTCGATCCGCTTCTGCCGCGGCGCGGACACGACGCGTTGGACGAAGACTCCCGGCGTGTGGATGCTCTCGGGCTCCAGAGACCCGACTTCGACGAGCTCCTCGACTTCCGCGACCGTGATCTTCCCCGCCGTGGCGGCCATCGGATTGAAGTTGCGCGCGGCCTTCCGGTAGACGAGGTTGCCGAGGCGGTCCCCCTTCCACGCGGCGACGAGGGCGAAGTCCCCGACGATTCCACGCTCGAGAAGGTACTCGCGTCCGTCGAAGACCTTGGTCTCCTTCCCCTGGGCGACGAGCGTGCCGACGCCGGTCGGCGTATAGAAGCCGGGGATGCCCGCCCCGCCGGCCCGCATCCGCTCGGCGAGCGAGCCCTGCGGCACGAGCTCGACTTCGAGCTCTCCCGACAGGAACTGCCTTTCGAACTCGGCGTTCTCTCCGACGTAGGAGGAGACCATCTTTCGGATCTGTCGCGTCCGCAGCAGCAGCCCGAGGCCCCAGTCGTCGACTCCGCAGTTGTTCGAGACGACGGTGAGGTTCTTCACGCCGCGGCGAACCAGCGCCGCGATCAGGTTTTCGGGGATTCCGCAGAGTCCGAAGCCGCCCACCACGAGCGTCGCCCCGTCCGGTACGTCGGCGACCGCGGCGTCGGCGCTCGCGACGACCTTGTCGATCATCGCGAGCGATGATACCCGCTTAGAGCGCTTCGACGAGCATCGCGGTGGCCTCGCCCCCGCCGATACAGATCGCGGCGACGCCCCGCTTCTTCCCCTCGTGGCGCAGCGCGTGGATGAGCGTCGTCAGGATGCGAGCGCCGGAGGCGCCGATCGGATGCCCGATCGCAACGGCGCCGCCGCGCACGTTGACCTTCGCCGGATCGAGCGAGAGCTCCCGGATGGCGGCCATGGCGACTGCCGCGAACGCTTCATTGATCTCCCAGAGGTCGATGTCCGAAACCGAGAGGCCCGTCTTCGCGAGAAGCTTCTGGATCGCGCCCACGGGCGCCGTCGTGAACCACTCCGGCGCCTGCGCGACGCCGGCGTAAGCCACGATGCGCGCAATCGGAGAGCGCCCCTTCGCGCGGGCGCGTTCCGCGGACGCGACGACGAGAGCCGCCGCTCCGTCGTTGACCTTCGAGGAATTGGCCGCGGTGACGGACCCGTCCTTCTGGAAGGCAGGCTTCAACGTCGGCATCTTCTCGAGCGGCGCCGCGAACGGTTCCTCGTCCTTCTCGATGCGCTCGGGATCCCCCTTCTTTCGTGGCACGTCGACCGGGAAGATCTCCTGCCCGGTCAGACAGCGCGTCGAGGCGTCCTGGGCCCGCCGGTAGGACTCGAGGGCGAAGGCGTCCTGCTCCTCTCGTGTGAACTTGTATTTTCCGACGCAGAGCTCGGCGCAATTGCCCATGTGGGTGTCCTTGTAGGGATCCCAGAGCCCGTCCTTGATCATGGAGTCGATGAGCTGCGCGTTGCCCATCCGGTATCCGGTCCGCCCCCGATCGAGCAGGTATGGCGCGTTCGACATCGACTCCATCCCGCCCGCCACGGCGAGCTCGTACTCCCCCGCCTGAATTGCGTTGGCGGCGTCCATGACCGCCCGCATCCCCGAGCCGCAGACCTTGTGGACCGTGATGCAGGGGACGCTGTCGGGGATGCCGGCCCCGAGAGAGGCCTGCCGGGCCGGAGCCTGCCCTTCCCCGGCCTGAAGGACGTTGCCCATGATCACCTGCTCGACCTCGCCCGGCGGCACTCCCGCTCGCTCCAGGGCCCCGCGGATCGCGACCGATCCGAGCGCGGGAGCGGAGAGGCCGGAGAGCTTCCCGAGAAACGAGCCGATGGGGGTCCGGGCGGCGGAGAGAACGACGATGTCCTTCATGATCCGGCGATTCTAACGCCCGGTGGAACACGAAACTTCCGCGGGGCCGAGGGCCCTTTGGCGCCTCGAACTGTTTGACTCTTCTTTGGTTGCGCCGCCATCGATCTTGAGAAGCGGACCGCAGCGATCTCGGGGTGAGACGTTTCCGCTACTCTTGCACGATGCGCGTTCTGGCCGTCGACTTCGGCGAGAAAAGGATCGGTCTCGCGACCTCGGACGCCACCGGTCGGATCGCGACGCCGCGGGTGACGCTCCGGCGCCGGGGCGACGCCCGGGCGGCCGAAGACATCGCGCGGTTCTGCCGCGAGGAGGAAGTGGACCTAGTGGTCTTCGGGCTGCCGCGCTCGCCGGAGGGGACCGAGTCGCCCTTCGCGGCGCGCGTGCGCTCGTTCGCGCGCAAGTTCGCCGAGTCGTTCCCGGTTCCCGTCCGGTTTCACGAGGAGACGCTGACTTCCGTCGAGGCGGCCCGGCGACTACCGCCGGGGGCCGCCCGGGAGGAGGTGGACCGGGCCGCCGCGGCCGTGCTGCTCGAGGACTTCCTCGAGCACGAGAAGGTCTCTTCGTGAGCGCCGGCAAGCGTCTCGTTCGGATCGGCCTTCTCGCGACCCTGCTCACGATCGCGGCCGGCGTCTGGCTGTACAACCGCCTCGAGCGCCCGTCGATCGGTCCGGGCGGTCCCTCCGACGTCGTCGTCTACTTCCCTTCCGGAACCTCGACCTCCGCGATCTTCCGGCGGCTCGCTTCCGAGGGCGTGATCTTCAACGCGAAGATCGCGGAGATCTTCTATCGGATCCGCGGCAGCGCGACGCCCCTCCAGGCCGGCGAGTACCGCTTCTCGCGGCCCACTTCGCTCGATCAGATCCTCGACCGGATGGGGCGGGGCGAGGTGCTCCAGCACGTCGTCGTCGTCCCCGAGGGTCTCACCGCAGATGAGACGTTCCAGCTCTTCGTCGATCAGGGCATCGGAACGATGGAATCCTTCCGCACGGCCTTCACCGACACGAGCCTGGCTCCGGGACTCGCGCCCGGTGCGCCGGATCTCGAGGGCTTCCTCTTTCCCGACACCTACCGCATGACGCGCTCGACCTCCGCGCGCCGCGCCGTCGAGGGGATGGTCGCCCAGTTCCGGCTCCACTTCACTCCCGGAATGCGGGAGCGAGCCCGCATCCTCGGCCTGACTCCCCGGCAGGCGGTGACGCTCGCCTCGATCGTCCAGAAGGAGACGGGTCTCGTGCGCGAGGCGGCGGTCGTCGCGGGCGTCTACCTGAACCGGCTCGACCACGGCATGCGGCTTCAGGCCGATCCGACGGTGGCCTATGCGTTGAAGCGCAACGGAGCGTGGAACGGCAGCCTGCGACGCTCCGACTACGCCTACGAATCGCCGTACAACACGTACCTGTACGACGGTCTCCCGCCCGGGCCGATCTGCAACCCCGGCCTCGCCGCTCTGGCGGCGGCCGTGACCCCGGCCCGCACCGACTACTTCTATTTCGTCGCCGACGACTCGGGCGGCCACACGTTCTCCCGGACGTTCGAGCAGCACCTCCAGGCGATCGCGACGAATCGCCGGCTGCACGCCGGAGCCGACTCCCCCTCCCCCTCGGAGACGCCCGTCCCCTCTTCGAACTGACCCTCCGCGAGGCGCCGGGCTTGACCCCGGGAGCCGACCAGCCCACAATCATCGGGACTTCCAAGGAGTTCGAAATCTGAACGCTTCCGTAGCCTCGGGCGAGGTCCGTCCGTGACAGAGACCTTTCCTCGTCGTTTCGGGTCCTACGTCCTGACCGCCTGGCTCGGCGAGGACGCTCTCGGGACCGTATACCGCGCCCTGCGCGAGGGGCCCGAGAAGGGGTTCGTCCGCCTGCGGGTCCTGGAGACGCCCGAGATCTCCGAGGACGCGGTGCTCGACGCCATCCAGGAGAACGGCGAGATCCACTCGTTTCTCAAAAACCCGGCCATCGCGCGGGGCGTCCAGATGGACTCGGTCGAAGGGGTTCCCTTCCTCGCCTGGGCGGAGGAGAGCGGGCGCACGCTCGATCAGCTCCTCTCCCGCGCCCCGACGCTCCAGGGACGGATCCCGATCGAACATTCGCTTCTGATTGCCGAAAAGGTCGCGACGGCGCTCGAGCACGCCTACAACACCACGGTCGAAGGGGAACGGACTCTTCACGGACTGGTGTGGCCCGGGTTCGTGTCTCTCTCCGACGACGGCGAAACGACCCTCACCGGCTTCGGTCTCGCGCCGGGCCTCCTGCCCTCCCGCGGCCGGGCGCGATTCGCCCGCGAGATCGCGCCCTACCTCGCCCCCGAGGAACGCGCCGAAGGGAAGATCGGAAAGAACTCGGACGTGTACTCCGTCGGAGTGCTGCTCTTCGAGCTGTTGACGGGGCGCGTTCCGGCCGCGGGAGGACCGATCGCCGACCTTCTCGGCGTCGCGCGAGGCCCCTCGCCCCTTCCGCCGGAGATCACTGAAGTCCTGAAGATGTGTCTCTCCGACGCGGCGTCCCGCTACCAGTCGAGCGGCGAGCTGCGGCGGGAGCTCGGGAAGCTCCTCTTTTCGGGACCGTACTCCCCTTCGACTTTCAATCTCGCCTACTTCCTGAACAATCTCTTCGCCGCGGAGATCGAGGCGGAGACGCGCGCGCGGGAGAAAGAGGGCGCGCTCGACACCGCGGGGATCCGCGAGCCGGTTCCGGCCGGCGCACCCGCGAAGCCGGCGCCGGCCCCCGCCCCCGCGCGCAAAGGCGAGCCCGCAGCGGCTCCGGCGGCGGCCTCGAAGAGCGCGCCTTCGGCGGAAACCCAGTCGAGCGGACCGACGCCCACGACCGCACCGAAATTCCTGAAGCCGCCGGAGCCCCGCCAGAAGGCGGGAATCGCGCTGGTCGGGGGCCTCCTCCTCGCGGCCGCGATCGGCGGAACCTGGTTTCTGATTTCCCGGCGCCCGGCCCCGATCCGCACCGCGGCAACGCCGATCCCGACGGTCCCGCCGCCTCCCACGGCGACGGCGACTCCTGGTCCTTCCACGGCCGCGATGAGCGTCGCGCAGTTCCAGTCGGAAGTCGCCAAGCGCGTCTCCGAGGAGATGAAGAAGCTCGAGGACGAAACGCGACGCCAGAAGGAGGCCGCGGAAACCGCGCGCCGGGCAGAGGTGGCGGCCACCGCGGCCGCGATTGCCGCCTACACGCCGACTCCGGCGCCGACCGAAGCGATCGTCGCGGCGCCCGAGCCGACGCACACGCCGCCGCCGACCGCGACCCCCGCCCCGGCGATGGAGATTCCGCCGACGATCCTGAAGGTGGTCAAGCCCGCTTATCCCCCCGTCGCCCTGCAGGCGCGGATCGGAGGGCTCGTCATCCTCCGAGTCCTCGTCTCCGAGACGGGTCAGCCGCTGGAGATCGAAGTCGTTCGACCCGGAGCCGCCGGCCTGACCGAGGCCGCCGTCTCCGCCGTCCGGAAGTGGACCTTCAATCCCGCGCGGAAAGGGGACGTGCCCGTGCGGGCCTGGACGACGGTGCCGATTCCGTTCGAACCGTAGCGTCTGAGTCGGCGCGGACCTTGCGGCCGCCCGCAAAGCCGCAACCTGGCGAAGGCAACGCCCTCCTCCGCTCAACGCGGGCGGGGACGAGCCCCGCCCCTACATCCGGAGAGGCGCCGTCACTTTCTCGGCGGACCGTAGTCGATCGTCTTGATCTTGGGGAACAGGGTCCGGAGGTAGTCCTCCATGATCTTGTCCTCGAGCCACGTGATCTCGGTGCCGTCCACGAAATAGGTCGGCGTGGAATTCACGCCGAGGCGATACCCCTCCTCCATGTCCCGCACAATGCGGGCGAAGCTCTCGTCGTGGAGATAGCAGGAGAGAAAGTCGGTGTTCGAAACGCCTTCGCCGGACGCCGTCGTGACGGCGAGCTGGTCGATCCCTCCAACCGTCATCGCCTCCTGCGTCGCGTACACCGCTTCCTTGAAGCGGAACATCGGGCCCGCGCCGGCGAATCGAAACAGACAGTCGGCCGCCGAGGCCGCTTTCATCGCCCAGACGTGCGCCATCCAGAGCGGAAAGAACTTGTAGTGGCGGCGGACCGAGACGATTCCCGTGTTTGCCTGGAGGAGACGGTCCATCTGCAGGCCGCGGAACTTGCAGTATCCGCACTCCATGTCGGCGTACTCGACCGCCGCGACCTTCGCGTCCGCCGGACCCTCGGCGCGATTCGTCGAGAGGTCGATCATCCGCCGGCGCTCCGCGCGCGGGTCCTGCGTGTAGTCGAAGAGATTCCCCTGGAGGAAGACCTTGCCGTCCGGCGTGATGAAGCCGGGAAGGCGGACTCTTGCGTAGCCGGTTTCGATGGTGATCGCGACGGCCTTGAGCGCCCCGCGGTCCCGCTCCGGAGACAAGGCCGCCACCGCGGACGTGCGAAAGAGGCCGCTTAAGTAGGTCGAGAGCCACGCCAGGTCCTGCGAGTCTCGAACGGGTTTCGGATCCTTGCTCGGAAGGGTGTCTCCCGCGAAGAACCACTTTCCGTCGTCGGAGACGTAGACGATCCGGTCTCCGTTCAGCTTCGGATAGCGGCCGGTCCGCGTCGCCTTGTAGGCGTGGAAGCCCGGCACGGTTTTCTCGTTCGTGCGCGCGATCGTCAGCTTGAGCTCCGGATCCCACGGCAGGTACTTCTCGAGATAGGCCTCGAGCGCCTTTTCGGCGGGACCCGCTGCGGCATTCGTTCCCGCGGCCGGAGCGGCGGGGGTCTGAGCCCGCGTCGCCGCGGCCGCCGCCACTAGAACCGCACAGAAACCGAGCAACCTGGTCGTCCGTCTCATCTTTCACCCATTTTCCGGGGACCCGCGGATCGCGGGTCCGCCTCGTCACGATCCGGGCAGCGGCTTCTCGCCGCGGAGCATCTTCAGGGACTCGATCACCCCCGCCTGGTTGGGACGGAGCGCCAGCGAGCGTTCGAACAAGGCGATCGCTTCGTCGCGCCGTCCGAGACAGGTTCGGACGAGCGCGATCGCGTTCAACGTGTCGGGATCCTGCGTCGTCCGCTCGGCGGCGGCGAGCGCGGCGTCCGCCCCCGCGCAGTCCTTCGCGCGGAAGCGCGCCAGCGCGAGCTGGCGCGCGATTCCTTCGCTCGCGGGGTATCGGCTCGCGGCCCGCTCGAGGAGGCGGCGCTCGGCAGCGGGGCCGCGGGAGTCGGTCTGGTAGACGGTCGCCCAGTTGTGGATCGTCCCCTCCGGATCGGCATGTCCCGCGTCGAGCGCCCGAAAGAGCCAGTCCTCTGCTTCGGGCAGCCGGCCGCTCTGGCGCTCGAGGATCGCCAGGTTGTACATCGGCGAATGATAGCCGGGACGGAGCGCGAGCGACTTTTCGAACGCCTCCCGCGCGGCGGCACGGTCCTTCACGACCTCCCGTTCGTAGAGACCGAGGTTGTTCCAGGCGCCCTCGGTCATGCCGGGACGATCCCCTCCCGTCGCCGCCAGGGGCTGGCCCTCGCTGCCCGAGATGTATCCGAGAGCGAGCAGCTTCTTGGCATATTCGCTCGCCTGCTCGGCGCGCAGGGCTTGCCCGGGCACGCGCCGAACCGCGACGTTCGAGAACTGTTCCTTACGGGAGAGATCGAGCGGGCGGGAGAACGCCGCGGTGATCGCACGCCCGCTCATCCGCCGATCGGCGGGGACCTCCAGCAGAGCGAGAACCGTGGGGGCGATGTCGAAGATCGAGGCCTTTCCGCGCTCCCGCGAAGAACGCACTCCCGCTCCCCAGAAGGCGTACACCCCGTCCGGCCGGTGCCAGAACCCGGCCGTGGACCAGTTGAGCGACGAGCGCTCGCACGGCCGGTCCTCGCCCCACTTGAAGCCGTGGTCCGAGTGGACGACGAGTGTCGCTCCGTCCTCCTTCGCCCGCCGCATCCACTGTCCGAGGATCGCGTCGATCGCCGCGTAGTAGACGTCCACCGCTCTCGAGTAGGTCCGGAAATCCTCCTCGGCCACGCAGGACAGCCGCGGCGGAACGTAGGAGGCGAAGACGTGCCCGATCTCGTCGGTTCCTTCGAGGTAGAGGGCCATCAGGTCGGGGTGATAACGGTCGTAGAGATCGCGCCCGACGCGCTGATAGACGCGCGTGGCCGAAAGGATGCGCACGAGCGCCGCGACCGGGTCTTCCATGCCGGCGCCGGCGGCGAGCGTCTCGGCGATCGCGGCCTCCGGCCGGTCGAGGTACGGCACGAGGTCGCGGGCGGAAACCGCGCCGTCGCGGGCGACGACCTGGGCGACGCCGGTCTCCAGGCTCGAAGGAAACGTCGTGCCGGCGAGGGGAACTGTCCCGAAGAGGATCGGGCTCGCGTGATCCGACACGAAGAAGCCCTCGCCGACGTCCTCGGCCGGATGCGTCGCCCACCAGCCCACGACGCCGACGCGGCGCCCCGCCGCGGAAGCGAGGTTCCAGGCCGCCGGAACGGCGCGCGAGTTTCCGGAGATCGGGATCTTCTGTCCGCTCTTCGGATCGACTTCCTGGAAGTCGAGGACGCGATGGACGTCGGGCCCCACGCCCGTCGCCGCCGTCGTCCAGAGAATGGGCGAAAGAATCGGCAGGAAGCTCGAAAGCTTTCCGGAAGCGCCCTCGTCGACGAGCCGCTTCCAGTTGGGCATCTTCCCCTCGGCCGAGAGCCGGTCGAGAAGCTCCCAGTCGAGACCGTCCAAGCCGAGCCAGATGACGGGAGGGACGGCGCGGGACGGACGCGGAGTCCGTGGGACGTCGGACGCTTCGACGGCGGGAGCCGGCGGGGGCTCTGAACCGGCGGCACGCTTTTCGGGCTCGGATTCCCGGCGGCACGCGGCCAGCCCGACGGCGACCGCGAGTGCCATAAGAATCAACGAGATACGACGTCTCGGTCCCACGCTCGGAACCATAACATGCACCAAGTGTGGTCCGATTCCGACGAGCCTCGCAGGAGTCACGCGAGCGCTGAAGAATCGGCCGTCGAACCGACGCTAGTGCTTTTTCGCGATCACGCGAGATTTGTCCAACGCGGCGAGAACGTCGCTCTCCCGCTGGAGGACGTTCTTCCCATATCCCTGCTTCGTGACGAACCGGAACTCGAGCTCCTGGTTCGGAACCTCCCTGGGCAGGTTCGCGCGCTGATAGTGCCAGGCCTCGATCCAGTTGGCCGAGGCGTCGACGATCGATGTGCCCGGTCCGGTGATCTGGTTCTGTCGCGCGGCGCGGTCCGTGTTCGAGCCCCCCGGACCCGAGGCCGCACGGATTTCGGAAGGGGAATAGCGGGAAAGGCCCGCGGGATCGCCAATGTCTTCGCCGGTTTTCAGCGGGCGCCGCCCGCTATACGTCGGAGGTCCCATGATCACGAAGACCATTCCGCGATCCGTCAGACTCCCTCGCGTCTCGTCCTGCACGAAGCGGGAATCCGCGAACGCGACCCGCTTGTCGAATTCCTCGCGGAACTCATTCTCGGGCGTTTCGGGGCGCGGATCGCGCGACCGCCAGAAGTTCGCGATGAGCTCGGAGCGGGAGACGCTGTCGACCAGGTCCGTGTACGACCGCTTTTCTTCGGCAGTCAGGAGCCACCGAACGGGCCCGTCGGCCCAGTCCTCGCGAACACTCTCGTCGGCGTGGCTCATCGGCCGCGGAAAAGCGCGGTAGGCCATCGCCAGCGTGCCGGTCTCTTCGGGTTTTGAGGTTTCGGGCGCCTTCGCGAGGTTCTTCCGCGCGGCCTCGAGCGCCGCGATCACCGGCTTCGGATAGATCGCCGGATCGAGCTGCGCTCCCGGTTGGAGGCGAAGAAAGGCCTCGAAAGACGCCTCGGCTTCCGAAGACTTCCCGAGGGCCGCGAGGGAGGCGCCCCGGTAGAAAAGGATTCCCGGCAGGACGGCTTCCCGCTGTTTCTCGAGGCCGGGTCTGGAGCTTTCGGCGTCGAGTTGTTCGAGGGTGGACAGAGCGCTCGAATAGGAGCCCAGCTTGAACTCGGACTTGGCCTTCTGGAAGAGCTCCGAAAGCGTGGCCGTCGCGAAGAGGAGGGAGAGAAGGAGAGGAGTGAGAGAGCCGACCATGGCGACCTCCGGGTTCAATCTACGGCCGCGCCCTCCGGAAAACAATGAGGGGGGCCGCCCGGCGGCCCCCCTTGGAACCGATGTCCGAACCTCCTAGAAGGAAACTTTGAGCGCGAACCGGAAGAGCCGCGGATCCTGTCGCGAGGTCGCCTTGCCGTAATTCGAGTTGTTCTGTTCGTTGCACTGGTTCCCGACCGGGTCTGCGTTCTGAGCGGCGGAGCAGGGGGCGAGGAACAGGTTGTTGTACTGGTCCGGCGTCTTCGGGTAGTTGGCCCCCTGAGAGATCTGCCAGTTGTTGTCCACGTTGGTGATCTCCTGCCGGTTCAGCAGGTTGAACGCATAGCCCGTGAGCGTGATCGTCGCGGGCCCGATCTGGATCGGGTAGGAGAGCGACAGGTTCATCTCGTAGTTGGTCTTCAGCCGGCCCGCGGAGCCGTTGGGGACGAGGCTCGTCTGCGCGATGTAGAGCGAGTTGAAGTACCCGTACTTCGACAGCGGCGCTCCCGACTGGACGTAACCCTGGAACCCGACGGCGAGCTTGAAGGGAGTGATGTACGTCGAATCGAGGCGGAAGTTGTACGGCCGGTCGAGGTAG
>JBKPSZ010000092.1:0-4689 GCA_046735265.1 Acidobacteriota bacterium | reverse complement strand
GACTCCCGTCTGGTCTCCGGATGGGAAATGGGTCGCCTACGGCGCCGACCGCCGCGGAGCGATTCGAGGCATCTACCGGAAGGCGTCCGATGGAAGCGGTACGGAGGAGAGAATCTTAGATGGCGACTCTCACCCGCATATGACCTCGTGGTCTCCCGACGGCCGGACGCTCGTGTACACCGAATTCGACCCCACCTACTCCGGCGACATCTGGGTCCTGACGCTCGGCGAGAAGCCCGCGAAACGTCCCTGGCTTCGCACCCCGTTCAATGAGCGCGCCGCCCGCTTCTCGCCGGACGGCCGCTGGCTCGTGTACGTCTCGAACGAATCGGGGCGCGACGAAATCTACGTGCAGCCCTTCCCGGGGCCAGGCGGCAAGTGGCAGATCTCGGTCTCTGGGGGAACGGAACCCGTGTGGTCCCGCGACGGCAAGGAGATCTTCTACTTCTCCGGACGAAAGATGATGTCGGTGCCCGTCTCCGCCGCCACGACGTTTTCCGCGGAGATTCCGCGCCCACTCTTCGAAGGCGCCTTCGTGCCGACGCGGCGCGGCGAAGCCGCCTACGACGTGGCGCCCGAAGGGAAACGATTCCTGGTCGTCCAGCGCGACGAGAGGACGGTCTCGTCGCACTTGAACGTGGTTCTGAATTTCTCGCAAGAGTTGACCCGCCGGGCGCCGCCGGCAAAGGCGCCGTGACGCTCGCCGCGGGCTCCCGACTCGGCCCCTACGAGATCCTCGCGCCGCTCGGCGCCGGGGGGATGGGAGAGGTGTACCGCGCGCGGGACACGCGGCTCGATCGGACGGTGGCGGTGAAGGTTCTGCCGTCCGCGGCCTCGTCTTCTCCCGAAGTCCGCCAGCGCTTCGAGCGTGAGGCGAGGACGATCTCGCAACTTTCACATCCCCACATCTGCGCGCTCTACGACGTGGGGCGGGAAGGGGAGACCGAATACCTGGTGATGGAGCTTCTCGAAGGGGAGACGCTGACCGAGCGCCTGGCGAAGGGCGCGCTGCCTCTCGAGCAGACCGTTCGCTTCGGAGCGGAGATCGCCGACGCGCTCGACAAGGCGCATCGGCAGGGCATCGTCCACCGCGATCTCAAGCCTGGCAACGTGATGTTGACGAAGTCGGGCGTGAAACTGCTCGATTTCGGACTCGCCAAGGCGATCGAGCCAAAGCCGCAGCGAGGAACCCTGACCTCGCTTCCGACGCAGCAGGGATTGACGCAGGAGGGAGCCATCCTCGGGACCTTCCAGTACATGGCGCCGGAGCAGCTCGAGGGGAAGGACGCGGACGCCCGGACCGACATCTTCGCGCTTGGCGCCACTCTCTACGAGATGGCGACCGGAGAAAAGGCGTTCTCTGGCGCGACTCAGGCTTCACTGATCGGCGCGATTTTGCACACCGAGCCCCGACCGATCTCGACGGTCGAGCCGATGACGCCACCTGCGCTCGAGAGAGTCGTGAAGACTTGCCTCGCCAAGGACCCCGAAGACCGCTGGCAGAGCGCTGGCGATGTGGGCAAGGAGCTGAAATGGATCGGGGAAGGCTCGGCGGCCGGGGTCGCGGCGCCTTCTGTCGTTGTTTCGCGCCGGCGTGCCCGAGAGTGGATCGCCTGGTCCGGTTTCGTGGTCGCCGGGCTTCTCGCGGCGATCCTTTCCGCCCTGCTTCTTCGGCAGGCGGCGCGGGCGCGCGACGTCCGGCCGGTGCGCTTCTTCGTCCCCCCTCCCGAGAACACGACGTTTCGGTTTCTTTTCGGAGGCGGCCCGCCGGCGCTCTCGCCGGACGGCCGGAAGCTCGTCTTCGCGGGAGAGTCCTCCGACGGCAAGCGCCTTCTGTGGCTACGCTCGCTCGAGTCGGTGATGCCGCAGCCGCTCGCCGGTACCGAGGACGGCGTGTATCCCTTCTGGTCTCCGGACGGACGTTTCATTGGATTTTTTGCCGAGACGAAGCTGAAGAAGATCGAAGTCTCTGGAGGGCCGCCGGTCACTCTCTGTGACGTATCGGAAGGGGGACGCGGCGGGTCGTGGAACAGGGACAACACGATCCTCTTTGCCGGCCGGTATACGCCCGTCTACGGAGTCTCCGCCGCGGGAGGGAGAGCGGTCCCCCTCACGAAGTTCGATCCGGTGCGAAGAGACACGACGCATCGCTGGCCGGTCTTCTTGCCGGACGGCAGGCGTTTTCTCTATCTCGCTTCCGAGATCGGCTCCGAGAGCGAGCGCAACGCCATTGTTCTCGCCTCACTCGATGCCAAGGAGAATCGCGTCCTTTATAACGCGAGTTCCAACGTCGCATACGCTTCCGGCCATCTGCTTTTCGTACGGGAGCGCATGCTGATGGCGCAGCGGTTCGACGCAGGCAACGCGCGCCTGACCGGGGAGCCGTTTCCGATCGCCGAGCAGGTGCAATACGACCCGATCTACAGTCGCGGCGTCTTCTCTGTCTCGGACAACGGCGTCCTCGCATATCAATCGGGCGCGGGTGTGGCGGGAGCGGAGCTGCTTTGGTTCGACCGGGCGGGCAAATCTCTCGGCTCTCTCCACGAGATCCTGCCGTATTTGAACCCCCGGATATCGCCGGATGGCAAGCGGGTGGCCGTGTCGATCTTCGAGCCAAGTGCGGGGGTCGCGAACATCTGGATCTACGACATCGAAAGGGGAATCAAAACACGCCTGACATTCGGCCCGACGGCGAACCGCGGTCCGACGTGGTCGCCGGACGGCCGGAGCATCGCCTTCGCCCGGCGACGAAAGGACGTCTTCCAAATCTGCGTGAAGAACTCCGATGGCTCCGGCAACGACGAGGCTCTCCTGGAGTCTGCCGGCGACGATGTCCCGAGCGACTGGTCCGCAGATGGTCGCGTCATCGCCTTCTCCCGAATTGCGAGACCGGCGAAGTCGCGCGAAGACATCTGGATCCTGCCCCTCTCGGGAGATCGCAAGGCCTTCCCCTTTCTCCAGACCGAGTTCAACGAGTCCAACGCCCAATTCTCCCCCGACAGCAAGTGGCTGGCCTATGCCTCGGATGAATCGGGGAGGTTCGAGGTTTACGTGGTCCCCTTTCCCGGGCCCGGCGGCAAGTTTCAAATCTCATCGTCCGGCGGGAACTTTCCCCGCTGGCGACGGGATGGGCGGGAGATCTTCTACGTTGCAGGGGACCGAAAGCTCATGGCCGCAGACGTCGAAACGAGTCCCGCCTTTCGGGTCGGCGCGCCCCAGCCGCTGTTTCCGACTCGTCCGCGCGGAGTCGGCGCCGTCTACGACGCCTCATCCGACGGCCAGAAATTTCTGGTCGCGAATCTCACGTCCGAAGAAGCCTCGCCGCCGATCACTCTCGTGCTCAACTGGACGGCGGAGCTGAAGAGATAGATGCCGCTCGCCCGGAGGCACTGACGTGACGCTGGCAGCCGGAACGAAGCTCGGGCCCTACGAGATCCTCGCGCCGCTCGGCGCGGGCGGGATGGGTGAGGTCTACAAGGCGAAGGACACGCGGCTCGATCGGACAGTGGCGGTGAAGGTTCTGCCGTCGGCCGCTTCGTCGTCTCCAGAAGTCCGCCAGCGCTTCGAGCGGGAGGCGAAAACGATCTCGCAGCTCTCCCATCCCCACATCTGCGCGCTCTACGACGTGGGGCGGGAAGGGGAGACCGAATACCTGGTGATGGAGCTTCTCGAAGGCGAGACGCTGTCGGACAGACTGGCAAAAGGGGCGCTGCCTCTCGAGCAGACGGTTCGCTACGGAGCGGAGATTGCCGACGCGCTCGATAAAGCGCACCGGCAGGGCATCGTCCATCGGGATCTGAAGCCTGCCAACGTGATGCTGACGAAGTCGGGCGTGAAACTCCTCGATTTCGGACTCGCCAAGGCGATCGAGCAGCCGGCGCCGCGAGGGAGCCTGACCGCACTCCCAACGCAGGGGCTGACTCAGGAAGGAACGATTCTCGGGACTTTTCAGTACATGGCGCCGGAGCAGCTCGAGGGGAAGGAAGCCGACGCGCGGACCGACATCTTCGCGCTCGGGACCGTCCTCTACGAGATGGCGACGGGTAAGAAGGCGTTTGCCGGAGCGAACCAGGCGTCGCTGATCGGCGCGATCCTGCACACGGAGCCTCCGGCGATCGGCTCGGTGCAGCCGGCTTCCCCGGCGGCGCTCGATCGGATCGTCAGGACCTGTCTCGCCAAGGATCCCGAGGATCGCTGGCAGAGCGCGGCCGACGTCCGGCGCGAATTGCGCTGGGTCGCCGAAGGATCGGAGGCCGCGGCGGCGGCGCCACACGTGGTCCGGCGCCGGAGCCGCGAGCGCATCGCCTGGATCCTCGCGGCTCTGCTCGCCGCGGGTCTCGCCGGGCTTCTGTTCTCGAAGAGGCTTCCGCGGACGGAGAAGCCCGGCGCGGTGCACTCCTATCTGCTGCCTCCCGAGAAGACCACCTTTCGCCTGACCGGCGACGACAGCGCTCCGGTCATGGTTTCGCCGGACGGCAGGCGAGTGGTCTTCGGTGCGAGCGGTCGAATATGGATCCAGTCGCTCGAGACCGGAGCCGTGTCCTCCCTGCCGTCCAAGAGCGGCGGCAAGTTTCCGTTCTGGTCGCCCGACTCCCGCGCGATCGGTTTCTTCGCGGACGGAAAGTTGAAGACGATCGATGCTTCGGGCGGACCGATTCAGACGATCTGCGACGCGCTGAACCCCAGGGG
>JBKPSZ010000091.1:0-11998 GCA_046735265.1 Acidobacteriota bacterium | reverse complement strand
CCGCAGCAGCGCCCACCGGAACCCCTCGACGACCCCGGCCATCGGGTTCAAACCGTAGAGCCAGCGCGGCAGCCCCACTTGTTCGAGCTTGCCGGCGACTTTGCTCGCCGGATAGATCACCGGGGTAACGAAGAGCCACATCTGCACGAAGAACGGGACCACGAACCGGACGTCCCGGTATTCCACCGAGAGGGCCGAGAGCCAGAAGCCCACTCCCAGGGACGCGACGGTCGCGAGCAGGAAGAGGATCGGCAGCCACCAGATCACCGCGACCGACGGCGCGATGCCGTAGTAGGCCATCATGCCGATCAGGATGACGAACGCGATCGCGAAATCGACGGCTCCGGCGAGCACCGAAGAAATCGGAATGACGAGACGCGGGAAGTAGACCTTCGTGATGAGGCTGGAGGAGCCGAGGATGCTTCCCGAGGATTGCGTCAAGCCCTGCGCGAAGAAGGTCCATGGAAGGAGACCCGTGAAGGAGAAGATCGGATACGGGAGCCCGTCCGATCCCACTTTTGCGAGCCCGCCGAAAAAGATCGTGAAGACGAGCATCGTCAGGACGGGTTGGAGGACCGCCCAGGCCGCTCCGAGGACGGTCTGCTTGTAACGGATCTTCACGTCCCGCCACACGAGGAAGTAGAGGAGCTCCCGGTAAGCCCAGACATCCCGAAGCCCGAGGGCGGACCACCCCCGGCTCGGCTGGATGCGAATGATCGGGCTTTCCTCGACTCGGGCGACCGAACTCATCAGCGAACCTCCTCCGGAGCGGCGGAAGACTTCGACTCGCGCGGGGCGCTTTGCATTCCGGGCGTCCCGAGCTTCTTTCGGGCCTGATGCGCCCGCCGAAACGCGGCGGGCCCGAGGAACGAAAGAAACAGGTTCAGATAGGGGCGCGGCGACCACGGCGCGAGACGGATCGCGCGGCGAATCGCCCTCCGTCCGGGTCCCGATTCTCCCCGCGAGAAGAACTGAACGCCGACGCCGAGACTCTGGCCGCTCAGGTTCGCGCGGAGTGCGCGTGAGGCGCCATGCTTTCCGAGCAGGACGTCGATCCCCTCATCGAGCGCGCCGAGGTCTTTCCAGATCTGCTTCTGATGGACGGAATATCGAAGCAGGTCTTCCGCGACGAAGTCGAAACGCACGACGCGAGAGAGGCGGATCCACAGGTCGTAGTCCTGGAAGCTTGGGAGGCGCTCGTCCCAGAGGCCGGCAGCTTCGAGAGCGGTCCGGCGCACGACGACGCACGACGAGGATCCGACGACGTTGCGCTCGAGCAGGTCGCGGGCCAGCTCTCCTCTCTTCTCCGCGACTTTTCGTCCCACGACGTGGCCCGACTTGCGATCGACAACTTCATAGCTCGAGTAAACGACGCCGACGTCGGGACCGCCGCGGCGGAAGACCTCGACTTGAGCCTCGAGCTTCTCCGGCCGCCACTCGTCGTCGTCGTCGAGAAAGGCGACGAACTCGCCGCTGGACTTCCGGATCGCCTCGTTGCGCGCCGCGGGCGCGCCGCGCCGCGTGTCGTGGCGGATGTACCGGAGTCGCGGGTCCCGGAGCAGGGCGGACACCGCCGCCCGCGTCTCGTCGTCCGAGCAGTCGTCGACGACGACCACCTCGATGTCCCGAAGCGTCTGCCGAAGAGCGCTTTCGATCGCGGTCGTCACGAGCGACGCGCGATTGCAGGTGGGGATGACGACCGTCACCGTAGGGCTCAATGCTCCGCCTTGGACTGTTCGCCGAAGTAGCGGGGAATGTTCGCGAGAGGTCGCAGCAGCGTGCCGGCGGCGGCGCCCGCGGACGCTCGACCGATCCGAATCGGTCCGCTCGGCAGCCCGAGACGGCGCAGCGACTGCCGGTGGTACTTCCAGAACTCCCGACCCGGGCGCCGGAGCGCCGCCGCTCCGAGGAAGCGGTAATAGTTCCGCGTCATGGCTCGCAGGCGCGCCGCGTACTCCTCGGCGGAGAGAAAAGCGGGACCGTATCGCTTCAGCATCCCGAGGTGCTCGGGCAGAGAGCTGCCCATCTCGACCGACGTCGTGGTCCGCACGGCACCCTCCCGGCGCGTGAACGTGAGAACCTGGTGGACGAATCCCAGGTCGCCCTGCTTCAGGATCTCGTAGGCGACGGCGGTATCCCAGTGCCGCGGGAAATTGATCTCGTCGTAGAACGGCGTGCGTTCGCGCACCGCGTCGGTGCGCAGAAGAAGGGACGTCGGCGTGCCGAAGACGTAGACCTCGCCCAGCAGAGCCCTCCGGCAGATCTCGCGGCCGGGCACGACGGTGCTCGGGTACGGGAGGCCGTCGAGCGTGACGTACTCCTCCTCGAGCCGATAGGCGCTCACCATCCGGACGCTCGGATTCTCCTCGGCGAGCGCAACCATGCGCTCCAGGCACTCGGCAAAAATCCAGTCGTCCGCGTGCACGACCTTGCAATAGCGGCTCGCCTCCGCCATCCCGTCGAAGGCGAGCTCGTGGTTCTGCATGGCGGTGACGAGCCTCGGATTCCGCCGGACGCGGATCCGTGAATCGCGGCCCGCGTAGGCGGCCACGATCTCGGCCGTGCGATCCGTGCTCGCGTTGTCCTGGATCAGGTACTCGAAATTCGGATAGGTCTGCGCGAGCACGCTCTCGATGCACTCGGCGATGGTCGCTTCGCCGTTGTAGACCGGTGTCACGACGCTCACGAGCGGCGGGGCGAAGGGCGTCATCTCAACCCCGCCCCCGGACCTGGTCTTTGGCCTCTTGAGGCCGCGGCCGAGGCGTTCCGTCTTCGGGATGGCGCGGACCGACGACGAAATGCCGCCGGTATCTCGGCTTCTCGTCGGAGTCGGAGGTCTCCGGACTCACGCGTTCGGACCGCTCGGCGTTCGACATCAAGCCTTGACGACGTTGGGCAGAGGCTGCCGGAAGATGCCGCGCGTGTCGATGACGAGCGGGGCATGACGCGACACGAGCGGATAGTCCACGGACGTGTGGTCCGTCACGATCAGGACGGCGTCCTGGCTCGCGAGGAGGGCCTCGGTCAGGGGACGCGACTCCATGGGGAGGAGATCCGGTCGCGCCCGTGTGCGCGGCGCCTTCGCGACGTGCGGGTCGTGATAGCAGACTTCGGCACCCCGGTGGAGAAGGATCTCCAGGATCTCGAACGCCGGGCTCTCTCGCGCGTCGTCGATGTCCTTCTTGTAGGCGAGGCCGAGCACGAGCACCTTGCTGCCGCGCAGCGCCTTGCCCCGTTCATTCAAGGCGAGCTGAAGCTTATCGATCACGTAGTGGGGCATCTGGACGTTGACTTCGCCGGCGAGCTCGATGAACTTCGGAGTCACCCCGTACTCGCGCGCCTTCCAGACGAGGTAGAACGGATCGAGCGGAATGCAGTGGCCGCCCCAGCCCGGCCCCGGATTGAAGCGCATGAAGCCGAACGGCTTCGTCGACGCCGCGTCGAGAACCTCCCAGATATCGATTCCCATTCGGTCGAAAACCATCTTCAGCTCGTTGACGAGAGCGATGTTGACGGCGCGGAAGATGTTCTCGACGAGCTTCGTGGCTTCGGCCGCGCGCGAGCTCGATACCCGAACGGTCCGGGCGATGACGCGGTCGTAGAGCGCCTGCGCCAGATCGCCGGAGACGGGATCGACGCCTCCGACGACTTTCGGAATCGTCGCCGTTCCGAAGCTCTTGTTCCCGGGGTCCTCGCGCTCAGGCGAGAAGGCGAGGAAGAACTCGTCGCCGCACTTCAGGCCCGTCTGCTCGAGAATCCCCCGCACGAGCTCGTCGGTCGTACCCGGGTACGTCGTCGACTCGAGGATGACGAGCTGCCCGGGGCGCAGTGAGGCCTTCACCTGCTTCGCCGTCTCGAACACGAAGCTCATGTCCGGCTCCCGCTGGGGCGTCAGGGGTGTCGGAACGCAGATCAGGAGAACGTCCGGCTCGCGGAGGCGAAGGAAGTCGGAGGTCGCTCGAAATTTTCCCGACTCCAGGGCCGCGCTCAGCCGGCGGCCGTCCAGATGCTGGATGTAATTGCGCCCCTGGTTGAGCGCCTCGATCTTGGTCGGATCGATGTCGAAGCCGAGCACCGAAAAGCCCTTCTCGGCCATCGTCAGGGTCATCGGCAGGCCGACGTAGCCGAGCCCGATGACGCCGACCGTAGCGGTGCGGGACTCGATCCGCCGGCGGAGACCCTCGGCGTGTGCGGTGGCGTCGGAACGCGCCTCGAGAACCCCCGAGGTCGACGGAGCGGATTGCCGGGAACTGGACATTTCGATACCTCCTGTCATCGGAGCGCCGTTGCGCGCGGACCGGTCGGCCTTACGGGCAGACTCCGTCCCCTTCGGTGTACGAGACCGAAGGAAACCGCCATAAGTTGGGAAGCGCCGCGCCGCCCGATCCGGGGCTAGGCGACGGCGCTTCGAACGTCCCTGCGAACCGCGCCGCCGGGCGCGATCGGAACGACTGCGTCCCGATCGACCTCGACCGCGACGGACTTTCGCAAGATCGAAATCGACACGACCAGACGCGTGCGCTCGCCGCCCCGCGTCACGGTTGCCACGTAACCCTGGAAGGGGCCCTCGATGATCCGCACCGCGTCGCCCGCGGCGAGCGGTTCGCAGAGCGTCATCGAGGCGCCGGCGCTCTGCAGAAGGTGCAGCTGGAGCAACTCCCCTGCCAGCAGGTCCTGATTGGCGACCTCGAGCACTTGAACGATGAGATTGCTCCGAAGGGCGGTCAGCCGGTCCCTCGGATCGCCGCGGAAGAAGAGATAACCGGGGAAGAGAGGCAGGAACGAGATGAAGCGGCGGCCGGAGCGGCGCACCTGATGCTCGCGCTGCGGGAGGTAGTGGGCGACGCCGGCCGGTCTCAGATATCGGGCCAGGGCCTTCTCCTGCCGGCTGCGCACGTGGGCGACCCACCACGGCGATTCCTCGACCGAAGAGTCGAAGACCGTAGCGGGAAATATGTCCGGTTCCTTCTTGAGCAGCGGCACGGCGACCCCTATCCTCCCGCGCCCGGCGCAAAGCCGTGAACGCCTTCCGCAGGAGTCCAATTTTTGGTCAGAATCTTACCATGCGCTGAATTTCGTCGTTTCGGTGTAAATACCTAGTGCATCTAGGCTTTTTGGCCTACGAAGCCCTTCTGAGCAGGGCGTGAAGCGTGCGCCCCTGCCCTCCCACGAGAAATGAAACCCAGAGCATCCGCGTGCCCGAAAGTCCCTGAAGCGGCGCTTTCACGCTCGTCTCCTCCGGCGGCAGCGACACCGCGCCGGCGCGACCGGCGTCCCAACCCCACGTCAGAAGCGCCGGCGCTCCCGCTCCGACGACCACTTCCAGGTAGCGGCCTTCGCTCCACTGCGGGTCGACGCAGATCGACAGAGATCCGCGGGACGACCAGTCCTCGGCGGCGGGATCGCGCAATACCGCCAGGCGCCGCTCCGCCGCGTCCGATTCCCCGGAATCGCCGAGCCGTCGTCCGATCTCGCGTCTCAGGAGGAGCGCGTCGCACGTATCCCCGGCTCCCGGAGCGAGGTCCTCGAGTGCACGCGCGGCTTCCGCGATCCGCCCCGCGCCGAGCTCGTGGCGGGCGAGCTCCAGCGCGTAGGCCCTCCATTCGGGAGACGCCGACGATGCGCTCGCTCGCGCGATCGCGCGCGCCTCCGCGAGGTTTCCGGCCAGAACTTCGAGCCGTGCCCGGACGGCGTCCGGAACACCGGTCAGCGTCGCGACGGCGCGGCGGAGAGCCTCGGGCGGAACATCCGATTGCCGACCGTCCAGGAAGAACTTCACGATTCGGGCGCGCCGGTCCCGCGACCAGGATCCGAAACGATCGTCCGGCCACAGGGAGAGGAGTTTCGCGAGCGCGCGCCGCCCTTCCGGGTCATCGAGGCCCTCGAGGGGGTGTCGGTCGAAACAGGCGATGCATCCTCGACGAAGTCCCTCGACGTCGCCCAGGGAGCGGCGGCGCTCGAGGGCCTCGATCTCTTTCGCGATCTCGCGCCGGTCGGCGAGGTCCGCGCGGGAAAGCAGGGAAGCGGCGCCCCGCACGTCGCCGGTCTGCGCCAGGCTCGCCGCCGCCGACTCCAGCACTTCGGAATCCTCCGGAAGCAAAGCCGCCGCCCGGTCGGCTCCGAGAATTCCGACCATTCGCGGAAATTCGAGCTCGACGAAACTCGCATCTCGGGCCGCGAGTTTCACCGAGTTCTCGGCTTCGGAGCGCTCCACCGCCGAGAGACGGCTCCAGGCGTCCATTTCCGAGCGCGCGAGCGCTTTCCACGCGGGTTCGAAGCCGGGCGCGTCCTGCACCGTCTGCTTGAGCACCCGCCGAGGCCGTTCGCCCGACTTCGGTTCGTCGCACAGGGCCAGCAGGTACCAGTGAACCGGCCAGCCAGGGCGGCTCGCCGCGGCTCGACGCATCAGGCGACTCGCGCGCGGCAAGAACGCGGGCGAGGCCGCGGCGTCGCGCCCGAGCACGGCTTCCGTGACGATGTCGTCCGCCGCCAGGTCCCAAGCTGGTTCCAGAGCCAGCGTCTTCGAATCGACCTTCTCCCCGGTTTCGGAATGCGGCCGCGGCGCGAGCGCCTCGGCCTCTCTTCGAAGGCTCGCGTCGCGGGCGTACCGGGCTGCCGAGAGGATCGCGCCGGCGAACGCGAGGAGCGCAAGGAGACGCCGCGGGCCGCGTCGCTCGCGAGCGCTCGGGGTCGCGACCATCAGGACTGGACGCTCCGACCTCGCGGAGCCGCCACCCGCCAGGGGATCGGCTCCGACGCGAGCAGGGACGCCGGATTCGTCTCGAACAGTCCCTCTTCCGCCTCTCCCCCCCATTCGCTCCGCACGCGATCTCGCGCCGCGGCGAGCCGGGGGGGACGGCGGTCGACCGAGTGGGCGTCGGACGCGATCAGATGGACGAGCCCGAGCCGATAGAACTCCTGGCACGCCTCGTAGGGACCGTCGCCGAAGTCGCCCAGGAGACTTCCCGCGGTGATCTGCGCGAGCGCGCCGCGCTCCACGAGCCGGGCGAGCCGGGAGGGATCGCCCGCGAACCTCCGATTTCTTTCGGGGTGCGCGATCACCGGCGTGATCTCCATGAGCGCCAGTTCGTGCAGCACCGCGTCGGTCGCCGCGGGGAGCGGGCCCGGAAGGAACTCGAGGAGGAGATAGTTTCCGCGGTTGAGCGTCGTCAGAGGGCCGGAGGCTCCCTGCTCGAGCAGCTCGACGGCGTCCGACGAGAAGGCGTACTCGCACCCCGCCAGGACCGCCGGCTCTCCTCCGAGCATTGCATTCAACTTGAAGATGAGCTGATCCCGAACGGCGGGATCCTGATTGAGCCACCCTTCGCGCAAGACGTGCGGCGTCGCGATGACCGTCCGCGTTCCTTCGGCTCCGGCGGCGCGGCAGAGCGCGACGGCCTCGTCCCAGTCCCGAGGGCCGTCATCGATCCCCGGCAGGCAGTGAAAGTGGAGGTCGATCACGAAGCGCCGCGCCGCTGACGACCGTCAGACGGTACGGGCTCGAGTCGCCGGCGTCTCGCCCTCGAGCGGCTCTCCCCTGCTCGGATACCCGTCCTCGTAACCGTACGGGTCCGCATAGCCGCCCTTTTCCTCCTCGAGGTCGTTGATCACGACACCCAGGATCCGGACGTTGCTCCGGAGGAGCTTGTCCCGAACGCGCGCCACCTGTTCCCGAGGGGTCTCTCCCCCTTTGACGCACAGGACGACGCCGTCGGTCTGGTTTCCGAGCACCAGCGCATCGGCCACGGGCACCACCGGCGGAGCGTCCAGGATCACGTAGTCGAAGTTCAGCTGGGCGAGCGAGAGGAAACGGCTCATCGCCTCGGAAGAGAGCAGGCCCGACGGGTTCGGAGACGCGGGACCGGACGGAATCACCGAGACGTCCGAGATTTCCGTCTTCACGATGGCGCGCGCCGGATCGACGTTGCCGGCGAGAATCGAGACGAGCCCCGTGCGATTGGGAACACGCAGGATTTCGTGCAGGCGGGGGCGGTGAAGATCCGCGTCGACGAGCAGAACCTGCTTGCCGAGCTGCCCGAGCACGACCGCGAGGTTCACCGCCGTGGCGGTCTTCCCTTCGCGGGGCACGCACGAGGTCACCACGATCGACTTGATTCCGCCCGCCCTCGACAGCAGAAGAGCCGTCCGCAAGTCGCGGTACCGTTCCGCGATCCGAGAGCGCGGATAGGTCTGCGGAAGGAGCTCGATCACCTCCGGCACCTCCTCGGATCGCTCCTTCTTCTTGCCGAGCAGCTTCCGCCCGTATGCCTTCGCGTTTCCACCGACCGCCGGGATCACGCCGAGCGAAGGCAGACTCAAAACGTGCTCGACCTGCTCCGGCGTGCGGAGGCTGCGATCGAGGAGCGAGAGGAGGAAAGCGAGCCCGACTCCGATTGCCGAGCCGGCGATCCCCCCGAGGATGAGGTTACGGGGGTAGGACGGACGATAGGTGCCCCAGGGCGTGAGAGCCCGGTCGACGACCCGGATGTTGGCCTCGCCGACGCCGGTCAGGCGGGCCATCGCCTCCATCTCGGCCTGACGCTTGAGCAGGCTGTCGAGCATCGTTCGCTTGGCGTCGACTTCCGTCTTCAGGTGGTTGTACTCCAGGGCGTTGCTGTTCAAGGCCATCGCTTCGGTCTTCTGGGAGCCGAGGACGGCCTTCAGATTCTCCTCGCGGCGAAGGGCCGTCATGTAGTCGCTCTTGGCCGCATCGCGAGCCTTCGAAACGGTCTCGCGAACGACCTGGTCGAGGTGCTCCTTGCCCTTGTCGATCTGGGTCTTCAACTGCTGCATCGCCGGCCACTCGGGCTTGAAGATGTTCAGCTTCTCGGCGTAGTCCCGCTCGAGCTTCAAGTTGTCCGATCGAAGATTGGAGACCAAACCGCCGGACAACGTGTCGGCGACCAAATCGGGCTTCGCCGTATCGACCTCGTGAAAGCGCGCTTCCTTCGACACCCGGTCCGCGACCGCGGCGGCGTAGTCGCGGTTGAGCGATTCGAGCTTCTGGAGCGTCACGTTGGTCTGGGGATCGACGGAAATGATGTCTTTTTGACGCCCGTAGGCGAGCATCTGCTGCTCGACCTCATCGACCTCCTTCTTCAGGTCCTGGATCTGCGAAGAGAAGAACTTGGACGCGCGCTCCATCATCTCGGCCTTGGCCTCGAGCGTCCACTGGATGTAGGCGTCGGCGACCGCGTTCGCGATCAACGCGGCCAGTTTCGGGGTCGGGGCCTCGACGGAGAGCGAAAGGAGGTTCGTTCCCTTGACCTGCTCGACGTCGATCGAGCCCTGAACCCACCCCGCCATGCTCAGGATTTCGCCTTGCGCGGGAGGGGCGGTGCGCTTCTCGGCCTTCTGCTCCCCCTTCTGAAAAAGACCGCTCTTCTTCGGGTTCAAGTCGGGATGATCGAGGAGGTTCAGCCGGCGCACCACCCGCTCGGCGATCTCGCGGCTGGAGAGCAGCTTCGCCTGAGTCGGGAGGAAATCCGGATCAACCGCCGCGTAGGGGTAGAGCTGCGGTCTCCAGTTGGCGTCGAGCGGCGTCGCGGCGTCACGATCGACGGTGAGGATCGTCGTCGCGAGATAGCTCGGCTCGGACAGGACCGAATAGAGCGTCGCGACGGTCAGGGCGACCCCGACGCAGAGAAAAATGAGACGGCGGTGCTTCCAGAGCACCGCGGCGTACTCCCGGATCCTCTCCTGGATCGTCGGCTCCTCGGGGAGCGCCTCTTCGATGAATTCGGGTTCGTGTGCCATTAGAAAAATGACTCCTTGACGATCACCACATCATCCGCCTGCAATTTTGGGTCCGGATCCTTCCCCGAAACGACCCTCCCAAAGTTGATCACGATCTCGTTGTCCTTGCCATCCGAGCCCCGGCGCTTCACCCGGACCTTGGAGGCCGCCTTGTCGGTCAGGCCCCCCGCCCTGGCGATCACCGTCAGGAGCGTGATTCGGTCGTCGCCGTCGAACTCGAGCGCCCCCGGGGACTTAACGGCCCCGAGACAAAAAACGCGGATGGTGCGCTTCGCCTCGACGTTGACGATGTCGCCGGGCTGAAGCGGGACGTTCCACTGCGTGGCGCTGCTGTGGAGAAGGTCGTCGACGTTGATCTCGAGCGTGTCCGAGAGGCCGTTCTCGGCGCGGCGAAGTACGTAAATCGTCTTGCCGGCCCGCTCGGTGAGCCCTCCGGCGGCCGAAATCGCCTGGAGCAACGTCCAGGCCCCGGAGATGGTCAGCGAGCCGGGCTTCTGAACCGCTCCCAGGACCGCGAGCGGCTTGCTTCCGAACTCCTTGATCACGACGGAGACGTTGGCGTGGTTGACGTACTTTTCGGTCAGCATCTTCTCGAGCTTGTCCCGCACCTGCGAGGCGCTCAGCCCCGAGACCGAGAAGTCCCCCAGCATCGGGAGATCGATCGTCCCGCCGTCCGTGACCCTTCGCTCCACGTTGAGCTCCGGCAGCTCCAGAACGCGGATTTCGAGGAGGTCCTTGGGACCGACCCCGTAGTCGGGGGGGGTCTGCGGTGGTGCGGGACTGGCGGCGGCCGGAGCGGGCGGCTGCTGCGCGCGAATCGACGGCGCGCCAAGCACAAGCGACAGCCCCAGGATCGGGAGAAACCGACGAAACTTGCTCATTCTCTTCTGTACTCCGCGTTGAACGTAAGCCCGGTCCAGAAGTGGAAGACCCGACGTTCGGGGGTTCCGTCGCCGGGAGTCCGGATGGTCTGACGCGCCGAGGCATTCAAGGCGAGGTTGTCCAGAATCTGGATCGAGAGGGTGCCTCCGTACGAGAGCGCGTCATCGGTGCGCTTCCTCGAGAAGATGTATTTGTTGGTTCCCGTCTCGGCCTCGCCCCCCATGCGGATTCGACGGCCGAGTCGGATTTTCACGCCCCCCCCGTAGCGCGACTCGATGTAGAGCAGATCGAGCGCCGACCTCGCGTAGACCGGATGTCGGTGGCCGAATGCCTGGAGCTCGAACGGCCCGCCGACGAACCAGGAAGCGAAGTAGGAGCCGACGGTCGTCGAATAGTCGAACAGGTGGTTGTTCAGCGCGCGCCCCTTCCGGTAACCCCCGGCCAGATTCACGAAGAACTTCGGCCGGTCGAAGTGGATCCCACCGAGAAGCGCGTAGGATTGATTGTCGCGAAGCTCGGAATTCTCCACGAAGCTGGTGCGCGCTCCTTCTGCGCCGGCCGTGAAATCGAGACTCGACGTCAGACGCCAGCGCAGACCGGCCACGGCTTCCGAGTCCGTCCGGTCGTACTGCGTGACCCCGATCGGATTCTGGGGATCGTCGAGATATCGGCCCTGCTCGCTGTCCACGGACCCGACGAAGGAGATTCCTGGGGTGATGTCGAGCTCGACCTTCCCTTCGCCGCTCTTCACCGTCTCGACGACGTTGACCTGGGTTTCGGAGCTCAAGAGCACAATGTCCCGGTAGGCCGTCCCGTTCGCTTCGAATGAGAGCCGGTTGCCGAGGGCGAGAAACCCCGCGTTGTAATTGCCGCCCCAAGTCCGACGGTCGACGAGCTTGTCGTACCAGATGTACGACGGCACGGCCATGGCGCGGAGATAGAACTTCTTGCCGAGCGGCAGCAGGATGCGCCCGCCGGCGCCCGCCGTCACCGTCCAATCCGAAATGATCCCCTCTTCTTCCGTGCGCGAAAAGACGTTGTTGTCGTACCCGGCGTTGTCCACGACGATCATCGGAAAGACCCGCATCGGCCCCCATTGGAGCCGCGCGTTCTGCATGTCGTATTCGGTTTGCTCCGCCGTCGTGATCGTCCGTTCGCGGGGCACCTGATCTATGAGGGACTGCGCCGCGGTGTGCCAGGAGGCCGCCAGGGATGCCAGGCCGCCCAGAATGGCGGCTCGGAGCAATGGCATCATTCTCCCGTGGGAACGGCTCATCGCCTGCGCCGAGCGGTCGCGGGCGCGCTGGAGGCGGCGCGCGCGAATCCGATGGAGTCGGCCGCTTTCACGATGCTGCTGCTG
>JBKPSZ010000090.1:0-16899 GCA_046735265.1 Acidobacteriota bacterium | reverse complement strand
ATCCGGATGAGGACGGGCCCGGGCTCGGCGCCCGCGTCCGAAAGGTTCTCGGCCCAGCCCTCGGCGTGGAATCGCAGGAACTCGTCTGCGACCGCGGGTTCCTCGCGGGTTTCGAAATCGGGAAGCTTCCGGAGGCGGGCGACTTCGGAGCCCGGAAGCTCGAATCGGTAGCCGCCTCGGTCGATGCGATAGGGTGACGGGTTACCTGTCATGCGGGAATTTTAACCGGAGCCGGGCCTGTTTCGACTCGCTCGATGAGGTCGCGAAAATCATTCTCGGTTCTCCTTCTCGGATTCGGGATCGCCGCCGCTCCGTTCGCCGTCTTCGCCGAGACCTGGCGGAGTCACTTCGATTCGGACGGCCCTTCGCGGCCTCCGGGTTTCTTCGACTTCGTCGTCCTCGGCGAGGCCTATCCCGCGAACTGGATGGTCCTCGCCGATCGCAACCCGCCTTCGGCTCCGAATCAGGTCACGCAGACCTTCGTCTCGCGTCCCGAGGGATCGATCGCGTGCGCCGTTCGGCGAAACGTCTCGTTTCAGGACGGGAACGTGCAGGTCTGGTTGAAGAAAATCCCTTCCCGGGCGGGGCTCGTGTTTCGGATGAAGGACGAGAAGAATTTTCTCCTTCTCCTCCTCGACTCGACCACGGACGAGGCGGAGCTGACCTCCTTTGCGGACGGAAAGCCGGCTGTGCTCGCTCGCGGGAAGGCGGAGCTGCAGCTCGACTGGGGAAGCCTGTCGGTGCATCTCGCGGGACGCGCGATCACTGCGACCTGGAACGAGAAGAAGCTGCTGGAGGGGAAGGACCCGAAGCCCGTGACCGGTCGCGCCGGCTTCGCCACGGAGGGCGCGGGAAACGCCTCGTTCGACGAGTTCGTCATCGAATCGCCCTAGATCCGGTTTCCCCGGCGGCGCCCGCTCTCCCTTCTCAGCCGCACTCCCCGAAAACGAGGACGTGTCCGTCGGGGTCGGTCACGACGAACTCCCGACATCCGTACACTTGCGTTTCGATCGGACCGACGTCCGGGAACCGCGAGAGGACGGCTAGCCGGGCGGCTTCGGCGTCGTTCACGCGGACATAGACGTCCCACCCGCCTCCCGCGCGGGTCGCGGAGCGAGGCTCGCCGACGCCGGGGATCACTTTCTGAAGCATCAGCTCGACGCCGTCGCGCCGCAAAATCGCGAAGACCGGATCGTCGGGCGGACCCACCGCGTCGACCGAGAAGCCGAGGACGTCGGCGTACCACCGGGCGGAGCGGGCGACGCTCGCCGCGCGGAAGACCGGCACGGCGTCGAGGATCGCCGTCCGGAGCGGTTTGCCGGTCATCGCTTCCCTTCTCCGGCTTCCTTCGGATCGGAGCTCGGCGCGACCGACGCCACGTACCGGAACTTCCCCTTCTCGACCCGGAGCATCACCGCCGCCTTGACCGGATTGCGCTCCGCGTCGAACGTGACGGTGCCGGTCACGCCCATGAATCCGGGCGTGGACGCGAGCGCGTCGCGGACGCGCTTGCCCTCCGTCGATCCGGCGCGGGTGATCGCGTCGGCGACGAGCCGCATCGCGTCGTAGGAGCTCGCGGCGATCGAATCGGGAACCGCCCCGAACGTCTTCCGGTAGAGCGCGACGAAATTCTGGACGGCCGGCGAGGGAGCGTCGGGTGAGTAGTGGTTCGAGAAATATGCCCCCTCGATCGCGTCGCCGCCGATCTCGGTCAGCTTCGGCGAGTCCCATCCGTCGGCGCCGAGGAGGATCGCCGTGATTCCGAGGCCCCGCGCCTGGCGCGCGATCAGGCCGGCGTCGGTGTAGTAGCCCGGTACGAACACGAGGTCCGGCTTCGCGGCGGCGATCGCCGTGAGCTGCGCCGAGAAGTCGCTGTCCCCCTCCGTGTACTTCAACTCCGCGAGAATTCGCCCTCCCGCCGCCGTGAAGTCGCGCTGGAAGGCGTCCGCCAGGCCGACGCTGTAGTCGCTTCGCGCGTCCACGAGCAGCGCCGCGGTCGACGCCTCGAGGTTCTTCCGCGCGAAGGCCGCGAGCGCCCTCCCCTGAGAGGCGTCGGTGAAGCAAGCTCGAAAGACGTAATCCCCCTTCTTCGTCACTTCGACGTTCGTCGAAGTCGGCGAGATCATCGGAACCCGGTAGCTCTGCGCGATCGGCGCGGCCGCGAGCGTCCGCGAGGAGGCCTGCTCGCCGATCAGCGCGACGACGTGGTCCCGCGTGATGAGCTTCGAAACGACGGAAGCGGCTTCCGCCGGCTCGTTGTGGTCGTCTTCGACGTGGAGGTCGAGCGGCACGCCGAGCACTCCGCCCGAACGGTTGATCTCGTCGACGGCAAGACGGACGCCGTTGCGGCCCGATTGCGCGAACGTCGCCTGAGGTCCGGTCAGCGCGCCATAGAAGCCGATCGGAATGCCCTGCGCGGCGGGACCTTTTTCCTCGCCGCAGCTCGAGGGGAAGAGCGCCGCCAGGGCGAGAGCGAGAGCGGCGGCGGCGCGGCGCACGCGCGGATTCTAGTCGCTCGGGGGGCCGAGACCGATCCTGATACGCTTTGGCGCTCTTTGGAGTGGAGATGGTGGAAAGCAAAACTTACGATCTCGCGATCATCGGCTCCGGTCCGGGCGGCTACGTGGCCGCGGTCCGCGCCGCTCAACTCGGCCTTTCGGTTCTGATGATCGAGCGGGACTCGCGGCTCGGGGGCGTCTGCACGCTCCGGGGCTGCATCCCGACGAAGGCGCTCCTCCACACTGCGGACTTGCTCGAGGAGGCGCGGCACGGCGCGGACGTCGGCGTCGCGGCACGGGAGGTTCGCCTCGACCTGCCGGGAGCGATGAAGCACAAGGAGAAGGTGGTCCGGCAGAGCAGCAACGGCGTCGCCTACCTGATGAAGAAGAACCGCGTCGACGTCGCGAACGGCTTCGGCCGGATCGCGGGTGTGGGGCGCGTCTCGGTCACCGGCGCCGACGGCGCAGAGACCGTCTATTCGGTGAAGAACATCCTCGTCGCGACCGGATCGGTCCCGAAGGCGCTGCCCGGCATCGAGATCGACCACAAGACGATCCTGTCCTCCGATTCGATTCTCGAGCTGACGGAAGTGCCGAAGTCTCTCCTCGTCATCGGGTCGGGCGCGGTCGGCGTCGAGTTCGCGTCGATGTACGCCCGCTTCGGATCGAAAACGACGATCCTGGAAGTCCTGCCGCGGATCGTCCCCGTGGAGGACGAGGACATCTCCCGCGAGCTCGCGGCGTCCTTCAAGCGCCAGGGGATGACGGTGTACGTGGACGCCCGGGTGGAACGGGTCACGAAGACCGAGGGAGGCGTCGAGGTGCTCGCGCGGACCTCGGCCGAGAAGACGGAAACCATGCGCGCCGAGAAGGTCCTCCTCGCCGTCGGCCGCAAGCCGCTGTCGGAGGGGATCGGACTCGAAGGCGTCGGGGTGGCGACCGAGCGCGGATACATCCGCGTCGACGGATACATGCAGACGAACGTCCCGGGCATCTACGCGATCGGCGACGTCGTGCCGACGCCCTGGCTCGCGCACGTCGCTCAGGCGGAAGGGGTCGTGGCCGTCGAGCACATGGCCGGAAAGCCCACGATGAAGGTCAACTACGATCAGATCCCCGGCTGCACCTACTGTTCCCCCGAAGTCGCCTCGATCGGGCTCACCGAAGCGAAGGCGAAAGAGCGGGGATACGACGTCGCGGTCGGGAAGTTCCCCTTCACCGCGATCGGCAAGGCCCGCGTCGTGAACGACACCAGCGGGTTCGTGAAGATCGTGGCGGAAAAGAAGTACGACGAAGTGCTCGGGGTCCACATCATCGGGCCAAGCGCGACCGAGCTGATCGCCGAGGCGAGCGCGGCGATGACGCTCGAGGCGACCTCCGAGGATCTCGTGCGCACCGTCCACGCCCATCCCACTCTGGCCGAGGCGATCCACGAGGCGGCCGAGGCGGTTTCAGGACACCCGATCCATATCTAGCGGCCGCGGGTGGTTCGTGCCCCGGCCTGCGACTCGCCTCGCCGGGACGCCTTGAAACCTCTCTTCCGGCGCAGGCCGGGGAAGCGGTGACGGCGAGGCGGCGGTACGAGGCCTGCGCCGCTTAGTGTGGTTCAGGGGCTCTGGGCACGTCCCCGGGCGCGGCCTGCACCGACGGCGCCGGAGGATGGGCGATCGTCACTCCCTCGACGTAGTCGTTCGGCGAGTTCGGATACCCCATCGTCGAGCCGGGCACGAGCTTCGAGTCCCAGGTCGGGTTGTAGGCCCGTCCGGGATTGAAGAGAGCGGACCCGTCCTTGCGTGCTCCCGGGGGCGGGATCGAGAGCGCCTTGCCTCCCGCGGACGCGGGACCGCCGGCGCCGGCGCCCGAAGCCAGACCTCCCGTTGCGCCGACCTCGATCGCCTCTCCGGGCTTGATGCGCTTTCCGGCTTCGGGGGTCGCGCCTTCGACGATCCGCTTGACGTCTTTCGATCTCACGCTCATGAGCGCCCCGTCCGGGTAGTGCCGGAAGAGGAGCAGAGCGCCGTTGGTCTGCGGCTTCCCGATCGCCCACGACGACTGGCCGCCGGCGAGCTCGACGCGGTAGAGGTTCGGGGCGGCAGGATCGGTCGCGGGAGAAGCGGCGGCGACCGCGCCGGCGAGAAAGAGCACGTGCAGCATGATTCGAATTATCCCTCTATCCGAGGAGCGGTGCATGAACGACCGACGCGCCTCGAAGCGCCTTCGACCGAGGGCTTTGGGAGCACGGCCGGTTTCGTGAAGACCGTTCCCGCGGGCCGCTCGACCGGTTCTATCGCCAGTTGGGCGAAACCGGCGGGCGGCCGAGCCTGGGAACTCGTATAGAGCGAATAGAATGCGCCCTTTGGAGTTTCACGCCGTGAGTCAGGAGAGAAAGCCTGCGCCGGATCTGGCGGCGCTCCGCATCAACCGCGAGCCCGAGAAAAGCGGGGGCGTGAAGGGCTGGACCCTGCTCCTCGCGATTCTGGTCGTGGGGGCGGGGGTCGCGGCCTATTTCCTGAGCGGCCGGTCGCTCGCCCCGAAGAAGGTCGAGACCGTGACGGCGTCGGTCGTGACCGAGGGCCAGGCGACGACGCTCCTGACCGCGACGGGATACGTCGAGGCGGAGCGAAAGGCGGACCTCTCGCCGAAGATCACCTCTCGGATCATCGACTTGAACGTGACGGAGGGATCCAAAGTCCGGAAGGGAGACGTGATCGCTCGGTTGGACGACACGGACTTGAACGCCCAACTCGCCGAAGCCAACGCGAACTGGGTCAACGCCCAGGCGGAGCTCGCGCGACAGCAGTCCCTCTTCGCCCAAGGGCTCTCGCCCAAGTCCACGCTTGACGCGGCGGTCGCGCTCGAGCGCTCGACGCGGGCCAAGGTCGACTACACGAAGGCTCTGATCGACTACACGGTGATCCGGGCGCCTTTCTCGGGCGTCGTGACGGCCAAGCGGGCCTTCGTCGGCGAGGCGGTGTCCCCGTTCGGGTCCTCCCCCTCGGGCGGCGGGTCCGGCGGCGCGATCGTGACCCTGGTCGAGTTCTCGAGCCTCTACGTGGGGGCGGACGTCAACGAGGCGAATCTCTCGAAGCTCGCGCCGAAGCAGCCGGCGGAGATCACGCTCGACGCCGTGCCCGACAAGACGTATCACGGCCTTCTCCGGCAGATCGTACCGGCGGCGGACCGGCAGAAGGCGACGGTGCGGGTGAAGGTCGCGTTCCTCGACGCCGACGAAAAGATCCTTCCTGACCTGTCGGCGCGAGTCGCGTTCACGTCGCAGGCGACGCAGGGAAACTCGAATCGTCGCCGGGTTGTCGCCCCCAAGCCGGCGATCGCGTCCCGGGAAGGGAAGTCCGGGGTGTTCCGGATCGTCGAAGGAAGGGTCCGCTTCCAGCCGGTCGAGACCGGCGGGGACGTCCAGGGTCAAGTCGAAGTGACGAAGGGTCTGCAGGGCGGAGAGCGCCTGGTCGTCGTTCCGGCTGGAACGACACTCCGCGACGGAGAAAAGGTTCGCGTAGAAGGGGAGAAGGAATGACTGCGTTGATCGACATCGACCACGTCGAAAAGGTCTATCGCCGGGACCAGATCGAGGTCCCGGTCTTGAACGACATCAACCTGGAGGTTCCCGAAGGGGAGTACGTCGCGCTGATGGGGCCGTCCGGCTCCGGAAAGACGACCCTCCTGAACCTGATCGCCGGCATCGACTCGCCCACGCGAGGGCGGATCGTCGTCCAGGGGCGGGACATCGCCACGATGTCCCAGACGGAGCTCGCCGCGTGGCGGTCGAACACCGTCGGATTCATCTTTCAGCTCTACAACCTGCTGCCGGTCCTCTCCGCCTTCGAGAACGTCGAGCTGCCGCTGCTCCTGACCAAGCTCTCGAAGCGGGAGCGCCGAAAGCACGTCGAGACCGCGCTCTCGATCGTCAATCTCGCCGACCGCATGGACCACTACCCGAGGCAGCTCTCCGGCGGCCAGGAGCAGCGCGTCGCGATCGCGCGGGCGATCGTCTCGGATCCCAAGATCCTCGTCGCGGACGAGCCGACCGGGGACCTGGACGCCAAGTCCGCCGATGAGATCCTGGACTTGCTCAAGCGACTGAACTCCGAGTTCCACAAGACGATCGTCATGGTGACGCATGACCCGAAGGCGGCCGCGCGCGCGCACCGGATGGTCCATCTCGACAAGGGCGTCCTCCACGCCGAGGAGCGCACCGGGTCGCTGAGGTCCGTATGAAGTACTTCCGCCTCGTCTGGAAGAACGTCTTTCGCAAGCGACTCCGGACTTTTCTGACGGGGAGCTCCATCGTCCTCGTCCTCGTGCTGATCGTGATCCTGACGTCGCTCCTCCAGGCGATGCAGGCCGATCCTTCGGGCGGGCGGGGCGCCAACCGCCTCGTCGTCCAGCACGCGACGGGTCTCGGAAATTTCCTTCCCCTCTCGCAGCTGCAGCGTATCGAGCAGATCCCCGGCGTCGTCGCGGTCTCGCCGGAGACCTGGTTCGGCGGCGTCTACAAGGACGACAAGCCCGAGAACTGGATCGGCCAGCTCTCGGCGGACCCCGACATCTACTTCGACAAGATCTTCGACGACGCGACGATCGACCCGAAAGTCAACGCCGAGTGGAAGGCGACCCGCAACGGCTTCGTCGCCGGGCAGAAGATCGCCGAGAAGCACAAGTGGAAGAAGGGGGACCACATCATCCTGAAGGGAACCTACATTCCGCTGACGCTCGACCTCGTCTACATCGGCTCGTACAACGCCGGCGACGAAACGAACATCTTCTTTCACAACGAATACTTGAATCAGTCCGACTGGGTCATGGCGAATAAAGTCACCGGGATCTACTACATCAAGGTGGACAGCGGCGAGAACGTGCCTCGCGTCGCCGCGACGATCGACAAGATGTTCGAGAACAGCGACGCGCCGACGAAGACCCTGACCGAGAAACAGTTTCAGCTTCAGTTCATGGAGATGATGGGGAACGTCAAGTTCCTGATCAACGGCATCTCGCTCATCATCCTCTTCGCGGTGACTCTGATCGTCGCCAACACGGTCGCCATGTCGGCCCGGGAGCGCGTGACCGAGATCGCCGTGATGCGGACCCTCGGGTTCCGGCGCGGCCACATCCTGGGCTTCATCCTCTCCGAGTCGGTCCTGATGTCGCTCCTGGGAGGCGTGGCCGGAGTCCTGCTCGCGAAGTTCCTCATCATCCCGCTGCTGGTCGCGGCGGGGAACAAGACCTCCATTTCGATCTGGCTCGTCAACTTCAAGGTCTCCTCGGACACGCTTCTCATGGCCTTCGTCGTTTCGGTCGGCGTCGGCATCCTCGCCGGCTTCGTCCCGGCCCTCCGCTCCTCGCAGCGGCGGATCGTGGACGGCCTGCGGCAGGTGGTGTGACGATGGCCGTTCCGCTGAAGTACAACCTGCGCAATCTCGTCGTCCGCAAGACCTCGACCGGGATGACGGCCTTCGTCATCGGGCTCGTCGTGGCCGTCTTCCTCTGCGTCCTCGCGCTCGTCCAGGGCGTGACGCGGACGCTCTCGGTCAACGCCTCTCGGCGCAACGTTCTCGCCATGCGCGTCGGCTCGCAGGCCGAGATGCAGAGCGTCATCACCCGGGACCAGGCGGACCAGATCGTGTCGATGCCCGGCCCGGAACGGAGCGCTTCGGGGAAAGCGGCCGTCTCGCCGGAGCTGATCACCCTCATCAACGTCGCGCGAGCGGACGGGAAGACCTTCTCGAACGTGCAGGTCCGGGGCATGGCGCCCGTGGGAATCGAGACGCGCCCGGAGGTGAAAATCGTGGAGGGGCGGATGTTCACCCCCGCCACCAACGAGGCGATCGTCTCGAGGAAGCTGTCGAAGAGGTTCGCCGACATGAAGGTGGGAGACACGCTCAAGACCGGCAGCTTCCGCTGGGTCATCGTCGGGCTCTTCGACGCGGACGGCAGCGCCTACGAATCGGAGATCTGGACGGACGTCTCCGATCTCCAGCAGCAGACGAAGCGGAACATCTATTCGTCGGTGTTCGTCCGGCTCCCGGACGAGGCCTCCGCGAGCGCCTTCATCGAGACGATCAAGGGGGATCAGCGCCTGAAGCTCGAGGGGAAGACCGAACGGAAGTACTACGACGAGCAGATGATCACGGGCGACCCGATCAAGGCGCTCGCGTTCATCGTCGGGATCTTCACGGCGATCGGCGCGGCTTTCGGCGCGATGAACACGATGTACGCCCAGGTCTCGGCCCGCACGCGCGAGATCGGAACGCTCCGGGCGATCGGCTTCTCGCGTCGGTCGATCCTCGTCTCCTTCATCCTCGAGGCGCTGCTCCTGTGTCTCGCGGGCGGAGTCCTCGGAGTCATCTTCACGTTCCTCGTCTTCAACCTCTTCCTGACCAAGCCGACCGGGACCATGAATTTCCGCACCTTCTCCGAGGTGCTGTTCAACTTCCGGATCACGCTTCCCCTGATCGTGGCGGGACTCGTCTTCTCGCTCGCCATGGGACTTCTGGGCGGCTTCTTCCCGGCGTTCCGGGCGGCGAGGCTGAAGATCACGTCGGCGCTGCGGGCCGTATAGTCACCGGCCGTCGGGGCTTCTCGGGCACTATATCAATGTTGATATAGCCGCCCGGCATAAAGTATCGGCGTGCGCCTTCACTTCTTCGGCACGAAGGGATACGTCGAGGAGGAGTCGCCGGAGCACCTCGGCCACTCGGCCTGGGTCCTCGAAACGGCCGGTTTCCGACTCCTGTGCGACTTCGGTCAGAACCGCAAAGGAATGCTTCGGGAGATCCGGCCGGATGCGATCCATGTCTCGCACGCGCACCCGGACCACTCCTGGGGCCTCGAAGAAGGGACGGCGGCGCCGGTTTTCGCGTCGGCGGTGACGCACGAGATCACGAAGACTTTCCCGATCTCGGATCGGCGCGTGCTCGAGCCCGGCGTCGCGACCCGCGTGGGCCCCCTCTCCCTGACCGCCTTCCCGGTGGCGCACTCGGTCCGCTGCCCGGGCATCGCCGTGCGGATCGAGACGCCCGAAGGCGTCGTCGTCTACTCGGGCGACATCGTCTCCTTCGAGGATCCGGCGGCGGCGCTCTCGGGGGCCTCGCTCTACGTCGGCGACGGCTCGACCTTGAAGGGTTCTCTCGTCCGGCGCCACTCCTCCGGCGCGCTCATCGGCCACACGACGGTCTCGGCGCAGCTCGGCTGGCTCGCCAAGCACGGCGTTCCCCGCGCCGTGTTCTCCCACTTCGGCAAGGGACCGATCGAGATGGGGGAGACGGCGCTCGGGGACGCGCTCGAGAAGCTCGCCTCGGAAAAGGCCCCCGGTTGCGCGGTCCGCGCCGCGAAGGACGGAGCGGACCTGATCGAGGAGCTCGGGAGTTGAGCCGTTGCGGATTCCCGGCGCCCGCGCGCGCCTCTTCCTAGGACTTCGGTTCGGGAGGGGGAGCCGCGGCCGGCTCGGCCGGCGGACCGCCCGCCTTCGGCTTCTTCGGCGCCGGGTGCTTGCGGAGGAAGTAGCGCACCGACGCTCCCACCGGATCGTCGGCCGGCTGCTCCCTCGGCTTGTCGAGCTCGATCGTCGGCTTCGATTTCAACTCGACGTGCGCCGAGACCGCCGTGTTCGGGACGTCCGCCCAGGGCCCCGCCAGGAGCGGGTCGGGCCGGTACTGCATGTGGAACGGCTCGTTGCACGGGTAGGCGCCGTGGCAGCGCGAGAACATCACGAACTGCGCGGAGGCCGGTGCCGCCAGCGCGAGCGCGCCCGCGGCGAAGAGGCCCGCCGGCAGGAGGCGTCTCTTCACGTTCCCGATTCTATCGCGTCGGATCGAGCGAGGAGCGCCCGTGGGCGGGCACGACCGGACCGGTCGGGGCGGGAACCGGCTCGCCTCTCGCCGCCGCGCCAGCCGGCCTCTCCGCTGCGAGAACGGCTCGACGTGCCTCGCGGGATCTCTTGACGAGCGCGAGAACCGCGCCGGCCATGAGCACGTAAAAGCCCCCCCAGACGAGCGAGATCAGAGGCTTGCGCGTCACGTCGAGCGACAGCGACTCGACCGTCGCGGCCTGATATTCGGCCTTCGGATCCTTGGAGACGCCGGTCAAACGCAGCACCACAGCGCCGTCGCTGGGGGACACGGCCAGCACGCGCATCTTGCCGCCGGGCACGCCGGGAATCTCCATTTCGGGCGCGTCCGCCTGCCGCGTCTCCATGTTCCAGACGTAGCGCAGCGTCGCATCGCGGTTGACACCGTCGGAAGGCGTGATCGTGACGTCCGTCAGCACGAGGATCGTTTTCTCGCCGCGCATCATCGCCGAGCGGTCGGCGTTGAAGTCGCGGAACGTGAAACCGATGCCGTCGATGTTCTGGGTGGTGCCCTTCGTCATGCGCAGGTCGCGTCCGACCTGCTCCGGCTGCCCCGGGTCATAGGACTGAGGCGCGAGATAGAGGTCGGCCGCCGCGGTGCGGCGGATCGCCGGGTTCGCCATGAGCTGATTCGTCTTCGAGTTCACGTACATCTTCGGGTAGGCGTAGAACGATTTGCCTGCGGCCGTCTTGACGCGGACCTCCATCGCCTGCTTGTCCGTCGCGGTCGCCGGGAGGACGCGAAGGAACGTCAGCGTGTTCCCGCCGACGGAGACCGGCTTTCCGACGGGCAGGGTCACGCGCGTCGACTTCGCATAGACGCCCGAGACGACGATCCCGGCGAGCATGATCCCGAAGCCGACGTGCGCGAGGTAGCCTCCTGCGCCCGCGAGCTTGCCGTTGCCCGCCTTCCGAAGGACCGCGCGCAGGTTCATATCGGCGGCGAAGAGGGCGAGGAAGAGGAGAAGGAGCGACGCCGGCTGATTCGCGCCGAGGAGGAACGCGAGGCCGACGCCCGCGGCTCCCACGATCAGGGAGCGCCGTGAGCTCGCGAGGACGCCGCGCCACGAGTCTCCCTTCCAGGAGACGAAGGCGACGAGGCCCGCGAGCACGGCGATCAGAGCGGCGGCGGGCGTCGTCGTCCGGCCGTAGAAGGAGGTCTGGACCTGCGACGGGTTGCCGGACAGCCGCGTCAAGAGCGGCGCCGACGTCCCGAGCAGGATCACGAAGGCGAGCGCGCAGAAGGAGGCGATCCCGAGAACGAAGAGGACGGCCCGGGACAGCGCTGGCGTCTCTTCGTCGGCTTCGACCGGAATCTCCCGCCAGCGCCAGGCGACCAGGGCGAGGGACAGAACGAGGAAGCCGAGCAGGATCGCGACGAGCCACCCCGTGATCCCGAGGTCGATGAAGGAGTGGACCGAGAAGTCGGCCAGGATCCCGGAGCGCGTCAGGAACGTGCCGTAAAGGATCGTCACGTAGGCGAAGCACGCGAGCAACAGATTGACTCGACGGTGCCGCTTCCGCGAGCGCTGCAGGAACATGCCGTGCACGAGCGCGGCGGTCGCGAGCCACGGCACGAGGCTCGTGTTCTCGACGGGGTCCCATCCCCAGTAGCCTCCCCAGCCGAGAGTCTTGTAGGCCCAGTACCCTCCCATCAGGATCGCCGTGCCGAGCGTGACGAAGGTGAAGAGGGCCCAGGGAATCGCGCGGGTGATCCAGCCGTCCCATCGCTTCTTCCAGAGGGCGGCGATCGCGAACGCGAAGGGGACCGAGAGAGACGCGAAGCCCGAGAACATCACGGGCGGATGGATCACCATCCACGGATCTTGGAGGAGGGGGTTCAGTCCCACGCCGTCCTCGGGGGCCGGGGGCGGAAGGAGCTTGAACGGCGACTGCTTGCAGAGGATCGCGACGATGCCGAGGAAGCTCGCGAGGTAGACGATCATCACGGGCGCCTCGAGCTCCTTCGCGCTCCGCCAGACGACGAGACCGATCACCGCGCCCCAGAAGCACCAGAGGAGAAACGATCCTTCCTGTCCCCCCCAGAAAGAGGAGACGAGGAAGTGGAGCGGGAGATCCCGGCTCGAGTAGGCGTTGACGTAGGAAACGTCGAAGCGATGCTGCAGGACGAGCGTCATCAGGACGGCCGACGCCGCGACGATGCACGTGGCGAAGGCCGCGTACAAGCTGCGCGCGAGCGGAAGGAGGTCGGCGCGTCCCCGGTCCGCGCGCAGATAGACGGCCGCGGAGCCGATTCCGGCGAAGAGCGCTCCCCAGATCGCGGCCACGCCCGGCCAGAAGTAGTGGGAGCTCATCGAGAGGGTCTAGGAACCGGTGGCCGGCGCCGCCGCGGAGTAGGACTTCTCCACCTCGGCTCCCTGATATTTGGAGGGGCACTTCACGAGAAGCTTCTCCGCTTCGATCCGGCCGCTCTTGTAGCGGCCGATCGCGACGATCGAGATGGCGTCCTTGAAGTTGCCGGGCCGGATGCCGCGGTAGGCGACCGGCATCGAGCGACCGTGCTCGTCCAAGAGCTGGAACGAGAGCTCCTGGTTCGCGGTGTCGTAACGGTCGCTCGATTTGTCGAGCGCCCCCATGACCTGCACGACCCCGCGGGACTTCCTCGCCTCGTCGAACGTCAGGTACGGTGTCAGCGTCTTCTGGAAAGCGGTGAGGCCGAGCGCCACGAAGCCGAGAGCGAGGATGCCGGCGATCCAGTAGCCCTTCTTCATTCCTGCCTTTCCCTTTCGGCGAGCCGGCGGTCGAGCCGCCACAGATAGAAGAAGAGGCCGGCCCAGATCACCAGGTTGACCGCGGCGAGGAAGGCCAGACTGTTCACGATGTGATTTTTCTACGCGGGGTCTTGAAAAGCAACCGGCCTCGAGTACGACCTGAGGGCACGGCTCGGCCGTGTCCGTGCATGTCCCCCGATCAGGCCGCAGGCGCCGCCGTCACCTAAAGACTTCCTTCAAGTCCTCGCTTTTCTGTCACCTCGCGGCGTCTCGCAACTCCATAGGAACAGCCGCATCCCGACGCGGGCGGCTCCGGAGGTCTGCGATGAGCGTTCCCAAGCGCGGTCGAATCTTGCTTCTTTCCCTGGCGGTCATATCCGTCTTCGTCCTGCTCACCGCCGAGAGCCCCGTGCCCCGGCTCGAATCCGCGAGCGGCCTCGACGCGTTCGGCCGCTTCGGCGCCGACTTCTCGATCGTGAAAAACGCGGGACAAATGCTGGCGGAGGGCCGACGCACGTTCCGCTTCGATACCTTCGGCGACGAGGCGTTCTGGGGCGATGCGCTCGGCCTGCATCGCGCCATCGCGGGCGCCAAGTTGGGCGGCGTCGGCCCCGGTCTCTCGCCCACGGACGCGCTCGAGCTTGGATTGAAGGTGGACGTCGACGCGCTGCCGCAACAGCTGCGCCAACAGCTCCGGAAGGGTCGAGTCGATCTGAACGATCCGGCGACGACGGTCACGCTCCTCCGGTTGAACGCGGTCGTCGGGGTCACCGGCTTCTTTTCGGGAGAGCGGCTCACCTCGGTTGGCATCCAGTGCGCGTTCTGTCACTCGACCGTCGACGACGCTTTGAGTACCGGGATCGGTCATCGACTCGATGGATGGGCGAACCGAGACCTGAACGTCGGAGAGATCGTCGCCCTGGCTCCGAACCTTTCGCCCTTCGAGACCCTCCTGAACGTCGACCGGGAGGCCGTCGTCAAGGTGCTGAAGGCGTGGGGACCGGGCAAGTTCGACGCCGAGCTCGCTCTCGACGGGAAGGGCTTCCGGCCGGACGGCGGGTCGGCGGCCACTCTCATTCCGCCGGCATTCGGCCTGGCGGGCGTGAATCTCCACACGTGGACCGGCTGGGGTTCGGTTCCCCACTGGAACGCCTTCGTGGCCAATCTCGAAATGCACGGGAAGGGACGGTTCTGGGATCCACGGTTGAACGATGCCGCGCAGTTTCCGATCGCCGCCAAGAACGGCTTCGGCAATCTGAACCCGACTCTCAACCCCGACGACGACCGGATCACCCCGAAGCTCGCCGCCCTCCACTTCTACCAGCTCGCGATCGCCGCCCCGGCGCCGCCCGACGGGAGCTTCGACGAAGCCGCCGCAAGGCGGGGCAACGTTCTGTTCTCCGGCAAGGCCGCGTGCAACCGCTGCCACGTCGAGCCGCTGTGGACCGAGCCCGGCTGGAACCTGCATACCCCCGAAGAGATCGGCATCGACGATTTCCAGGCGAACCGAGCGCCCGACCGGCGTTACCGCACCGCGCCGCTCGGCGGACTGTGGACGCACACGAAGGGGGGCTTCTACCATGACGGGAGATTCCCGACGCTCTCCGACGTCGTCGATCACTACGACAGCGTCTTCAACCTCGGACTGAATGCTCAGGAGAAGTCGGATCTCGTCGAGTACTTGAAGTCCCTGCCGTCGGAGGATTAGCGCGCTCTGCGAACTCGAGTGGACGGCGGAGGAGAAAGCCCGCCGTGTTGAGTCGCTGCTGGCAATCCATTTGACCGGGGCGCAACGCTCGCGCCCCTTGGAAAGGAAGCGTCATGAAACGCAAAACGATCCCCCTCCTCGTCGGAATCCTTCTCGCCTCGATCGCCCTGCCGACTTCCGCCCGCGCGTCCACAAAAGAGGATCTGCGCGTAGCGATGCGGCAGCTCTGGGAAGACCGTCTCCTGGACCCGGCTCTTCATCGTGAGCGCTCTGTCGGACCTGCCCGACAAGCAGGCGACGACCGAGCGTCTTCTGAAGAACCAGACGGACATCGGCAACGCGATCAAGCCGTTCTACGGCGAGGCCGCCGGCACGAAGCTGACCGGACTTCTGAGAGAGCACATCTTGATCGCCGCGGACATCGTCGCGGCGGCCAAGGCCGGGGATTCGGGCAAGCTCGAGCCGGCCAAGGCGCGCTGGGTCTCGAACGCCGACGAGATCGCCGCATTCCTCTCGGGCGCCAATCCGAAGAACTGGCCGGCCGCCGACATGAAAAAGATGATGCGGGATCACCTGGATCTGACGACGGCGGAGGTGACGGCCCGACTCAACAAGGATTGGGCCGCCGACGTCGCGGCCTACGGGAAGGTCCGGGAGCAGATCCTGCACATGTCCGACATGCTCGCGGTCGGGATCGCGAGCCAGTTCCCGGAGAAGGTCGCTTAAAGCCCGGCCGCGGCAGCCGCCGGCGGATCGCCACGATCGGCCACCAGCCCGCATCGCTCGAGGAGGCGCCTCGCTTCCTCCGCCGAGGCGCCGAGCTTGTCCGCCGACTCGACGAGGTCTTCGCCCCGGAACGGGTACCAGTTGCGGCGATCCGGCCGGCCGAGCCCGGCGACGTCGAGCGGCGCGATCGTCCGGTGCACCCGCTCGATCAGGGAATCCCGGCGCCCGGCGCGCGCGCTCCCCGACGAAGCGAGTCGGAGCGCCTCGCGGCAGCGCCGGCGGAGCTCCGCGCCGAAGGGGCGGCGCTCGGCACAGAGAAATGCCGCGGCGAGCTCCGGCCGGCCGAGACGTCGCGCCGCTTCCGAAAAGCTCGCGGCCGCGAAGTAGAGCTTCGAGAGGGCCGCGAAGAGAGGAAAATCGCCGAAGCTCGCGTAGAGCGCGGCGACGAGGAGAGCCGCGGCGTCGGCCTCGACGAGCGCGAGCCGCGCATCGGCCTCGAGGCTCCGTTCGAGACGCGGCGAGCCCCAGTCTCTCTCGAGCGCGCGACCGAGGCGCTCGATCCCGAGAAGCGTGAGGGGAAACCCGGTCGAGAGGAGCGGGTCCACGAAGGCGGCCGCGGACGGGAGCATCGTCCACCCCGCGCCGCTCGCCCGCGAAGATCGGAACGGGAGGCGGGGACGGTGGACGAAAGGGATCTGCGCGGTCGAGCCCTCGAACTGCGCGCGGACCGTCGGCAACCGGTCGAGGAGGCGCCGCCAGGCGGGCTCTCCCTCTTCGAACGCGAGCGCCCGGGCGAGCGAGGTCCGGGCCGCCACGCCCGCGCTCGTGATTCCGTTGTCGAATCGGAGGACCCAGATCCATCCGCCGTCGAAGACGTGATGGAGGGCCGCGTCGTCGGGCGGATAAGGAGGCCCGGGTGAGCCGGCGAGCGCTCCGGTGTCCGCCATGCGCCGCACGTCCGTGAAGTGGGCGTAGAGGCCGGAGGTGTCGGGCATCGCTTCGAAGCGGGCCGCCGGGACGCCCAGGGATCGCGAGAGGAAGCCGCTGGGGCCCGAAGCGTCGACGAGCAGGCCCGCGCGGATCTCGACCCGCTCCCCGCCGCGGGTGCCCGAGAGGCGGACGCCGTCCGCGGACGCCTCGACGCGGTCGAGAGCGGTGCGATCGAGATACTCCGCACCGGCGTCCCGGGCCTCGAGAACGAGGAAGTGATCGAAGTCGGGCCGGTACCAGTGCGTGTCGGCGACCTCGTCGTTGGGGCTGGCGCCCACGAGGAGCTGATCGGTGCGTTCCGGATCGCCGCCGAAGGGAAGCCCCTTTTCCTGGCGGTAGAGGGTGAAGCCGCGCTTCCGCCCGCAGCCGACGTCGGGGTAGGCG
>JBKPSZ010000089.1:0-4360 GCA_046735265.1 Acidobacteriota bacterium | reverse complement strand
ATACGAGATGAAGCGGACCGTCTCGTGGGCTCGGAGATGTGTATAAGAGACAGAGTCTGCGCCGCCCGGAGCCGTCTCGAGGAACACGTAGAAGTTCTTCAGAGTTCCGTTCACGGGAAAGATGTTCTGAACGCGAGGCTCGGTGAGGCTCATGTTCGCCGCAAACATCCCGACGTACGAATTGTTGACGATGTTGGCGCCGCTCGAACCGCCGACGATCGGTGCGCCTCCGCTCGGACCGGTCGGACCCTGCGGCCCAATCGGTCCCTGCGGTCCCTGCGGTCCCTGTGGACCCTGCGGACCTTGCGCGCCGGGCGCGCCGTTGGTTCCATTCGTTCCCGCGGGACCCTGGGGACCCTGGGGGCCCTGCGGACCCTGGGGACCCTCAGAACCCTGCGCGCCGTCAGCGCCGGTGGCGCCCTTTTCGGCAAGGAGCCCCCATTGCGACGGCGAGGAAGCCGGATCGTTTCCGACGTTGTCGTCTACGAGACTGATGTAGCTCGATCCATTCGAGCTCGCGCCGTCGAGCGCGGCATAGCTCGTGCCGCCGTCCCAGGCGCCTCTCCAGACCAGGCCCGAGGGACCCGCCGGGCCCTGTGCGCCTGCCGCTCCCGTATCACCCTGCGGACCCTGGGGGCCGATCGGCCCCTGGATGCCCTGGGGTCCCTGAGGTCCCTCCGCGCCCTGCGGACCTTGAGCGCCCGCGGCGCCGTCGGCGCCGGTCGCGCCCTGGAGCGCGAGCACGGCCCACTGCGAAGGCGAGGAGCCGGGGTCGTTTCCGAGGTTGTCGTTCACGAGGCTGAGGTAGCTCGACCCGTTCGAGCTCACCGCGTCGTTCGCCGCGTAGTTCGTCGCGCCGTCCCAGGCGTTCTTCCAGACGAGCCCTGCGGGGCCGCTCGGACCCTGAGAGCCGGCCGCACCGACTTCCCCCTGCGGTCCCTGCGGACCGACCGGACCCTGGATGCCCTGCGCTCCTTCCGGTCCCTGCGGACCCTGAGCGCCCGCTGCGCCGTCGGCGCCGGCCGCGCCCTGGAGCGCGAGGACCGCCCACTGCGAAGGCGAGGAAGCCGGGTCGTTTCCGAGGTTGTCGCCGACGATGCTGACGTAGCTCGAACCGTTCGAGCTCACCGCTTCGTGCATGGCGTAGTTCGTCCCGCCGGCCCACGCGTCCTTCCAGACGATGCCCGCCGGTCCCTGCGGACCCTGATCGCCCGTCGATCCGGCGTCACCCTGCGGTCCCTGCGGGCCGACCGGACCCTGAATCCCCTGCGGTCCCGCTGGTCCCTCCGGACCCGTCGGGCCCTCGACGCCCGAGGCGTCGATCGTGAGCGTGTTTCCCGAAGGCGTGATCGAAATGTTCGATCCGGCCGAGAGAGTCAGCGAGCCGGTCATTCCGTTGACGTCGTTCACGATACCCGTCGGGTCGTAATACCCGTTGACGTCGATGATGAGCTCGCATCCGTGGACGCCGGCGATGACGGCGAGCACACCCCCGTCGCTGATCGGGACGATCGCCGCGTTGGCGACAGTCACGTTGGCAGCGGAGTAGTTCACGTTCGAGACGATCGGACGGACCGCGCCGGCGGGATAGAGGCTCACGAACCCGGCGCCCAGTGTCTGCGTCACCGTGACGTTCATCGAAAGCGCGCGGGCCGTCGCGGGAATCCCGCACTGCCCGACCATATTGAACTCGCGCGGGATCGCAGCGGTGAAACTGGGCGGCCCGTACTCACCCGTGAATCCGTTGCCGCGAGTGTCGATCACGCGGCACGGGGTCAACGCGACGAACGGCAGCGGAGCCGAGGTCGCGGCCGCCGCGGACATCGACTGCATGCCTCGTCCCCCTTCGTCGGCGCTCGACTCGGCCGCGAGGCCGGCCGGGGACCAGAAGAGCGGCGCCTGCCAGTTTTCGATCCCCTGCGCGAGACCCAGTCGGCCGACGAGCGCGAGACCGGCGATCGCGAGTAGCAGTTGTCTTCGAAGCATGCGGTCGTCTCCTTAAGTTCTTCGCGCAGCGATCGGGACGACAGGCGCGTCTCGGCTCGAGCTGCCCAGACACGACCATGGGACCGACCGATTTGCTTTGTCCCGAAGCCCTTGCGAAAAGCGGGTTCCGTGCCACCCCGCCGGGAGGCAGCAACCTTCGTTTTTTCTATGACTTGAATGGGATGCCGAACAATCGCTGACAGACTGTGGTCACGCCCTCTGGTCGGATCCGACGAAAAGTGTCGCTACCCGTTTTTCGAAAGAAGTGACTCGAAAGACGACAGTTCCCCCCGGGTGATTCCGACTTCGTGTCGGGCCGAGACTCACTCGACCGACGGAGGCCTGGCTCATCCCGCCGAGCGACCGCATCCGGTCATCACGACGGCGTAGGTCGCTTCGCCGACTACTTGAGCTCCCAGAAGTAGTACTCCGTGAGCCCCTGAGACTGATAGTGCTTGTACAACTTGTCCTTCTCGTCTCCCTTCGGCGAGAACCACGGCGTGTTGGGAGGCACGGGACCGCTGTCCCACTTGCTCGAGAAAACCTTGGCCACCAGCCCGCCGCTCAAGTTCGACGTCAGGTCCATGCAGGGCTTTCCGTGGAGGCTGCCCCACTCCCACGTTCCCCCGTCGTAGCCATCCGGTCCGCCCATCCACTCCCAGTTGTCCGAGACTTCGCCACCGGGCCATTCGAGGTGATCGATCTCGACGGTGCCCTTGGAGTTGCCTCCCGAACTCAGACCGAGAAAAACAACCATGGCTGCCTCCGTTCGGTTCGATGCGAATCTCGATTCGGTCCGCGCAGTTCTCGGCGGACGCGCGATTTCGATTCGGCGAATGGCGGAGAGGACGGCGCACCGTTGCCCGTTTCCTCTCTTGCACAAGGACGGGAAACGGCGGGGAGTTCGGGAGAGCGGACGCCACGACGCTCCTCCCCTTTTTCGGAAGGATGCTACATCCGAGCCCGGCGGATAAAGAGAGCGGGCGACCCTCCGCGGGTCGCCCGCTCGAGACGGTACCGGAAGCGAGCGAGCGGCTCGCCTAAGCAGCCCGCGAACGGCTGGCCCGGGTCCGGCTCCTGGCGAGGAGGTCGTACCGGTCGAGGTTCATGACCTTGTTCCACGCCGCGACGAAGTCCTTCACGAACTTCTCCTTGCCGTCATCGCTGGCGTAGACCTCGGCCAGCGCTCGGAGCTGGGAGTGCGCACCGAAAACCAGGTCGGCGGCCGTCGCGGTCCACTTGACCCTACCCGTCGAGCGATCGGTTCCTTCGTAGACGTTCTTGGACGAGGCCGACGGCCTCCATGCCGTTCCGACGTCGAGCAGGTTGACGAAGAAGTCGTTGGTCAGTGTCCCGGCTTTGTCGGTGAAGACGCCGTGTTTCGATTGTCCGTGGTTTGCGTTCAATGCGCGCAGGCCGCCGACGAGGGCCGTCATCTCGGGCGCCGTCAGCTTCAGGAGGTTGGCCCGATCCAGCAGCCGAGTCTCGGGCGACAGCGGGTCTCCCGCCCGATGGTAGTTGCGAAACCCGTCGCCGGCCGGCTCGAGGACCTCGAAGGTGCTCAGGTCGGTCTGCTCCTGCGAAGCGTCCGTGCGGCCCGGAGAAAACGGAACGGCCACGTTGTGTCCCGCTTTTCGGACCGCTTCCTCGACCGCGGCGCACCCGCCGAGGACGACCAGATCGGCCAGCGAAATCTTCTTCTTGCCGCCGGACTGGGACTTGTTGAAGTCCTGTTGGATCTGTCCGAGGGCCTTCAGCACCTTCGCCAGCCGGGCCGGCTCGTTGACCTCCCAATCCTTCTGCGGCGCGAGGCGGATCCGTCCTCCGTTGGCGCCGCCGCGCTTGTCCGTGCCCCGGAAGCTCGAGGCCGCGTTCCAGGCGGTGGAAACGAGCTCCGGGATGGAGAGGCCCGAGTCGAGGATCTTCCGCTTCAAAGCCGCGACGTCGCTCTCGCTGACCAGCTCGTGATCGACCGCGGGGACGGGGTCCTGCCACAACTGCGGCTCCGGAATCCACGGCCCGAGGTAGCGCGCGAGCGGCCCCATGTCGCGGTGGAGCAGCTTGAACCAGGCTCGGGCGAAGGCGTCGGCGAGCTGGTCCGGATGCTCGTGGAAGCGCTTCGCGATGGGCCCGTAGATCGGATCCACTTTCAGCGACAGATCCGTCGTCAACATCATCGGCGCGTGGCGCTTCTTCGAGTCGTGTGCATCCGGCACGGTGCCCTGCGCCTCGGGGTTCTTCGGCTTCCACTGTTTCGCGCCGGCGGGGCTCTCCGTCAGCTCCCACTCGTACTTGAAGAGATTCTCGAGGAAGCCGTTGTCCCACTTCGTCGGGTTGTTGGTCCAGGCGCCCTCGAGGCCGCTCGTGATCGTGT
>JBKPSZ010000088.1:0-13085 GCA_046735265.1 Acidobacteriota bacterium | reverse complement strand
ATCCGGCCTGCGGCTACTACCTCTCCTGCTCCGATTTTTACTGACGGGGCGGCGCCGGCGGCGGCGCGTCGGAGTTCGTCATCCCGCGCGCGGTCTTCCAGGTCCCGTCCGCCTGCCGCCGGAGGATCGAGATCGCCCGGCGCCGCCGAATCTCGAGACGCTCGCCTTTGCCGTCCTTCGGGTCGAGAGTGAAATCCTCGTATCCGCGAACGAAGGCCCAGTCGCCGCAGACCTGCAGCTCCTCGATCTCGAATTCCGGATGGACCCGGTAGGCAGCCAGCCCCGCGTACGCCGCGCGGATGGCCGCCTTTCCGGAGAGGGCGGGGTAGTTCGCGGTCCAGAAAACCGCGTCGTCGGTGACCATCTCGAGAACGGCCTCGTAATCGGCGCGCTTGACCGCTTCGGTGAACGCCGCGAGCGCGCGGCGAACGGATTCCTCTTCTGGCGCCTCCGACATCGCTGCCTCCCTCCCCGTTTCCCGGGGCGACTCCGGGCCGATCGCCGCGAGCCCGAGAAGGCCCGCCGCCAGGAGCGTCCCGATCATGCGTGTTCCTTTCTCCAGCGCCGGATCAAGGCGGGGAATTCGCGCTCGAGGAACTCGTAGAACTCGCGCACACGCTTGAGTCTCCGGATCCGATCGGCGCCGGACTTCCCGAGCAGGGCGATGCCCCGGTCCGCCAACTCCCGCCACGTCGAGACCGACTTCAGCTTGTCCTCCATCATCGTGGTGAAGGCCTCGGGGGCGATGCGGACGTAGGTCGTCCGCTCGCCCGGCCGGCTCACGCGTTCGCAGAGGCCGAACCTCTCGAGAAGGTTCAACATCGTCGAGACCGACCCCTTGCTCGCCGAGAGGGCTTCGCGGATCTGCGCCGCGGTCTGCTCGGCCGGGTCGCAGACGAGAAGCCAGCCGAGGACCCGTCCCGCCATGCGCGGGAGACCCGACTGCTCGAAGAGAAGCCCCCATTCCTCGACGTAGAACGCCAGGTCGGCCGGGGGCCGCGCAGGGTTCATTGAGTTCAGTAAATATCAAACTCGATGATCGAGGTCAACCCTGCGGCGACCTCCCGAAGGGGCATGAGGCCGGAACCGCGTCGGCCTCCGGTGGATGCATTACGATTCGCGCGGCTTCGTGAAGGACCTGAAGCTCGTGAAGTGGGAGGCGGTGGTCGCCGGCGAGCACGCACCGCAGCCGCCCGCGCACGAGCCGGACGCGCGCCGAACCTCGCCGACGGCCCGGCCCGTCGGCGCCGAGGGCTGAGCCATGGATCCCGAAAGGTACGACCTCGCCGTCATCGGATCGGGTCCGGCCGGGCAGAAGGCTTCGATCGCCGCCGCCAAGCTCGGCAAGAAAGTCGCCGTCGTCGACCGGCCTGGCCAGCTCGGCGGCGTGTCGCTCCAGAGCGGGACGATCCCCTCGAAAACGCTTCGAGAAGGGATCCTCTACTTCACCGGATTTCGCCAGCGGTCGTTCTACGGCCGCCATCACCAGCTGAAGGAGGAGATCTCGGTCGGCGATCTCGCGTTCCGGGTCCAGACCGTCCGGGCGCGCCAGGGCGACGTCGTGCGCGACCAGCTGCGGCGCAATCGCGTCCACGTGATCGAAGGTTCGGCGAAGTTCACCGACCCGCACACCCTCGAGGTCGAAGGGAGCGGCGGCGTCTCCCGGATCACCGCGGACTTCGTCCTGATCGCCTGCGGTTCGCGGCCCGCGCATCACCCGAAGGTGCCCGTGGACGGCCGCAGGATCCTCGACTCGGACCAGCTGGGCGGGCTCGAGACGCTCCCGCGGGAGCTCATCGTCGTCGGGGCCGGCGTGATCGGTCTCGAATACGCCTCGATGGCGGCCGCCCTCGGCGTCAAGGTGACGATCATCGAGCAGCGGCCGGCGATGCTCGAGTTCGCCGACCGGGAGATCGTCGAAACGCTGACCTACTGGATGCGGGACATCGGTTCGACCTTCCGTCTCGGCGAGACCGTTACGGGCGTCGAGGTGAAGGACGGGCACGTTCTCGCGCAGCTCGAGAGCGGCAAGCACGTGCGCGGCGACGTCCTGCTCTACTGCGTCGGAAGACAAAGCAACGCGGACCGACTGAACCTGGAGGCGGCGGGTCTCTCGGCCGACGCGCGTGGCCGCATCGCGGTGGACGATTGTTTTCGAACGAGCGTGCCGCACATCTACGCCGCCGGGGACGTCATCGGCTTTCCCGCGCTCGCGGCGACTTCCATGGAACAGGGACGGCTCGCGTCGCGCCACATGTTCAGCGGCCGCGCCATACAACGGCCGGCCGCCTTCCCGTACGGGATCTACACGATCCCCGAGATCTCGATGGTCGGACGAACGGAGGAGGAACTGACGCGCTCGAAGATCCCCTACGAGGTCGGACGCGCTCGCTACGAGGAAATCGCCAAAGCTCAGATGCTCGGGGCCGACAACGGACTCTTGAAGATCCTCTTCCATCCGAAGACGCTCGAGATCCTCGGGGTCCACGTCATCGGCGACGGCGCCTCCGAGATCATTCACATCGGACAGACGGCGCTCGCGCTCGGGGGCAGCCTCGAATACTTCTGCGACGCCGTCTTCAATTTTCCGACGCTCGCGGAGTCCTACCGGGTCGCGGCATTGGACGGACTGAACCGGCTCGGATCGCCTCCGGCCGAAACGCCGTCTTCCGCGGCCGCGGGCGAAGCGTCGTGACGAAAATGTCGAAAAGGCAACTGTAGAGCTGAACCGGATCGAACCGTCACGCCTCGCTGCGCTCGGGTGACGGGCCTAGAACTTCTCAGGCGGGGGGCACGAGGTGCCCCCCGAACCCCCAACGGAGGTCGCCGGTTCGATCCAGCAACGGATCGGCTTCGCGATGCCTGGCGGGAAATGTCGAGAAGGCAACTGGTGGAGCTGAACGGGATCGAACCGTCGACCTCCTGAATGCCATTCAGGCGCTCTCCCAGCTGAGCTACAGCCCCACTTTTGCGGGCGCGAAGAATAGCACGTCGTCCGCGCGGGCGAAACCGGGTGAGAGAAGCGAACGTCGGCCAGACCGATTCTCGGCGCCCGGCCGGCGCCGGGCGTCTACGAGACGACCCGCCTCTCCACTCGGGCGAGGAGAGAGTCGAACTGCGGGCGGGAGAACCGGGCGCCGCCTCCGGCCTGGGCGTTGGCGGCTCCGGCGGCGACGCCCCAGGAAAGCGCTTCGAGCGGACCGTGCCCGGCGGAAAGCGCCGCCACGAGTCCCGCGAGGAGGCAATCTCCGCTCGCCACGGCGCTCGAGGTCTCGATCGGCGGCGCCGTCGCCTGCCAGCAACCGTCGGGCGCGGCGAGCACCGCGCCTTCGGCGCCGTGAGTCAGCACGACCGTTGCCATTCCGCGCGCCACGAGCTCTCGCGCGGCCGCCGTGCAGTCCTCGATGCCCTCGAGAAATCTGCCGAGCGCCTCTTCCGCCTCTTCGCGGTTGATCTTGACCCGCAGACCGGCGACGGACAGGAGAGCGGCAAGAGCCGGTCCGCTCGAATCCACCCAGGGCGCATGCCCCGCGTCCCGGAGAGAACGGCAGAGGCGGGCGAGGTCCTCGGGGAGGACGCCGGGCGGCAGACTGCCGCTGACGCAGACGGTCGCCGCGGAAGCCGCCTCCCGGAGAACGTCGGAGGAAACGCGCTTCCAGTCTTCGGCGGACAGCCGCGGGCCCGCTTCGTTGACGACCGTGGCCTGGCGCGCCGCGGAATCGACGAGGATCAGGCAGGTGCGAGTCTCGATCTCGCACCACGTCCAGACGGCATCGAGCTTTTCGGCCGCGGCGAGGTCGGCGAGAACCCGTCCGCTCGCGCCGCCAAGCGGTCCCAGGCACCCCGCGCCGGCTCCGAGAACCGAAAGCGCCCGCGCCACGTTGATGCCCTTTCCTCCCGCCGCGACGCGGACGGAGGTCGTTCGCATCACGGCTCCCGGCCGCAGACTCGCGACTTCGAGCGTTCGATCGAGCGCCGGGTTGGGCGTCACGCAGAGGATTGCGTTCCGCTCCGATCGACCCATCAGGAGATGCCGCCGCGGACGTTCAGTAGCGCGAGAGCCACTGCGTGTCGACCTCCGGAGCCGAATAGATCGCCGACCAGGGCCGCCCCCGTTCCGACACGCATCCGGAGGCCGCCGCCATTCGCCGGTGCGCTTCTCCGCGCAGGAAAGCGGTGCGTTCGTCTCCCCGAAGGACCGCGGCTTCGTTCCAGACGGCCCGTCCCACGGCCACGCCCGAGGCTCCGGCGGTGCATGCGACCTCGGTCTGGCGCAGGAAGGTCTCGAAGTCCACCGAGGCGGAGAGGAGGATCCAGGGTGCCGCGCTCGCGGCGGAGAGCTCCTCACAGGCGGCTCGCCACTCCGCCTCGTCCGCGGACGCGGCCGGAAACTCCGCCTTCAAGACGTCCACTCCGGGACCGGCCAGCCGTCGAGCCGTCTCGACGATCGCTCGCCGGCGCGCTTCCGGCGAGAGCTTTCCGGAGCCCGGATCGGGGCTGTACACGAGCGGCTCCACCAGCAGCAGCAGGTCCTCGCGCGCGCACTCTCGCGCGACGTCGCGCACGAGCTCTTCGATCCGCCGGGCCGTGGACGCGGCGGGATGGTAGTAGACGAGCAGCTTGGCCGCACTGGCTCCCATGCGCCGGATTTTCGCGGCGCTCCAGCCGTCGAGGATCCGACTCTCGCGGGCGTGCGAATCGCCGGCGTACCCCGTCTTCTCCAGGGCGACGATCAGGCCGCGGTCGCCGGGCATCGCCCCGCTCGAGATGCACTGAGCGGCGCCGAACTCCGGGTCGAGAAGCACCGCCGTGGCGGCTCCGGCGAGCTCCGCCACCGCTTCCCTCTTGAACGCCGTGAGCTCGGCGTCGACGACCTCGGCCGGGGCTTCCGGGCGCAGGATCTTGCGCAGATTGTTGCGGTGATCGAGGGCGAGCATCGCGAAAGTGCCCCGCCGGTCGGAGCATTCGGCGAGCCCGCGCAGCTTGCCGACGGTCAGCTCGCGCACCGGCTCCTCATGCCATCAGGAAGAACGCGATCGCCGCGAGCGCCATGCCGAGGGCGACGACCCGGTGTGGAACCGTGCGGTACAGGATCAAGGAGAGCAGAACCGTGATCGCCGGAGCGACGGCGTTGATCAGGGGGCTGACGACGATCGCCTTGCCGTAGCGAAACGCATAGACCATCGTCAGCGCTCCGATCGAGTTCAGGGACTGAATGGCCGCGGCGAGCGCGGGGCCGCGCAGCCCCCAGTGGATCGGCTTCCGGAAGTCCGTCATCCAGAGCGCCACGGGTACCAGAAGAACGCCGGTCGCCGTCATGTAGAAGAAGATGCTCTCGCTCTTCATCGTCTGGTTGGCGAAGCGCAGAACGTAGGCCTGGACTCCCCAGGCGAAGCAGACTCCGAGCGCGAGCCCGAGCCAGAGACGCCCTCGGGTCGCCCGGGAGCCGCCCGGGGGCTGATAAGACAGGAGCGGCACGGCGATCAGCGCCAGGACGATTCCGGTCCAGACGCGCGGAGTCGTCGACTCGCCGAGCAACGCCACCGCCATGACGACGCTGATCGCCGGCGAGAGCGACACGATGGGAAACACCAGATACGCCGGCCCGAGCCGGAGCGCTTCGAAGAGGGCGAGCTGGCCTCCCGCTCCGAGCAGCCCGGCGGCCAGTCCCAGCGCCACGGAACGCGCGTCGCCGTCGAGCTTCCAGGCGACGAGAGAGAGCGCCACGATCGCGCACGGGATCATCGTCAGCGACCAGACGACGTAGCCGAGCGTCGCCGGGAACCCGCGCTTCTCGGGGAGCTCGATCAGGGCTCCCCAGACGCCCCAGAAGAGCGTGGTGACGACCGCATAGACGAGCCAGTTTTCCATCGCGACCGGCCTCCCTCGCGGGCCCGGGCCGCGGCGATCCGATTCTTCGGAGCGCCGTCAGGCCAGAATCACCTCGACGCCCCGAGCGCGGAGGGCCTCGACGACCTCGGGGCTGGCGGACTTGTCCGTGATGAGCTTGTGGAGCTTCTCGACGCCGGCGATGACCGACAGGCTGCGGCGGCGGAACTTGGAGGCGTCCGCGACCGCTACGACGTCCTGCGACACTTCGATCATCAAGGCGTTCAACTGGGCTTCGAGGACGTCGGGCGTCATCAGCCCGATTTCCGGATCGATACTGTCCACGCCGAGGAAGAGGCGATCGGCGTGGAGCCCGCGCAGCACCTGTTCGGCCTGCGGTCCGACGAGCGACGACGACACCTGCCGCAGGAGGCCGCCGATCATGATCAGGCGGACGTTCGTCAGGTGGGCGAGCGAGGTGGCGATGTTCAGCGCGTTCGTAATCACGGTCAAGGACCGGAGGCGGAGGCCGCCGATCCGGGCGGCGATCCTCGCGGTCGTCGTTCCCGAATCGAGAATGATCGTCTCGCCGTCCTGGATCAGGCGGGCCGCGGCCTGCGCGATGCGCACCTTTTCCGCCCGGTGCAGCGTCTGTTTGAGCACGAGAGGGACGTCCTCGGCCTCTTCGCGGCGCAGGGCGCCGCCGTGGGAGCGAATGACGCCCCCGGCGCGGGCGAGCGCGTCGAGGTCGCTGCGGATCGTGACCGCCGACACCCCGAAATGGGTCGCGAGCTCCCGGACCGTGGCGCGATCGCGCGCCTCGATGAGCTCGCTGATCCGGGAGCGCCGCTCCTCGAGAAAGAGGGGCGGACGGTGGCGCAGGGCGCCCCCGTGCTTCACGGCAGGCTCTCCCGCCCATTTTCGTTTAATTTCGTACAGTTGTGCATGCTTTCCCTCCTATTCTAGACTTCGCTCGAGCCGGTTGTCGAGAAAGCCCGCTCGAGCGGAGGACTTCTGACCGACGCCGATCACGATCTCCGGCGTGGACCCGCCGGCGGCACCGATGACGAGGGTACGAGCGCGATCGACGCCTGGCTCGCCCGGCTCGCGGCGGTGTCCGCGTTCGCCCCTCTTCTCGAGGTTCCCCGTCCGGCGCAGCGGGAGCGAGGGTACGGCCACACGCTGCGCGAGATCTGCCAGCAACCTCTGACTTGGCCGAGAACCGCGGCGACGATGGCGTCGGCTGCCGATCAAATCGAGAGGGTTCTTCACGTCGGCGGGATCCGGGACCGTTCCGGCGCCGTTCTCCTGACCGGCTCCGGAAGCTCGTTCTTCGCCGGGGAGTGCGCGGCGCTTTCGCTCCAGGAGTCTCTCGGAGTCGCGGCACGCGCTCTGCCGGCCGGCCTCGTTCTGACGCATTCGCGCGCGACGCTTCCCGCTTCGAGTCGGTACCTCATGGTTTCGCTCGCCCGCTCCGGAGACAGCCCCGAGAGCGCGGCAGTCGTCGATCGCCTTCTCGGAGAGGAGCGCGCCGCGCAGCTGCTGATTTCCTGCAATCGGGACGGCGCCCTCGCGCGGCTTTTCCGCTCGAGGCCGCGCCTCGAGTCGGTCGTGCTTCCGGCCGAGACGAACGACCAGAGCCTGGTCATGACGTCGAGCTTCACCAATCTCGTTCTCGCCGCGCGCTCTCTGGCGAGCCCGAGCGAACGAACGCTCGGCGTTGCGTCGAGGCTGGCGGCCGCCGCGAGCGCCTGGCTCGTCGAGCGCGCCGACGCGATCGCGACGCTGGCCCGGCGCGCCTACCCGTCCGCCGTCTATCTGGGCAGCGGCAGCCGCTACGCCTCGGCGCGTGAGTCGGCTCTGAAGATGCTGGAATCCAATGGCGGGCGAGTTGTCACGGTGTGCGACTCGTTCCTCGGCCTGCGCCACGGCCCGATGGCCGCGGTCGGCGAGGACAGTCTCGTCGTGGCGTTTCTCTCGAGCGATCCCGTCATCCGCGCCTACGAGCGGGACGTGCTGGTCGAGCTCCAGCGCAAGGGCCTCGGCCGATGGCGCCTCGTCGTCGGCGAGCGAATTCCGCCGGAGCTGGCACCCGAGCCCGAAGACGTCCGGCTCGACGTCGTCGGCGGACAGCCCCCGCTCGAAGACGGCGATCTCGCCCTGCTCGACGCCATGGCGGGCCAGCTGCTCGCCTTCTTCCGATGTCTGCAGGGGGGCGGCCGGCCCGACTCGCCCTCCGCGGGGGTCATCCGGCGAGTCGTCGAGAACTTCGCGATCCATGCCGACGAATAGCGAAGGCAAGCGCGTTCTCGTGGTCGGCGAGATCAACATCGACCTGATCTGCCAGGGATACCGTGCCTTCCCGACACCGGGGCGGGAGGTCCTCGTCGACGACTTTCAAATGGTTCTGGGCAGCGCTTCGGCGATCTGCGCCATGGGGCTCGCCCGGCTGGGAACGCCGGTCGTGTTCTTCGGCCGGGTCGGCGACGACCCTGCCGGGCATTTCTGCCTGGATGCCATGCGCGAGCGCGGCATCGACCTCGACTCCGTGCTCGTGAATCCCGACGTGAAGACCGGAGTGACGGTGGCGATCACGTCGCCGAGCGATCGCGCGCTCGTGTCGTTCCTGGGATCGATCGCCTCGCTCACCGAGAGCGAGGTTCCGCGCGCGCTCTTCTCACGAGCCGATCACCTCCACGTCTCCTCGTTCTATCTTCAGGCGGGGCTTCGACCGGGCGTCCGCAAGCTCTTTCGGGAAGCGCGGGCGGCGGGCTTGACGACCTCGCTCGATCCGGGCTTCGACCCGAGCGAGGGCTGGGGACCGGATCTGGTCGAGACCCTCGCCGAAGTCGACGTCTTCTTCCCCAACGAGGTCGAGCTTCGCGCTCTGACGGGGCGGGACCGGCCCGAGGAGGCCGTTCGCTCGCTGCAGCGCGGCTCCACCCGCATCGTCGCGAAGCTCGGCGGCGAGGGGGCCATGGCCATCGACGACGATGGCCGATGTCTCGGCGTGCCCGCGCCGCGGATCGAGGTGATCGACACGACGGGCGCGGGAGACTCTTTCGACGCGGGGTTCCTCCATGCATGGCTGGGCGGCGCCCCGCTCACGGATTGCCTCCGGCTGGGTGTCGCCTGCGGCTCCCTTTCGACGCGAGGTCTCGGGGGCACGGCGAAACAGCCGAATCTCGCGGAAGCGCGGGCGTTGCTGGCGGCTTCGGGATGAAGCCCGCTCCGCTCGGTCTCATCGTGCTTCTGGGCATCGCCGGAGCGGCGCCCGGTCCGGATCCGCGGCCCGCTCCGTCCCCCTCTCCCGCCGCCGCGGTCGCCGCCGACGGCGACGCGGAACCGGGGCCGCAGGACCTTCCCGACGGCGATTGTTTCTCTCCCGGCCAGGCGGAAAGCCGCCTGGTGGTCCCGAGGACGCGCATCGAGAAATTCCTGGTCCCGGTCGTGGACGTTCACAGCCACGCGTACGCCGAAACGGGTGAGCAGATCACAACGTGGGTCGCGCTCATGGACCGGATCGGGGTCCGGACGTCCCTGATCCTGACCGGCGAGACGGGCGCGAAATTCAAAGAACTCTCGGCCCGCTACGCCGGCGCCCATCCCGGCCGCTTTGTAATGGGAGCGGGCATGGAAAAGGAAGGCATCGAAGCGGCCGACTACGGCGAACGACTTCGACGGGCGGTGCGGGCCGACGTCGCCGCGGGTGCGGTCGCACTGGGAGAGCTGCACGACAAGGGACGCGGGCTCGTCCGCGTCGGCGAGCGCGCGTACTTCATCGACGACGCGCGCTTCGACCCCCTGTGGGACGAAGCCGGCCGCGTCGGACTTCCGGTGTTCGTCCACATCGCCGAGCCGGCGGCGTTCTACGACGCGCCCGACGGGAAGAACGAGCTCCGCCGCTCCGGCAACTGGTCGCTCTACAAAAAAGGGACGCCCGGCTTCTCCGCGTTGATCGAGAAGTTCGAGCACGTGCTGTCGCGGCATCCGAACACCCGTTTCGTCGCGGTGCACGCGTTCAACCTCGCAAACGACCTGGGTCAGATCGGGCGACTCCTCGACCGCCATCCGAACGTCCAGGTCGACTTCGCCGCGCGCATGTGGGAGCTTGCGCGCCAGCCGTTCTCGGCGCGACGGTTCTTCGACAAGTACGCGAACCGGATCCTCTTCGGGACAGACAACGACCCGACTTTCGGCATGTACGCCGCGCACGTCCGGCAGCTCGAGACCGAGGACGAGTGGTTCTGGCCGGCGGACGCGGAGTGGTGGCGAGGCTACGGAATGAATCTCGCGCCCGCGATCCTGCGAAAGATCTACGTCGAGAACGCCGATACGCTCCTGCGCCGGCGGCCGGGCCCTTGAACCGGCGTCATTTCTTCCGACTCGGGGCAGCCGGCGCCGGCGCCGCCGCCGTGCCCGACGCCCTTTCGGCCTTCGTCCCGGCGCACCGCTGGGACGGCTACGAGTGGGGAACCGCCCCGCCGGTCCCGGACCGACTGAACCAGGGGCCGTTCCCGCAATATCCGCCGGAAGAGGTGCTCCCCGGCTCCGAGGTCGTCATGGCCACGACCCCCTCGAAAGAGATCGTGCCCGGCTACGGCATGGGGCTCGTCACCTACGTCACCGGGGATTTCGGCGCCGCGACTTTCCGCGGCCTCGACATGGAAAAGGAGATCGACGCTCTGGCGCGCATCCCGGTGGGACAGAAGCTCTACATCCGGCCCACGTGGCGGGAGCTCCAGAAGAGACCCGGCCGGCTCGATCCGGAGGAGTACTTCAAAATCACGTTCGCCGCTGCGAAGCAGCACGGGAAGCGCGTGGGCCTGCGAGTGATGATGGGCAGCCCGGACATATCGGGACCGGCGCTGCCCGATTTCGTTCTCGAGCGCGTCCCGATGGTGCGGTTGCAGGGCGAGTGGAAGAGAAGCGGACGCGAGGGCGCACAGGCTCCCGCCTTCTACGAGGAGCCGCGCTACGACCATCCCGCGTTCCAGGAAGCGTTCCGCGAGCTGAACGGCCTCCTCGCGGCGGAACTCGACGGCAATCCCCAGGTGGAGTACTTCGACACGTTCCTCTACGGCTTCTGGGGCGAGGGGCACACCTGGCCGTTCACGAATCACCCGTTTCCGGATGACGCCACCGCCGAACGCACGTTCGTTCGGATGTTCGATGTCCAGCTCGAGAACTGGAAGAAGACGCCGCTCGTCACGAACACGCAGCCCGACTGGAGCCGCGTCGGCAACTCGGAGATCGTCGATCGCACGATCCGGAGCCACAACTGGCTCCGCACCGACACGATCTTCATCGAGAACGAGCAGATCGAAGCATTGAGCAATCGGCCTCCATGGGTCGCCGCGATCCTGGAGGTCTCGATGTCCGACGGAACGCCGGACTCGCTCGAGCTCGACGAGGGCGTCACGGTGACGGACAACGCGATCGCGCACGTCCTCGACCTCGGCGCGAACTACTGGTCGCTCTGGAACTGGCACAAAGAGCGGGCGGAGAACGTGCTCCGCTACTACCGACAGTATCCGGAGAAAATCGACGAGATTTCACGGCGAATCGGCTACCGCGTGCGGCCGTCCTGGATCTGGTCGTATGAGGGAAAAGGCCAGAACGGGCTCGTCGTCGGCTTCGCCAACGACGGTATCGCCGGAGTTCCGGGGGTCCTCCGCGTGACGATCCGGGACGACGCGGGGAAGGCTCTCGTCAGCGGCTGCCTCGATCCGGGTTGGCCGGTCCCGGGGAAGATCCGCCAGGCACGGTTGCCGCTGCCGCCCGGAACGGCCTGGGAAGGACTCCGGCTCTCCGCCGAGCTTCACGTCAAAGGTATGCGGTATCCCGTTCGCTGGGCCTGCCACCAGAAGCTCGAGCCGGACGGATCGCTCAAGCTGCGGCGAACCCGCGGCGTCGGCTAAGGAAGCGAGGCGCGCGACTCCGGCACCGCCTCGAGGAGCTGGTGGTGCCGGAACGATGTCTCCAGGATCGCCTTCGGTCCGTCGACCGAGCCCAGATCCCGGCCGGTTTCGTAGTCCCGGACGCGGTAGCGCTGGTTTCCGAGTCCGCGCAACTCGACCTTTCCGCCGAAGCGGTCGGCGAAGAAGGCGTAGTACATCGCGTCGCCCTTGCGGATGGCGTGCGTCTCGGGGCGGTCAAAGCCGATGTCGTAGAGGGCGCCGAGGTACTCGCCCGCCGAGAGTCGTTTCTCCTGGTAGAGCTTCACCCAGAAGGCCCACTTCTTCTCACGTTCGGGGGTGAGCAGCAGCTTCTTGTCCTTCTTTCCCGGCGCGCCCGGCCACGCGAAGTTGGTGCCGACGACGCCGCCGACGCCGAAAGTGGAGGCGAAGTCCTCGCCGCCGGTCGAGAGCTCGACGTGGTCGCCGAAGTAGGCGATCGAATCTCCGTGAAGCGCCTTGAGCGTCTTGCCCTTGAGCCGCACCTGCCACGAGCTCTCCGGGTCGGAGGCGACGCTCATGTTCAGGTAGGGGAGCGTGAAGAACGAATAGCCAGTGCCGCACGGGCAGATCTCGACGAGCGCGTCGGGGCGCGTCGCGATGGCCTCATCCCAGATCGCGCGGAAGAAGCCGGGGACCCCCTCCGGCGCGTCCTCGGGCGACGCATGGCCGTGCGCGGGGTCAAAGCAAGGCGGCGCTCCGTTCAAGTGCTGGCCGTCGATCTTCAATCCGTCGAAGCCCCACTCTCCGATCGCCTTGCGGACGAACGCCCGCGCATCGTCGCGCACGCCGGGTAGAGCCGGGCAGAGGTAGAAGGAATCCCACCAGCTGATCTTTCGCGTCGAGCCGTCCCGATTGCGCAAGAGCCACTCGGGGTGTTGTCGCTCGGTTCGAGATCCGGGGTCGGCGGCGAGGGGAGTCCACCAGAGCTGGGCCCGCATCCCCGCCGCGTGGACGCGATCGACGAAGTCCTTCATGTCGGCGTCGCCCCGCGGAAACTTCGACGCGACCGGAGTCCAGTCGCCTTCCGCAACCTGCCAGCCGTCGTCCAGCGTGACCCATCCGAAGCCGAGCTTCTTCGCGAGCGGGATCGTCGCCAGGACCTGCGCCGGCGTGAACTCGCGGCCGTATCCCCACGCGCACCAGATCGGCTCGTAGGCGCTCGCCGGCGCCGTCGGAAGATGCACGCCCTGGCGAAGCATGAACCGCCGGTAGGAGACGAGTGTCTGGAAGTAGTCGCCGCGGTGGACCGCGACGAAAGTCCGGAGCGTCGTCAGACTCTCTCCCGGTGCCAGGGCC
>JBKPSZ010000087.1:0-20075 GCA_046735265.1 Acidobacteriota bacterium | reverse complement strand
CCGCGCCGGTCGCCGCGGGCGACGATCCCGTCGATCCCGTAGTCGCGTCCAAGGAGCGCCCGGGCGAGAGCGACGTCCCCGCGGCCGAGGGCCTCGCGGATGCGCGTCGAGGAGATCGGCAGCCCATCGTGGATTACTTCGGGGACGCCCTCCGCCGCGAAACCGCACTCGCCCGAGAGCCGCTCGAGCAGGGCGAGATCGCCGCGCTTGCCCCGGCCGAAGGCGAAGTGCGCGCCGAGGAAGATCTCGGAAACGCCGAGCCGGCGGCCGAGGAAGTGCCGGGCGAAGTCCTCCGGCTCCGTCAGGGAGAAGTCGCGCGTGAACGGAATCACCAGAAGCCACTCGACGCCGAGCGACTCGATTTCCTCCTCCTTCTGCCGCAGCGTCTGGAGCCTCGGCGGAGCCTGGTCCGGCCGCAGGACCGCGATCGGGTGAGGGTCGAAAGTGATGGCGATCGAAGGCTTGTGCGTCTCGCGAGCGCGGGCGACCACCGTCTCCAGGATCCGGCGGTGGCCGAGGTGGACGCCGTCGAAGTTGCCGATGGTCGCGACCCCTCCGCGCGGAAGGTCGGACGATTGAAGGGGGTCGCGGATGACGTGCATCAGCGAGATCCACTCATCGGGTCAAAGGACCTCGATCACCGCTCCGACGAGGTCGTAGTCGTGGGTCTCGTCGATCCGCACCGACACGATGTCGCCCGGTCGGACGGCGTGGCCACCTGTCTCGTTGATGAGCAGACGCCCGTCGATCTCCGGGGCCTGCGACCGCAGCCGCCCCTCCAGGAGATGCTCGGTCTCCTCGCAGGGGCCCTCGACGATCGCCTCGACGGTTCTCCCCTTCAAGTCGCGCGCCTTCCTGCGGGCGATCGGCTGCTGGAGCGACAGGAGAAAGTTGCGGCGCCGCTCCTTCTCTTCGGCGGGCACCGGATCCCCCAAAGGCTCCGAAGCGGAGCCCGGCTCGGGCGAATAGGTGAAAGCCCCGAGGTTGTCAAATTCAACCTCCCGGACGAACTCGCACAGCTCCCGAAACTCCCCTTCTCCTTCGGGCGGGAATCCCACGATGAACGTCGTCCGAATGGCGATCCCGGGGACGCGCTCCCGCATCCTCTCGATCATGGCGCCGTACGAGACGGCGTCGCCGCCGCGACGCATCGCGGAGAGAACCGGCCGGGAAACGTGCTGGAGCGGGATGTCCACGTACGGCACGAACCTCGGCTCGCGCGCCATCAAGTCGAGCACCGAGTCGTCGAGCGTCTTCGGGTAGGCGTAGAGAAAACGGATCCAGGGGAAGCCGGTTTCCGCGAGGAGCGTCTCGACGAGTCGCGCCAGCCCCCGGCGCGCGAGCCCGAGGTCCTCCCCGTAGCGGGTCGTGTCCTGGGAGATCAGGACGAGCTCCGAGACCCCCTGGGCCTCGAGGGCCTTTGCCTCCGCGACGAGGGAGGGGATCGGGCGGCTGCGCTGGAAGCCGCGCATCTGCGGGATCGTGCAGAAGGTGCACGGGTTGTCGCACCCCTCGCCGACTTTGAGGTACGCATAGCCGCGGCGCCGCGAGAGCAGCCGCGGCGCCGCCTCGTCGTACAGGCGGGTCGCGAGCGGCTTCTCGGTGAACCTCGGGAGCGTCGGGAGCCCGGCCGCAGCGGCCGGCGCCTTCTCGAGCTCGTCTAACCCGAGAAACGCGTCCACTTCGGGGATCTCGACGGAGAGCTCTCGCCCGTACTTCTGCACCATGCAACCGGACACGACCACGCGGTCGATCTCTCCGCGTTTCTTGCGCTCGACCTGCTCGAGGATCGCCTCGACCGATTCCTCCTTGGCCCGGTCGATGAAGCCGCAGGTGTTGACGAGCACGACCCGGGCCTTCTCGTCCGGCACGATCGCGTGCCCGGCCCGCGCGAGGTGTCCGAGCATGACTTCGGTATCGACGAGGTTCTTCGGACAGCCGAGCGAAACGACGCCGACGGCGGGGAGAGGAGTCTTCGTCATAAGAGCCAATTGATGATTGATGTCTGACGATTGATGATTGGCAATCTTCAATCACCAATCTTCAATCAACAATCTCAAGGATAGATCCTCTTCAACGTCCGCGGATACGGGATCGCCTCGCGCAGGTGGTGGATTCCACAGATCCAAGTGACGACGCGCTCGAGTCCCATGCCGAAGCCGGAGTGCGGGAACGTGCCGTAACGGCGGACGTCGAGGTACCACTCGTACGCCTCCCGCGGCAGCTGGTGCTCCTCCAGGCGCCGTTCGAGCAGGGCGAGGTCGTGGATGCGCTGCGAACCGCCGATGATCTCGCCGTAGCCCTCGGGCGCCAGCATGTCGAGGCCGAGCACGACTTCGGGATCCTCCGGGTCCGGCTGCATGTAGAACGATTTGATCGCCGCGGGGAACCGGGACACGATCAGCGGGCGATCGAGCCCCTCCGACAGCGCCGTCTCCTCGTCCGCCCCGAGGTCGTCGCCGAACCGAACCGCGAACCCTTTCTGAGAGAGTTGCTCGATCGCCTGCCGGTACGTCGTTCGAGGGAAGGGCTTCGCGATCGCCTCGAGCTTCGAGACGTCGCGCTCGAGCCGAGCCAGATCCTCGCGGCACCGGTCGAGAACGCGGCCCACGAGCGCGACGATGAAGTCTTCCGCGAGCTCGCAGAGGCCCTCGAAGTCGAGGAACGCGACCTCCGGCTCGACCATCCAGAACTCGGTCAGGTGCCGGCGCGTCTTGGATTTCTCGGCGCGGAAGGTGGGGCCGAAGCAGTAGACCCGCCCGAACGCCGCGGCCGCCGGCTCGAGGTACAACTGGCCCGACTGCGAGAGGTACGCCTTCTCGCCGAAATAGTCGGTCTCGAACAGAGTCGAGGTCCCCTCGACCGAGGCCGCCGTCAGGATCGGCGAATCGATTCGGACGTAGTCGCGCTCGTAGAAGAAGTCGGCGATCGCCTGCTCGAGCTCCGAGCGCACGCGAAGGACCGCGTGCTGCTGGGACGAGCGCATCCACAGGTGCCGCAGCCCCATCAGGAAATCGACGCCATGCTCCTTGGGCGTGATCGGATATCCCTCCGAGGGACCGATCACGATGACGCTCGACGCCGTCATCTCGTATCCGCCGGGCGCCCGCCGGTCCTCGCGGACGGTTCCCGTGACCGCGAGGGAAGACTCCTGGGTGACGCGCTCCGCGGCTTCCCAGACCTCCGTCGGGACGTCGGCTTTCGCGACCACCGCCTGGAGGTAGCCCGTGCCGTCCCGCACGATCAGGAACTGGATCTTTCCGGAGGAGCGCTTGGCGAAGAGCCACCCCCGCACGGTCGCGGTCTGCCCGGTCCTCTCCCCGATGCGGCGGATCGTCGTGGTCATAAAAGGGGCGGAATTATAGGGGATCAGCGGATCCGGATCGCCCGGTTGAGAACCGTCTCTCCCCCGTCCTTCGCCGCGACCGTGACCGTCAGAACGTGCGGACCCGAGGAGAGCGCCGGGATCCGGAACTGGAAGGCGGGACTGTCCGAGCCCGGCATCGCGGAGAAAGCTCGCGTCACGTCGGGCCGGGCTCCTCCATACGACACGGCGCCGGCGGGCCCGAGCTCCGTCGAGACGCGGACTTGGGCGATCCCGGAGTCGTCGAGCGCCCACCCCCAGGCCCACTCTCCGGGCGACAGTTCGGCGTCGTCCGGCGGAAAGTCGAGCGCCGCGAGCGGCGGCGACGGGTCGAGTCCCGGTCGGAGGGTCAGCTCCTCGAATCGCCTCCGGGCGTCGAGCCGCTCGGCGTCCGAGGCCGCCGACTCGGCGACCGCAGCTCCGCGGACGCGAAAGACGTAGTCGGTGTCGGCCCCGTGCGCGAACGCGCGCAGGACCTCCGCGTCTCCGCGCCGCGTTCGGAGGCGCAATTCGGAGGCGCAGGCGGCGAGGACCGCGGGCGCGGCGTCATGGGGATGGAAGACGACGAGGGCGCCCCCGAGCCTCGCCATTTCGCCCCAGGCCGACTCGGCGATCGGGACCCGGCCGAGCAGTTCCCGGATCCGCCGGTATGTCGGCGGACCGAACCCCGAGTAGCCGTTCACGAGCGGCTTCCAGTGCGCCGTCGAACGGAACTCGTACTCCGAGTCGAACCAGTCGCCGAGCGGCCACTCGACGACGGCGCCGGACCCGATGTCCACGCCGGCGAGCCAGGAATAGACCGGCGGCGCCTTCGCTTCGACCGGCTTCACGTCGATCGGGAACGCCCGGTATTCGAGCCCGGTCAGCGCGAGCGCTCCGGCGACCAGCGCGACGCGCCGCCACCCCCGGCCGCGCGCCGCGAGCCCCGAGAGCCCCCAGGCGGCCAGGACTCCGAGAGCGAGCTGGAAGAGGACGATGCCGCGTGAGGGCGCGCGGATCGCGCCGAAGATCACGCCGAAGGTCTGAAAGGCGAAGCGGTAGTAGGGCGTGTGCAGTCCGAGCGCCAGGAAGATTCCCGTCAGCCCGACGAGGAGGAGGCGCGCCATGCCGGTGTCCCAGGGTCCGCTCGCGAAGGAGTCGCCGAGGTTGCGGTAGCGGAAGCGTCTGGGAAACGCGATCGCCCACCGGACGAGAACGACCGCGGTCAGGATCGTGAAGATCCTCCCGGCGTCGGACATGGCGACGCCCGCGAGACGCAGTCCGGGCTTCGCCTCCGCGAGCAAGAAGAAGGCCGAGAGCGCGACCGCGAGCCCGTCGAGCGCCGCCAGCGTGGCGCGCCTCCGCCGGGGTGCTTCGGACCGACTCTCCCCTTCTCGATCGGTGCCGATCTTCGCCGGCCGGCGGCGTCGGCTTCGCGCCACGGCAACGGCGGCCAGAGCCACCGGCACGAGCCCCGGGAAGAAATCTCCCTCCGCGTGGGAGAAGCGCTGCGTCGCCGCCCCATAGAGTTTGTTCCGGACGCCGGCCGCCAGGAATTCGGTGACGCGTCCCGAGTAGAACTCCGCTTCGTGCGCCGATCGCCGGAGGCCGTACATCCGGGACACGCGCGCGTACGGGAGGAAAAAAGGGGAGACGGCGAGCGCCGCCACGCCCGCGGCGGCGAGCGCGGCCAGAAGCCGCTTGCGCGCGGACGACCCGCGGCGGATGGCCTCGAAAACGAGCAGGACGCCAACGAGAACCCCGGAGAAGAGCGCGTAGTGCACGTTCGTCAACGCGTTCCACGCGAAGCAGACCGCGAAGAGGGCGAGGTCGCGCCGCCGACCCCCTTCGAGGAACCGGAGGAGGAAGAGGAGGAGGAGCGGAAGAAAGACACCCCACTGGAACTGCACGTGCGGAATTTGCGACATCCGCCAGGGAGAAAGCGCGAACACGATCCCGGCGAGGAGAGAGGCCTCCGCGTCCCCCGTCACCTCGCGCGCGAGCGCCCAGGCGCCCAGCGCCGAGAGAAAGACGCCGAGGAGAAAGAGGAAGTTGTAAGCGAAGAGCGTCGAGGTGCCCGCCGCGTAGAGGGGGAAGCCGAAGAGGGCCGCCCCGAAGAGATTTTCGGAGAGCGCGAGCGAGTATCGGGCGGGGTGGAAGATGTTGGCGTCGAAGAGGTGGAGTGGATCACGCAGCGTCTGGTGGAAATCCCAGTGAAAGATCCACGCGTTCAGCTTCGCGTCCCAGAGATCCGACATCGCATCGCCCGCGCGCGGGGCGATCGGCCAGGTGAAGAGCACGGTCGCCGCGAGAAAGAAAACCGCCGCGAGCGCCGTCTCGCGCCCGCCCGATCGAGGCGCCGAATCCGGTCTCAGCGCCGGCGACTCCTCGCGTTGTTGGCGATGGTCAGGGCCTGCTGCAGGCGCTGCATCTTGCGCTGCCGGTTCTGCGTCGCCATCACGTCGTCGGCGGGAGGCGGATTCCCCCGCAGGTCCCGCAGGAGACGGTCCGCTTCGAAGAGAAACGCCTTGAAGTCCGGGTCCTTGAACTGCTTGAAGGTCAGCTCGGTCGTGATGATGTAGCCCTCGGCGATGTCCTTCGCCATGTTGTAGGCGGAACCGCTCTGGAAGACGGCCATGCGTGGGAAAAGTGTAATGCAGAGGGGTTCGAGCGGGCCTGCGGAACTGAGATAGCATTCGCACCCTCATGGCGTTCGAGGGAGTGGATTACCTCGAGATCGACACGCTCCTGACCGAGGAACAACGCCTCGTCCGGGACACCGTGCGCGGATGGGTCGAGGACAAGGTCCTGCCGATCATCGAAGACGCGGTCTGGGAGGGGCGGTTCCCCAAGGAGCTCGTTCCGGACATGGCGGGGCTCCACCTCTTCGGATCCACGATCTCCGAGTACGGGCTGCCCGGCCTCGACAACATCAGCTACGGCCTCATCATGCAGGAGCTCGAGCGCGGCGATTCGGGCCTGCGCTCCTTCGTGTCGGTCCAGTCGGGCCTCGTCATGTACCCGATCCATGCCTTCGGCTCGAAGGAGCAGAAGGACCGCTGGATCCCGAAGCTCGCGAAGGCGGAGGCGATCGGCTGCTTCGGTCTGACGGAGCCCGACTTCGGATCCAACCCGGCCGGCATGCGGACGACGGCGAAGAAGGATGGAAGCGGATACGTCTTGAACGGCGCGAAGGCCTGGATCACCAACGGTTCGATCGCGGACGTCGCGGTCGTCTGGGCGAAGCTCGACGGCGTCATCCGCGGCTTCCTCGTCGAGAAGGGCACGAAGGGCTACACGACCTTCGAGCACAAGGGGAAGATGTCGCTGCGCGCCTCGGTGACGTCGCAGCTCGCCTTCGAAGACTGCCGGATCCCGGGCGACGCGATCCTCCCGGGCGCCGAGGGTTTGAAGGGACCGCTTTCCTGTTTGACGCAGGCGCGCTACGGCATCGCCTGGGGAGCGGTCGGGAGCGCGATGGCGACCTACTACTCGGCGCTCGACTACGCCAAGAGCCGGAAGCAGTGGCAGGACCGGCCCATTGCGGCGCACCAGTTGGTCCAGGAGCGGCTGGCCTGGATGGTCACCGAGATCACGAAAGCGCAGCTGCTCGCCTGGAAGCTCGGCGCGATGAAGGACGCGAAGACGATGAAGCCGCATCACGTCTCCATGGCCAAGCGCAACAACGTCTGGGTGGCGCGGGAGTGCGCGAAGCTCGCCCGCGAGACCCTCGGCGCCAACGGCGTCGTCAACGAATATCCGGTCTTCCGGCACCTCGCCAACATCGAGAGCGTCTATACCTACGAGGGGACTCACGACATCCACACGCTGATCATCGGCGAGGCAGTGACGGGCATCCCTTCCTACAACCCGCCCTCGGACTAGCCTCGACAGGCGCGATCGATCCCTCTTCCGCGTCGCTCGCCGCCGGCGGCCGCGGCCGCTATCCCTTTTCGGCTAAAATAGATCGGTTCCGGACAAAAGAGTGGGAATCAGCGGAAACCTGAACACGATGCAGCTCTCCGAGCTGCTGCAGTGGCTGTCCCTCGGACAGAAAACCGGGACTCTGCTCATCGAGGGACACGGCGTCGAGAAACGCATCTACTTCCAGGGCGGCCGGATCAACTCCTCCTCTTCCTCGGACCAGCGCGAGTACCTGGGCCACTTCCTCGTGTCGCACGGCTACATCACCGAGGAGGAGCTCAAGATGGCGATGGAGGTCCAGGAGGAGTCGAACATCCTCCTCGGCAAGATCCTCGTCATGATCAACGCGATCGCCGAGACCGACCTCCTGCGCCTGATGCGCAAGAAGGCGGAAGAGTCGATCTACGACGTCTTCCTCTGGATGGAGGGGAACTTCGAGTTCGTTGACGGCGAGCTGCCCGAGTTGAAGATGGTCCCGCTCTCCCTCGACGTGACCGGAATCATCATGGAGGGGCTGCGACGCTACGACGAGTGGAAGCGGATCCGGGCCCAGATCCCGGACAACCAGATCGTGCCTCGGATCGTCAAGCCTCTGAATCTCGACACTCTGACCGAGCAAGAAAAACTGATCGTGCCCTACATCGACGGGCAGCGCACGATCGAGGAGATCGCGCTCCAGACCCACAACGCCGAATTCAACGTCTCGCGGCTCGTCTTCGAAGGGCTGCGCGGCGAGACGATGGCCCTGGTCGAGAGCTCGGCGGTCCGGCGGCAGGCCGTCGCCGGTGGCGCGGGGCTCGCGAGGAACGAAGTGGAGCACTTCCTCCAGCGCGGCCAGGCGAGCCTGAAGCAGGATCCGCAGACGGCGTACCGGATGTTCAAGGTGGCCTCCGACCTGAACCCCTCCGACGGGCGCGCGACCGAGGGCATCCGCGACGCCGAACGGATCATCAAGCAGAGCCTCGAGAAGGACGGGATCAAGGGAGAGAAGGTGCCGGAGCTCGCCATCGCCTTCTCCGAGATCACCGACCGCCAGTTCTCGCCGCACGAGGGATTCGTTCTCTCGCGCATCAACGGCCAGTGGGACGTCAAGGCGATCATGAAGATCTCTCCGATCCGGGAACTCGAAGTCCTGATGATCTTCCAGAAGTTCCTGAAGGACGGTGTCATCCGGTGGAAGAAGAAATGACGCTCCATCCCGTTCCGGCGAGATGACCGACACGGCGCCGCCCCTCGACCGGCGCGATCAGGCGTTCCGCGCCCTCCAGCTCGCCGTCATCGGCGCGGCGGGACTCCTGTTCCTCTTCCAGATCCCGACGGTTCCGGCGGGCCGCGCGCTCGAGATCGCCTTCTTCACAGGCCTGACGGCTCTGGCCTTCCGCCTGCGCGTCCGTTACGCCGGCAACTTCCTCGGCGTCGAGGCCGCCGCGCTCGTTCCGCTGATCCTCCTGCTCGATTCCCCCGGCACGACCATCCTCGTCTGCGTCGCCGCGGACGTCGTCGCGAAGGTCCTCGCGCGAACTCGACGCCTGACGCTCTCGACGGCGTTCGACCTGTCCCAGCTCGCCCTGTCCTACGGCACCGCCGCTCTGCTCTACCACGGCGTCCGCCAGCCTGCGGGCGGACCACTCGGAACGGCAGTCGCGGCCGGCGTCATCCTGCTCGTCTTCTACTTCGTCAACACGGTCCTCGTCTTCGCCTACCTCGAGCTCGGACGGCTCGTGCCTTCCGACCGGCTCCTCGGGATGGCGCTCTTTCAGCTCGTCGCGCTCGTTCTGCTCATCCCGATCGTCGTGCTCGAGATCCTGGTCTACCAGACTCAGGGCGTCATCGGCCTGCTTCTCGCGTTCTTCCCGGTCGTCCTCGCCTCGTTCGTGCTGCGCGGCTTCTCGACGATGGAGGCGAAGTACGCGCGCGTCGCGCGGGAAAACCGGGAGCTCGACGTCATGCGCGAGATTTCGAACATCTTCTCGATCGGCGCGCGTCCCGACCGCTACCGACGCGCGTTCGAAGCCCTCCGCCGGCTCCTGCCCGTCGAGGCGATGGCCTTCGTCGAGTGGGCCGAGGACTCGGAGGAGGGAATGGAGATCCATCTCGAGGGGTCCGCCGCGGTCGGACGCCAGGAAGTGCGGGAGTGGGTGCGGCGGCGCCGCCTCGACGAGACGCTCGACACCACGGCCGATGCCGTCTGGACGAGGACCGCGGGCGAGCGCGAGGTCGCGCTCGCGCCCAGCACGCGGCATCAGGTGATCGCGCGCCTGTCCACGTTCGAGCTCAGTACGGGACTCCTCGTCCTCGAGAGCTCCTTCCCCGCTCTCCAGGCCCCGCCGGCGCTCCAGTCGCTGCGCGCGCTGTCGAGCCAGATCGCTCTCATCCTCCAGGACCGGGCGATCCGCGCGCAGGTGCAGGAGCTCTCCGTCCGCAACCGCGAACGCGCGGAGACGCTCGCCGAGATCCTCGAGGTCTCCAACGAGGTCAAGCGGCACCTGAACCCGGATACGGTCTTTCAGTCCATCACGACCGCCGTCTCGCGCAGCCTCGGCTTCGACGCGGTCCTCCTGTCGCTCTACGACGCGGAGCGGGACGTTTTCGTCCGCCGAGCCCAGCATGGCCTCGACCACCGCTGGGCCGAGATCCGGGGACAGGAGGTCCCCGCCGCCGAGATCACGCTCCACTGGACGGAGCATCGGCGCGTCTCCAAGTCCTACTACGTCCGGGACCGCAGCTCCGACGAGATCGGTCAGTACGATGTCGTGACCGCGCGGCCGCGGCGCCGCGGGTCCAACGGATGGCGCGCCTACGACGTGCTCTTCATCCCGCTTCTGTCGGGCGAGCGCCTCGTCGGCTGCCTCTCCGTCGACGACCCGCGGGACGGCCTTGCGCCGTCGCTCGAGATCATCCAGGCCCTCGAGATCTTCGCGAACCAGGCGGTCACGGCGATCGAGAACGCCCGGCGGTATAGCGACGCGCGCGAGCAGAGCATCCGCGACGGGTTGACCGGCGCCTACAATCACCGGCATTTCCAGGAGACTTTGCAGCGCGAGCTCGGCCGTGCCGACCGGCAGAGCCGACCGCTGTCCGTCCTGATGCTCGACATCGACGACTTCAAGTCGATCAACGACCGCTACGGACATCCGGTCGGCGACGCCATCCTGGAACGCATCGTCGGCGAGATCAAGAGCGAGGTCCGCGGCGACATGGATCTCGTCGCCCGATACGGAGGCGAGGAATTCGCGGTCATCCTCCCGGAGACGCCGACCGAAGTGGCCGCGGAAGTCGCCGAACGGATCCGCCGCCGGATCGACGAGAGGCTCTTCCGCCCGCCCGAGGCTCAGGACGTGATTCGCGTCACGGTTTCGATCGGCCTCGCGGCCTACCCGAACGACGCGTCCACGAAGAGGGAGCTGGTCGAGAAGGCGGACTCGGCGCTCTATCGCGCCAAACGCGGCGGCAAGAACGCCGTCGTGACGACGTCGGCGGGCTTCGACGGCACGCTCCCGCCGACGACGAACTGAGGCGGCCGGCCGCCGCCCGGCGTCAGCGCGTTTTCAATCCCGAGACGGCCGCCGACTTCCGGTCGAAGAACCTCAGCGGCCACTTCGCCGCCTCCCCGGCATAGTCGACGCCGATCCGCGGCGAAACGCCGACGGCGCGCGGGCGCGAGCGTCCCCGAAAGACCCGGACCGGTCCTCTCGAGAGGAGGTCGAGCCCGCTCTCCCGCGTCGTGATCCCGAGCGCCGCACACAGCTTTCCCGGCCCGGAGAGGAGGCGTGGCGGCGCCCCGTCGGGCCCTTCGGCCGAGCGCAGGAGCACCGCCTCCGCGATCCCCGGCCGACGGGTCACGACGTTCGCGCAGGAGTGCATTCCGTAAACGAAGAACACGTAGAGATGACCGCCGTCCGCGTACATCGGTTCGACCCGAGGCGTGCGCCGGCCGTTCCAGGAGTGCGCGGCCCGATCTTTCGGGCCGAGATAGGCCTCGGTCTCGACGATCCGCGCGCCGTACCATCGCCCGCGCCAGCGGCGGGAGATCCAGGCGCCGAGGAGACCCCGCGCGACGGCGACCGTGTCACGGCGGAAGAAGGCGCGCGAAAGCGATGCGAGTCCGAGCGCGGCCGGGTCGATGCGCAGGCGGGGATCCGGAACCCGGTCGGCTATCATGAGGCGTCCCGAAAACAGGAGAGTACATGAACATTCTCGTCACGGGAGGCGCCGGCTTCATCGGCTCCCGGATGGCCGAACGGCACCTCTCCGACGGCCACCGCGTCGTCGTGGTGGACGATCTCTCGGCCGGACGCGAGTGGAAAATTCCGGCGGGCGCGCGCTTCGTGAAGGCCGACGTGGCCGAGGACGACCTCGAGCCCCTCCTGCGCTCCGAGAAGATCGACCTCGTCTCCCATCACGCCGCGCAGATTGACGTCCGGCACAGCGTGTCGGATCCCGTTTTCGACGCGCGCGCCAACGTCGTCGGGTCGCTCAAGCTCTTCGAGGCCTGCCGTCGCGCGGGCGTGCGCCGGATCGTCTTCGCCTCGACCGGCGGCGCGCTCTACGGGGAGCCGGAGGGCGGCCGGCCCGCACCAGAGTCTCACCCGACGCACCCCATCTCGCCGTACGGCTGCGCCAAGCTCGCGATCGAGAACTACCTCCACTACTACCGCGTGGTCCACGGATTCCAGACCCTCGTGTTCCGATACGCGAACGTCTATGGCCCGTTTCAGAACGGGACGGGAGAGGCAGGCGTCGTGGCGATCTTCGCCGAAGCGATGCTCGGGCACCGATCGCTCAAGATCAACGGGAACGGGGAGCAGACCCGCGACTACGTGTTCGTCGGCGATCTCTGCCGGGCCGCGGCGGCCGCCGTCGCGACCGATCGAAGCGGCACGTGGAATCTTGGGACGGGTGTGGAGACTTCGGTGAACCGCCTCTTCGAGCTCCTCGCCGCCGAGTTCGGATACGCGAAGGCCCCTCCCCATGCCGCGCCGCCCGCCGGCGAGCAGCGGCGCAGCGTCCTCGACGGGTCGGCGATCCGGCGGGACTTCGGCCTTCCTTCTTACACGAAGCTCGAAGACGGGTTGAAGACCACGGCCGAGTACTTCCGCACGCAACCGTCCACGCCGGCTTAGAATCCCGGCAATGCCCCTCACGGCGGGAAACCGCCTCGGGCCCTACGAGATCCTCGCGCCGATCGGCGCGGGCGGGATGGGCGAGGTGTACCGTGCGAAGGATCCGCGCCTGGGCCGCGACGTGGCGATCAAGGTCCTGCCGGCCGCGTTCTCGTCCGATCCGGACCGGTTGAAACGCTTCGAGCAGGAGGCGCGCGCGGCCGGGGTCCTCAATCACCCGAACATCACGATCGTCTACGACATCGGCTCTCACGAAGGCGCACCCTACGTCGTTCAGGAGCTCCTCGAAGGCGAGACGCTGCGGTCGGAGCTCGCGGGAGGCCGCTTTTCCCCGCGCAAGGCGATCGACTACGCCGTCCAGATCGCGCAGGGCCTGGCCGCCGCGCACGAGAAGGGGATCGTCCATCGGGACTTGAAGCCCGAGAACCTCTTCGTCACGAAGGAAGGAAGGGTCAAGATCCTCGACTTCGGCCTCGCCAAGCTGACGCAGCCGGAGGCTCCCGCGGCGATCACCAGTTTTCCGACCGCAACCGAACCCGGCGTGGTCATGGGTACGCTCGGCTACATTTCGCCCGAGCAGATCAAGGCGAAACCCGCCGACGCGCGGAGCGACATTTTCGCCCTCGGAGCGATCCTCTACGAGATGCTCTCGGGCCAGCGCGCCTTCCGCGGCGACTCGGCCGGCGAGACCATGGCCGCGATCCTGAAGGAAGACCCGCCGGATCTCTCGGTCACGAACCAGAACATCTCCCCCGGCCTCGAGCGGATCGTGCGTCACTGCCTCGAGAAGAACCCCGAGCGGCGGTTCCAATCCGCCTCCGACATCGCCTTCGATCTCGAAGCGCTGACCTCCGCCTCCGGGCCGGCCAGAGGACTCCCGGCGGCCGGACGCGCCCGAAGACTCGGGTGGCCGGCGATCGCGGCCCTGTGCGTCCTCGCCGGGGTCGGCGCAGGCGCCCTCTGGACGACCGGGGCGCGCTCCTCGAAGCCTGTCTCCTACCAACAGCTCACGTTCCGGCGGGGCCAGATCACGAATGCTCGCTTCGCCCCGGACGGCCAGTCGGTCCTCTTCTCGGCCTCCTGGGACGGGACCTTCCCTCCGCGCCTCTACTCGCTCCGGCCCGGGAGCCCGCAGTGGAGTCCGTTAAATCTTCCCGGAATGGGTCTCTTCGCGGTTTCGCGGTCGGGCGAGCTGGCGGTCCCTTTCAAGGCAGACTTGGCGGCGCCGTTCAAGGGCTCCGACAACCGTTCTCTGGCCCGCGTGCCGATGTCCGGTGGTTCGCCCCGAGAAGTCTTGAAAGACGTGCTGGACGCGGATTGGGCGCCCGACGGTGAGGGTCTCGCTGTGTCTCGCCTCGTCGACGGACGCGCGCGGCTCGAGTTTCCGATCGGCCAGACCCTGTACCGGTCCTCGAATCGAATCGAGAACGTGCGGATTTCTCCTCGCGGCGAAGCGATCGCCTTCGTGGACCACCCGATTGCCGAAGAGACGCTGGGCTCCGTCGTCGTCGTCGATCGGTCGGGAAACGCCCGGACGCTCTCCGCGGACTGGTTCGACATCGAGTCCCTCGCCTGGACGCCCGACGGAAACGAGATCTGGTTCTCGGCGTCGAAGACCGGCGCCCGCCGCAGCCTCTGGGCGGTCACGCAATCCGGCCGCTTGAGACCGCTCGCCGAGACGCCGGGATCGACGATGATTCTCGACGTCTCGCCCGCCGGAAAGGCGCTCGCTAAACACCAATCCTGGCGTGCGTTTGTTTCGGGTATCCCGCCTGGCGAGACGTCCGCGCGAGATTTCACGTGGCTCGATTTCACGTTTCCGCTGGACCTTTCGGACGACGGAAAGACTCTCCTCTTCCAGGAGTGGGGCGAAGGCGGAGGCACGAAGGGCGCCGTTTACCTGAGGCGGACCGACGACTCGCCGCCCGTCCACCTGGGGGAAGGGTTCGGACTCGCGCTCTCGCCGGACGGCCGGTGGGCCCTGGTCCGGCTCTACACCAAACCGCCCCGGCTGGTTCTCCTTCCGACGGGTGCCGGGCAGCCGAGGCCTCTGCCCGTCGACGGACTGCTCGTGCAGTGGGGCGTCTGGTTTCCCGACGGCAAACGGCTGCTCCTGGTCGCAACCGCAGGTGGCGAGACTTCCTACTACGCGCTCGACATCGCCGGGGGCAAGCCGCGCCGTCTCGAGGTCTCGAGCGGCCTGTACGCGAATCAATCCCTGGCGACGTCGCTCATCTCACCCGATGGCCGGACGCTCGCCTCGACGGAGCTGGACGGCGAGGTTTTCCTCGTGCCGCTCGAAGGCGGCGCGAAGCGCCCCGCGGCGGGAATCGCGCCCGGAGAGCGCGCCGTCCGGTGGAGCGGCGATGGGAAGTCCCTGTTCGTCGCGCGAAGGCAGGGCATGACCGTCGTCTTCACGCGAGTCGACCCGTCGACCGGCCGCCGGGAACCGTGGAAGGAGATCACGATGTCGTCCGACCCGGTCGGGCTCCGCGAAGGGCCGCCGCCGATCTCCATGTCGGCCGATGGCAAATCCATCTTTTGGGGCTACCAGCGCTACTCCGACGAGCTCTACCTGGTCGAGGGCCTGAAGTAGCCGCGCCGCCCGGCGACTCTCTCAGACCGGCTTCGGTATCGGTGTCGAGCCCGTCGAGCGGCGGTGATCGCCAGCGGGTCCGGGCGCGTGCGGGTGCCGCTTCACGACGACGACGGTGCGGTCGTCCTCCGGTTCTCCCCCGCCCGCGTACTCCCCGACCCGCTTGATGAGAGCGCGTGCGATCTCGTCGCACGGCAGCTCCTTCAGGTCCAGGAACTCCTTGATCAGCCGTCCCACGCCGAACTCCACACCGCCGGGACCGTGCGCCTCGACCATGCCGTCGGTGTAGAGGAGCAGAGCATCGCCGTGATCGAGCCTCCGATAGCCCCGGCTGTAAGTCGCGTTCCCCGTGGGGCCGAGGACGAGCCCCGTCTGCACGAGCGGCGTGACGGAGAGCGAATGGAAGTGCAGCGGATGCGGGTGGCCGGCGTTGACGTACATCAAGCTGCCGTTGTCCTCGATCTCTCCGTAGAAGAGGGAGACGAACCGCGTCGTCAGCCGCGACTCGTGGATGATGCGGTTCAGCCGCTCGACCGTCCGCGTGATCTTGAAGTCGCGCTCGACCGCCATCCGCAGGCCCGTGTACACGTCCCGGACCTGCAGCGCCGCCGGCAGACCGTGCCCCGAGGCGTCGGCGATCGCGACGCCGAGGATCCGGTCCGAGACGGGGATGAAGTCGAAGTAGTCGCCGCCGACGAGCTCGGCCGGCGTCGTGAAGCCCGAGATCTCGATCTCGCCGCGGCGCAGGGCCCGCTTGGGGAGGATCGACATCTGGATGTTGCGGGCTTCCTTCAACGCCGAGACGTACCGGTCCTGCTTCAACTTCTGATCCACCGCGTGGCGCAGGATGCCGAGCGCCGCCAGGAGGTCCTCGTCGGAAGCGGTCGGATCCACGGTGAAGGAGAGGACGTATTCGTCGTCGCCGACGGCGATCGCGGCGAAACGCTCCGCCCCGAGCCGGCGCTCGAGCTCGGCGTCCACGCCGGGCGCCGACAGGTCCATGACGACGACCCCTTCGTCGACGACCTGCTCGATCGGCGCGTACGTCTCCGGGATGAAGAGCCCCGGCGCAATCGCCGGTACGCCTCCGAAGGTCCGGACGAGCTCGTAGCCGCCGTCCCGGTGCTCGTAGAGCCGTCCGCCCCGCACGCCGAGGGCGTCCGCGAACTGCTCGAGCACTGTCGTCGCCGTCTGGGTGATCGTCGAGGACGGGTCCGACGCCCCCTCGATCGCCTCGAGCGCCTTCTCCACCTTGCGGAAGAGAAGCTTTCCGGTCGTGGCCGTGGACATGGAAGGCGGGATTCTACAGCGACGGCGCCGGCGCGATCCCTGCATGAGAATCGGGCCGTGAGCGCGCCGGTTCGTCCTCGGGTCGTCGTCATCGGTGCGGGCTTCGGCGGGCTCTCCGCGGTCCGCGAGCTCGCGGACGCCCCCGTCGATGTGACGGTCGTCGACCGCCGCAACCATCACCTCTTCCAGCCGCTCCTGTACCAGGTCGCGACCGCCACGCTTTCGCCCGGGGACATCGCCTACCCCATCCGCTCGATCCTCCGGGATCAGGCAAACGCCCGCGTCCTCCTCGCCGAGGTGGCGCGCGTCGATCCCGTGGCGCGCGAGGTCTGGCTCGAGGACGGGCGCCTCCCGTACGACTTCTTGATCGTCGCGACCGGAGCCCGGCACGCCTATTTCGGCCATGACGGCTGGGAGCCCTATGCACCGGGTTTGAAGACCCTCGAGGACGCCCTCGAGATCCGTCGCCGGATCCTCCTCGCCTTCGAACGCGCCGAGCGCGAGACCGATCCGGCCCGGCGCCGCGCTCTCCTCACGTTCGTGCTCGTGGGAGGCGGACCGACGGGGGCCGAGCTCGCGGGCGCGATCGCGGAGATCGCCCGCCACGTCCTGGTGTTCGACTTCCGGTCGATCGACCCCCGGGAAGCGCGAATCGTTCTCGCGGAGGCCGGCCCGCGCATCCTGCCCGCGTTCCCGGCGGAGCTCTCGCTCAAGGCGAAGGCCGAGCTCGTCCGGATGGGCGTCGAGGTCCGCGAGGGCGCCGCCGTGAGCGACATCGCGCCCGGGGCCGTCGTCGTGGGCGGCGACCGGATCCGCGCGGAGACGATCCTCTGGACGGCCGGCGTTCTCGCCTCTCCGCTCGCCCGGTCCCTCGGCGCGCCGCTCGACCGCGCGGGACGGTTGTCGGTCGAGCCCGATCTGTCGATCCCCGGCCATCCGGAAGTCTTCGTCGTCGGAGATCTCTCGCGTTTCACGCATCAGACGGGCGAGCCGCTTCCCGGCGTGGCGCAGCCCGCGATTCAAGGGGGCCGGCACGCTGCTCGAAACATCCGGCGGGCGCTCAACGGGAAGGGATCTCTCCCTTTCCACTATCGCAACCTCGGAAGCCTCGCCGTCATCGGCCGCTCGGCGGCCGTCGCGGACCTGCCGTGGCTCCGCTTCTCGGGCTATCCCGCCTGGCTCTTCTGGTGCTTCGTCCACATCATGAAGCTCATCGACTTCCGCAGCCGCGTCCTCGTCTTCTTCGAGTGGGCCTGGTCCTACCTGACCTGGCAGCGCGGCGCGCGCCTCATCACGGGGAGGGACGAGACGCCTCCCGGGAGGGGCTAAAATCCCGAAAACGGACGCCTGAGGAGGACCCATGCCGCTCCACCGCCGCGCGCTTCTGACCGGCCTGTCGGCGTCCCTGCTCCCCTCCTTTCGGGCCGTCGCCGGAGCCGCCCTTCGCGACGCGTCCCACGCGGCGGGGGGCAAGGCGCCCGTCGAGCTCGCCGGCGACGAGTCGTACTGGTCCCAGATCGCGCGGGCCTTCGACACGGACCGAACCCTCGTCAACTTGAACAACGGCGGATGCAGCCCCGCTCCGGCGCACGTGCTCGAGGCGATGATCCAGGATCTGCGCTTCTCCAACGAGATCCCGGTCCACCACATGTGGAACGTTCTCGAGCCGCGGATCGAGTCGGCGCGCCGGGGGCTCGCGGAGGAGTTCGGATGCGATCCGGAGGAGCTCGCGATCGTCCGCAACGCCTCGGAGGCGCTGGAGACGCTCATCTTCGGAATCGAGCTCAAGGCCGGCGACGAGGTCGTCCTGACGAACCAGAACTACCCGCGGATGATCACGAGCTGGGACCAGCGCGCGCGGCGCGACGGGATCGTCGTCAAGCCCATCTCGTTCCCGGTTCCGCCGCCTTCCGCCGCCGACGTGGTCGACCGGTTCCGGCGCGCGATCACGCCGCGCACCCGGGTCATCGAGGTCACGCACATCACGAACCTGACGGGACAGATCCTCCCGGTCCGCGAGATCGTCCGCATGGCGCGCCAGCGGAACATCGAGGTCTTCGTCGACGGCGCGCACGCTTTCGCCCACTTCCCTTTCAAGCGCGACGACCTCGAGTGCGACTATTACGGGACGAGCCTCCACAAGTGGCTCTTCGCGCCGATCGGCACCGGTTTCCTCTACGTCCGCAAGGAGAAGCAGAAGAAGATCTGGCCCCTCATGGCGGCGCCGGCCTCGATGGACGAGAACGTCCGGAAATACGAGGAGATCGGGACGCACCCCGCCGCCAACCACAACGCCATTTCGGCGGCGCTCGCCTTCCATCGAGGCATCGGCGCGGAGCGGAAGGCCGCCCGCCTCCGGTGGCTTCGCGACCGCTGGGCGAAACGGCTGACGGCCGCCGATCCCCGCGTCCGGGTCCTGACCCCGCTGAACGACACGGAGTCCTGCGGGATCGGCCTCGTCCACGTCGAGGGGCTCGACACCGAGAAGCTCCAGGCATGGCTCTGGGAGAAGAACCGGGTCATGACGACGCCGATCGTCCATCCGGAGTTCAACGGGCTTCGGATCACGCCGAACGTCTACACGACGCCCGACGACATCGACGTCTTCTGCGGCCGCATGGAGGCGGCGCTCCGGAAGGGAATCGCCTAGATCGTCGCTTCCCTCCCCGACGGCACCGAGGCGATCAAACCACGAGGATCTTCGTCGCCCAGCCCATTGTCGCGGCCGTGATCTGCGGGTTCGTGAACTGCGCGTTCTTCCCTTCGAAGTCGGATTCGGCCACCCCACGGGCGGTCGCGCAGGCCTTTCAGATGTAGATCGGGATCTTGTGGTCCACCACAGTGGCGAGCGCCTCGCGGAAGGGGGGCCACCCGACGGCGGTGACGTTGTTCGCCACGACCGTGCGCATCATCACCGTGCCGTCGCCGGCGAGCTCGATCCGGACCTCGTGGCCCGCCTCCTTCAACGCCGCGGCCCAGACGAAGGGGAAGTTCGCGCGCGTCGGGTTCTCCGAGCCGCAGAGACCGACGAGGAGGAATCGCTGAGCACCGGCCTTCGCCGCAACATCTTCGGGGGGCGCGGCCGAGGCGGTCGCCGTGGTCACCACGGTCGTCGCGGTCGCGGCAATCGTCAGCGTGCCCAGACAGCCGTGCACTCCCGTCTCGAAAAACTCCCTGCGGTTCCCCATCTCTCCCTCCCCCGCAATCACTTCCGGCCGGCTCCGGCTTTCTTCGGCAGCTCGTACTCGAAGTCGTAGAAGTGCTTCCCGTCGGCGATGCGGATCGACATCCGTCCGGAGATCCCTTCGAGCCCTTCCGTTCCGGAGTCGGGCACGACGGTGACTGACAGCTCGGGCGCGCCGCGCGTCATCGTCCCCGTGTGCTGGAGAACGAACGTACCGGTCCGCCCGGCGAGAGTTCCCCGGACGAGCTCGATCGCGACGTATCCCGCCGAACCCTGGACGGCGGTCGTGGCCGTCAGCATCTGACCGCGGCTGACGCCCTCGAGGTCGCCGTAGAACTGCTTTTCGATCGACAGGCGACCCGGAGCGGCGGCCGCCGCGTCGTCCGGCGCGGCCGGCGTCAGCTTCACGTCGAAAGTCCCCTGGGCGTGGTTCATGCCTTTCGACTCCTTTCGCGACGCTTCCGGGGCCGGCGCCGGGGCATCCGACGGGGCGGGAGACGCGGATATTTCCGCGCCCAAAGCGCCGAGGAGGCTCGCCGTCAGGATCCAGACGATCTTCCGATTCATTCGCATGTCCTCCGGCGAATCTAGGTCATCCTCGCGCTCGGTTTGCGC
>JBKPSZ010000086.1:0-17742 GCA_046735265.1 Acidobacteriota bacterium | reverse complement strand
GTCTCCCCTTCGAGCAGCTCGGTCACGATGTACGGCGATCCCTCGTGCGACCCGAGGTCGTACACGGCCGTGATGTTTGGGTGGTTCAGGACGCCCGCCGCTTGGGCCTCCTGCTCGAAGCGCTTCAGGCGATCCGGGTCCTGAGACAGGGACGCCGGCAGCACCTTGATCGCGACGTCGCGCTTCAACCGTTCGTCGCGCGCCCGATAAACCTCGCCCATTCCGCCCGAGCCCAGAGGTGTCGTGATCTCGTAAGGCCCGAGCCGGGTGCCGCTCGAGAGTGCCATCGAATGTGCGCGGATTTTACCGGACGCGCGTGGTCAAACTGAGCAATTTCTCGCCGGAGCTGGACCGCGTGCCGGAGGCGCGGGTCAGCGCAGGTTCCGGATCCGATAGAGCGTCGAGAGCACGCGCTGCTGGCCGATGATAACGGTCCGCCCGTCCGGCGTGACGCGCGCCGGCCCGAACGAAGTCACACCGGCGGCGTCGGGCCCGCCGAGCTGCCGGAAGGGAGTGCGCTTGCCCGTCGCGACCTCGATCAGGTCGACCAGGCAAGGTATGCCCTGCCGCGCGATGTAGATGCCCTTGCCGTCGGCGGTCCAGCCCCCCGGGTAGTCGTCGGGCTTGGACGACGGTAGCTCCCGCGGCTCGCCCCCCGCCGTCGGATAGAGGTGAACCCGGAAGTCGGGGCCGACCGCCGAAACCCACTGCCCGTCGGGAGAGACGAAGTGGCGGGTCGGGTTGATCCCCTCGGCGGAGATGGCGCGGGCAGCTCCGCCGGAGAGCGACTGGACGTAAAGGCGCGTCCCCTGCCCCGGCGCGCTCGCTTCGAAGACGAAGCGCTCGCCGTCGGGGAAGAAGGCGCCGTACGCCGACCGCGAGAAGTTGTCGGGCGGCAGATCGCGCGGCTGGCCGGCCCGCACAGGAACGAGGACGAAGTGAGGGGGCGTCGTCAGGGCCCTCGTGAGCACCCAGGCGCCGTCCGGAGAGAGCGCCACGGCGAGGCCGTCCGAGAGACGCACCGCCGGCGATCCATCCGTCGACCGCAGATAGACGCCGCCCGCCGGTCCGCCCCCCTCCCCCGATTCGTCGAAGAGGAGAAACTTGCCGTCGGCGGACAACGCGCGGTCGCTCGACCAGTCGAACCACGTCAGATCTTTCCCCGCCGGTTGTGACGGGAGGAAAACGATCGCGCTCGAGCGATAGTCGTCTTCGGTCAGAAGAGCGCTGCCGTCGGGCCGCAGGTCGAGGAGCGCCGGAGTTCCCTGCATCGTCCGGATGAGCCGGAGCTTCCCGGAAGGCCCGACGCCGAAGATCTCGCGCTCGATTCCCTCACGCGCCGCGGTGAACCAGACCTCTCGGCCGCCCGGCCCCCAGGCGAGGCCCTGGACGGTGGCCCAGCCGGCCGCCAGATCCGTTTTCTTTCCGGATGCGACGTCGACGACGGCGACCGCCCCGTCGTCGCCGTTGCTGGGATGCTCGATGAACGCGATTCGCTTCCCGTCCGGAGAGAAGCGCGGGCCCTGAAGCCAGCCCCCGGTCTCGTAGAGCACCTTGCCGATCGGAAATTCGAGCCGCTCCTTGCCCGAGACCCGATGGACGACGGCCAGATCCGATCGGCCGGGCGCCCACTCGGCGAAGCTCACGTCGGTCAGAACTTCCTTGGGGGCGCCGCCCGACAGCGGCGCTCGCGCGAGCGTTCCGACGAGAGCGAAGCCGGTGACCGCGATCTTGGGCTCGAGCTGCACCGCCATCTCTCCTCCCGAGGAGATGGCCAGGAGGTTCGCCGGGGGCAGGGCGAGCGCCGAGGATTCGGGCGTGCCCGGCCGCAGCGAGAAGATCCGCGGTGTGCCGCCTTCCCAGGCCGCGCAATAGAACACCGTTTGTCCGTCGGGTCCGAAGCGTGCCGCGGAGACGGTGCCGCGCTGGAACGTCAGTCGTTGAAACGTAGGCTGGGACGGCGCGGCGAACCTCCTCGCCGCGAGGAAGCCGAGCGCGGCGGCCAGAAGGAGGCCGGCGGCAATGGCGCCGATTCTTCCGAGCGGCCAACGCCGCGCCGCTTCGACCTCGTGCGCGGCAGACGGCGACGTCGTCTCGGAAAGGTGGTCCCGGATCGACTTCAGGTCGCGCGCCAGGTCGCGGGTCGAGGCGTAGCGATCTTCCGGATCCTTTGCGTGGCACCGCTCGACGATCCAGCGCAGCGGCGCGGGAGTGCGGGGATTGATCCGCTCGACCGACTCCGGCTCGTCCCGGATGATCGCGGAGAGCGTCTCCGCGCCCGTCGCTTTCTGGAAAGCCCGCCTGCCCGTGGCCATCTCGTAGAGGATCGAGCCGAGCGCGAATTGATCGGAACGGAAGTCCACCGAGCGTCCGGCGGCCTGCTCCGGCGACATGTAGCCGACCGTTCCGAGCACCGTGCCCGGCTGCGTCTCCTGCGGCGCGAAGGTCGCGGCTCCCGAGGTCTGTTCGGTGGGAGCGATGAAGAGCTTCGCCAGGCCGAAGTCGAGGAGCTTGACGAAACCGTCCTTCGAGACCATCACGTTCTCGGGCTTCAGGTCCCGGTGGACGATTCCAGCGGCGTGCGCCTTCGCGAGCCCGTCGGCGATCTGGGCGCCGATGTCGAGGAGCTTGCGTGTCGGAGTGGCCCCGCCGGCCATCGCGGCGCGCAGGCTCGATCCCTCGACGACCTCCATCGCGATGTAGGAGTCGGCGCCGGAGGTGCCGATCTCGTAGATCGTGACGATGTTCGGGTGATTCAGGGCCGAGGCGGATCGCGCTTCCTGCTCGAATCGATGGAGGCGGTCCGTGTCGGCCGCGAGAGACGCCGGCAGCACCTTGATCGCGACCTCCCGTCCCAGGCGCGGGTCCTTGGCGCGGTAGACCTCCCCCATCCCGCCGGCGCCCAGAGGCGCGACAATCTCGTACGGTCCGAGCCGGGTGCCGGCGGAAAGAGTCACTTGACCCCCTCGATGAGATAGAGATCGGAGAGCGTCCACGCGGTGCCGTAGATGTATGAACGCTCGTCCGGAGTGATCATGACGCCCGCCACGTCGCCGAGTCCGGCCGTCTCCAGGGGCATCACTTCCTTCCAGAGGCTCTTCTGCCCGGTTTCGACGTCCTGGCGATAGACGCGCGCCGGAAGCTCTCCCCGGTTATGCACGAAAATCGACCGGCCGTCGGCCGCCCATCCGTCCAGGCGATCCCGGCCCGAGATTTCAGGGACGGCGATCGGCTCGCCTCCCGCAACCGGATACCGATAGACGCGCCCATCCGGACCGGACGCGAGCACCCACTTGCCGTCCGGCGAGACGCCGCGTCGGAGACCGCGATATCCCTCGGGCGAGAACGCGCGCGGCTTCCCGCCGTCGAGCGAGCGGACGTAGAGGCGCACCCCCCGTCCCGGCTCGTTCGCCGTGAAGAGAATCGTCTTTCCGTCGGGCAGCCAATCGGCCGCCTGGACGATCAGGCCCTCGTCCGTCAGATGCCTCGCTTCGCCGACTCCGGTCGGATAAAGGGCGATGTGGACGGGAATCGCCTTCGACCGGGACGGCGCGACCGCCAGCGCCCACTTTCCGTCGGGCGAGAGACGAGAGCCCACGCCGTCGCCGATCCGGGTCGCAGGGGAGCCATCGGTCCGGCGGATGTACACGGAATAGCCTTCGCCGCCGCCTTCGCCGGTCTCGTCGAAGAGAAGGAGCGTTCCGTCGCGGGAAAGGTCTCGCGAGGAAGAAAAGTCGAGCCAGGAAAGGTCACGCTCCTTCTCGCCAGGCGAGGAGCGGATGATCCCCTGCCGGTAGCGATCGTCGGCGACCAGAATGCGGCCGTCCGGAGCGACGTCCTGAAGGGTCAACGAACCGGTCCCCCGCGCCAGAAGCCGATGCCCGCCCGCCCGCGTTACGGCATGCAGCGCCCGGTTTCCTCCGGCTTCCGTACCGGTGAACCAGACCTCCCGATCGCCCGGCGACCAGGCGAGCCCCCGAACCGTCGAGAAGACGCCGGAGAGGGTCTTCCGCGTTCCCGAGCGGTCCACGACGGCGACCGATCCTCCGTCATCGCCCTGCGTCGTGTGATCGCAGAATGCGACGGAGTCTCCGCTGCGCGAGATCCGCAGGCTTCCGATCCAGCCGGCCGTCTCGTAGAGCACCTTGCCGAGCGGATACTCCAGACGGTTCCGGCCGGCGACACTGCGGACGACCGCGAGGTCCTTCCCGTTCGGCGCCCAGTCCGCCCACTCGACGTCGTCGAGGATCTCCCGGGGAGTCACTCCGCCGGCGATGCTCGTCGATGCGAGGCGGCCAGTTCGGATGAACGCGACATCGGACAGCTTCCGGTTGAGCGCGACCGCCATGTCTCCGGCGGCCGACACCGCCAGCAGCTCGTCGCCGACGAGACCCGAGGGCCGAGACTCCGGACTCTCGAGGCGCCTCAGGAAGATCTCCATCGGCTTTCCGGCCCAGGCGGCCGTGTAGACGACCGTCTGCCCGTCCGGGGCAAACCGCGCCGACTGGATCTCGCCGCGCCGGAAGGTGAGCTGATGGAACGACGGTGGCTCGACCTTCCCGATCCGCTTCTGGAGCAGCGAGCCGGCGATCAGGCCGGCCGCGAGAAGCGCCGCCGCGCCGATCGCGACCGCGAGTCCTCGCGAGCGGGGCCGAACCGTCGCCGCCATCGCGGCGCCCGACGTGGACGACGCCACTTCCGAGATGTGCTCGCGCACGCTCTTCAAATCGCGGGCGAGGTCGCGGGTCGCGGCGTAGCGGTCCTCGGGATCCTTCGCGAGGCATCGTTCGATGATCCATCGGAACGGCGCCGGAGCGCGGGGATTCGCGCGCTCGACCGGCTCGGGTTCCTCGCGGATGATGGCGGACAGCGTCTCGGCGCCCGTCGACTTCTGGAAGGCGCGCTTGCCCGTCGCCATCTCGTAGAGGATCGAGCCCAGGGCGAACTGGTCCGACCGGAAATCCAGGGGCCGGCCGCTCGCCTGCTCGGGGGACATGTAGCCGACCGTTCCCAGGACGGTTCCGGGCTCCGTCTCCTGAGGAGCGATCGTCGGCGCTCCCGAGGCCTGCCCCGACGGAGCCGTGAACGGCTTGGCCAGGCCGAAGTCGAGCAGCTTGACGAAGCCGTCCCTCGAGACGACGACGTTCTCGGGCTTCAGGTCCCGGTGGACGATACCGGCCGAATGCGCCTTGGCCAGCCCCTCGGCGATCTGTGTCGCAATTTCCAGCATCTTCTTCTCGGGCAGCGCGCCCGAGGACAGCATCTGCCGGAGACTCGCGCCGTCGACGAGCTCCATCGCGATGAAGGCGGCGCCGCCCGCCGAGCCGATGTCGTGGACGGTGACGATGTTGGGATGGTTCAGCGCGGACGCGGCGCGCGCCTCCTGCTCGAAGCGCTTCAGGCGATCCGCATCCTGCGAAAAAGAGGCGGGCAGCACCTTGATCGCGACCTCTCGTCCCAGGCGCGGGTCCTTGGCGCGATAGACCTCCCCCATCCCGCCGGCGCCCAGAGGCGCGACGATCTCGTAGGGTCCGAGCCGGGTGCCCGCGGCCAATGTCATCGAGGTGCGGCCGCGATTCTAGCGGAGAAAAGTCGAAAGCGGCTCAGGACCCGATCGGCATCGAGAGAAGGCGGCGGATCCGTTCCGCGATGGGCGGGTGCGTCGAGAAGAGGGACGCGATCGCCCCGCCCGTCAACGGGTTGACGATGCAGAGATGCGCTGTGGCGGGTGTCGCGGTCTCGAGCGGAATCCTTTTGGAGTTGGCTTCGAGCTTTTCGAGCGCGCTCGCGAGCGGACGAGGATTCCCCAGCAGCTTCGCACCCGAGGCGTCCGCGCCGTATTCGCGGCTCCGGCTGATCGCGAGCTGGATCAGAACCGCGGCCACCGGCGCCAGGAAGACGAAGAGGATCGCGAGCGGATTCGAGCCGCGGCGGCCGTTCTCGTCGCTGTGCGGCGTGAAGAGAGCGAAACGCGAGAGATAGGTCAGGGCCCCGGCGAGCGTCGCCGCGACCGAGGAAATCAGGATGTCGCGATTCAAGACGTGGGAGAGCTCGTGCCCGAGGACGCCTTCGAGTTCTTCCTCGCTCAAAGCCTCCAGGATCCCGCTCGTCGCCGCGACCGCGGCGTGCTGGGGGTTGCGCCCCGTGGCGAAGGCGTTCAAGGCGGGACTCTCCACCACGTTGAGGCGCGGAATCGGAATGCCGGCCTTCTGCGAGAGACGGTGCATCGTGGCGTAGAGCCTCGGCGCTTCCGCTTCGGACACCGGCTTCGCCCGATAGGCCGAGAGGACGATCTTGTCGCTCCAGAAGTAGGAGACGAAGTTCATGACCGCCGCGAGCCCCAGCGCGAAGAGCGCGCCCTGCTGGCCGCCCAGCAGATATCCCCCGAGCAGGAAGAGTCCCGTCAGGAATCCGAGGAGGAGGGTCGTCTTGGTGAAGTTCATGGAGCGCCTCCGGGCCATTCGAGAATATCGCCAGCGCGCGGCCTCAGAACCTTCCCAAAAAAGCGAGGCTGAATGCGCGGCCCGGCGCCAGAACCGCCACCGGATCCGGCGTCTCGCGGTACCCCTTGTCGAAGAGATTCGTCAGCAGGGCCTGCGCCTGGAAGCCGCGCACGAACTCCCACCCCGCGAGGACGTCGAGCGTGGCGAATCCCGGGGGGACGATCTCGACGGGGCCGGGCCGGCCGTCGCGCCGCACCGCGCGGCCGCGCAACGACCACCAGATCCGATCCGTCGGCCGGTTCGTCACGGAGAGGGTCACGTTCTGGGCCGGAACGTCGGCGGCGGGAGTGTCGTCGTCCAGGATCACCCCGTACGCGTAAGTGCCCGTCGCGCGAAGCGTCCAGCCGCGCGCGATGTCGAGGTCGGCCTCGAGCTCGATCCCCTCGAAGCGCGCCTTTCCCCGGTTTCGAAAGAAGAAGTCGTCCCCGTCTTGATACCGCTCGATCAGGTTCCCGATCCAGAAGAGGTATCCGTAGGCGGCGAGGCGCAGAGACGAGCCGATGCCGGAACGGAAGGCAAAGTCGAGGCGGTCGGAGGTCTCGGGATCGAGATCCGGATTCCCGGTGACGAAACCGCGGCCGGAGACGACTCGAAAGTAACGATCCGAAAGGGTCGGATCGCGGAATCCGTGACCGTACTGGAACGTCGCGCTCCAGGTGGATTGCGGAGCGTAAGTCGCCGCCGCGTATCCGGAGAGAGCTCCGCGAGTCACCGACTGCGTTCCGAAGTAGCCGCCGAAGTTCTGACTCCGAACCCAGTCGCCGCGAAGCCCTCCCGCCGCGAGCACTTTTCCGTCGAGAAGAGGCTGGTCCGCTTCCAGAAACGCGCCGACGTCGAAGCGCTGCGCGTTCTCGATCGAGGTCTCCCGGATCTCGCCGGTCGGATTCCCCTGCGAGTCGTAGTTGACCGTGAGCCCGGATGCGTGCAGATCGAACCGGGTGTTGAAGTCGAGCCCGGTGCGCAGGCGCCCCGCGCCGAGAGCGCGCGACCCGACCGCCCGCACGCTCGCGTCGTCGGCGTCGACGTCCGCTCGCGCGAGACGCCGGGTGACCGTCGCGGTGGGCTGCCGCTCGCGGTCGGTCACGAGGCGGTAGGTTTCACAGAACCCCTGGACCCGGACCTCGTCGAACCCCTGATTCGCGGGGAGCTCGAGGTCGAAGCTCGCCCGGCTCGAGTTCTCGAGCGGGTAGAAAGCTCGGGTCACGTTCGAGTCGGTGGCGGGCTTGCCGATCTCGCGGCCGCGGTCGTACTCGAATCCGAGCGTCAGGCTCGAATCTCCGAGCGGCACGAGCCCGCGCGCCGACCAGCCGTAGAACTCGGCGGCGGAGTTCTCGATCGTGCCCTCCGAGGAGTCGTAGTCGTCGAAGTCGCGCCAGTGGCCCTGGACGAGCAGACCGCCCGCGCCGACCGGAAAATCGAGCGCCACGTTCCCGGTGACGCTGTCGTCGACGGTCCGGCCGGCCGCCGAGAACTGCCCTGCGAAGCCGGAGGCGCCCGGCGACTTCGTCGTGACGTTGATGACGCCGCCGAAGGCGTCCGAGCCGTAGGCGACGGATCCCGGTCCGCGCGAGACCTCGACCGAGTCGAGCGTCACCGGGTCGAGGTAGGTGGCCGAGGGTCCCGCACGGGGCTCCGCCGTCACCCGTCCGCCGTCGAGCAGGATGAGCGTCCGGCCCCGGGCCATGCCTCGCAGCGTCGGCACGACCGAGTGGCCTTCCTCGAGAGACCCCGATCCGGGCACGAGGACGAGGGAGTTGGCGAGCTGGTTGGGCCGGCTCTCGCGGATCTCCCGTTCGGTGATCACGCTGACCGCGGCCGCGGGAGCGGCCTGGGTCTCGACCGGAACCGCGCCCCGCACGGTGACCCGCTCTTCCGTCGCCGGCCCGAGCCGCAGAACCTGATCGCCGCCGTCGGAGACGAGGACGCGCCCGAGCCACGCGCCCCGCGCGTCGAAGACCGTCAGCTCGAACGGTGGCGCCGGCGCGCCGGAGAGCCGGAATTTTCCGTCGGGGCCGGTCCCGGCGACCTCGACCTCCCCGAGGAACAGGCGTGCTCCGGGCACCGGTCGGCCGGACGCGTCCTGCAGCTCCCGTTCCGACACTTCGGCAGGAGAAGCGACGATCGTCAACAGCGCGAAGAGAAACGTCTTCATGTTCGAGCCACTCCGTCAGCCTTCAGCTGACCGTCCCACGTGCTTGAACGACGCCGGCCTCGGTCACCGGCGCGCCACGGCGGAGTGGCCGGAGCTAGCCTCCTCGCGCGAGCGCCTTTCCCCTCTCCGCAAACTGGTGCGACCGTCCCGGGTCTCCGAGTCGGTCGAAAAGATCGGCGAGAAGGAGACATGCAAAGGCCTTCTGCCGGTCGGTCGAAGCCAGCTCGAGGCCCGATTCGGCGAGCTCGACCGCATCCTGCAGATCCTCGGCCCTGTCGAGGAGATTGCGCGATCGGTAGAGGCGCGGCAGCGTGGCGTCGGGATGCCGGTGGATCGAGGCCTCAAGGAACGTCGATTCTTCCGGCAGTCGGCCGAGCCGGCGACCGAGGTTCATCAGGGACTGAAACGTCCGCTCCGAGACGGCGTTGTTCGCGACCTCGCGTCCGTACTCTTCGAAAGCTTCCGCCGCGTCTCCCCGGCGCTCGAGCACCGCACCGCGACAGTAGTGGGCCCCTTCGACGCGCGGGTCGAGCGCGATCGCGCGGTCGGCCTCGCGGAGCGCGCCGTCGAGATCCCCGCGGTTCAGCAGGACTTCGGAGAACGCGCTGGCCGACGGCGCCGAATGGGGATCGGCGGCGAGCGCTTTTCCGAACCAGGCGTCCGCCGCCGCCCGGTCCCCCTTGCCCTCGGCGATCACGCCGAGGAGAAACGGAAGCCGCGCATCCGAGAGCCCGTTCCCGATGCGATTCTCGAGGAGCCGTTCCGCATCGCCCGGCCGGCCGGCCGAGCGAAGCGCCATCGCGAGTGAGATCCCGAGCGTGACGTCTCCGGGGCGCTCGCGAAGCGATTCTTCGAGGTCCGGAATCGCGTCCGCCCATCGATGCTGCTTCAGGCGCACGTTCGCCAGAGCCACGCGGGCGTCCACGACGGCCGGGTCTTCCTTCAGGATCTCGGCAAGCATCTTCTCCGCCTTGCCCGGATCCGACGGACCGGCGGCGAGGGCGGCGTTCAACTTGTTGTAGAGGTCGAGCTTCGCCCGGGGAGAAGGAGGCGGTCCTTCTCCGCCGGCACGAGGCGGCGAGGCGCCTGTCAGGTATCCGAGCGAAGCGAGTTTACGGGCAGATTCGGGGTCGGAGACGGCCGGCTGCGCGTTCAAGGGATGGCTCGCCCATTCCGCGGTCAGGCTCGTGAGCTGTCGCCTCAACGCGAGGTAGCGATCGCGGTCGCGCGCAGCGAAGTTTTGCTGCTCTCCCGGATCGGACTCGAGGTCGTAGAGCTCGGGATCGGAAGACTCCACGAGCTTGTAGCGGCCGTCCTGGATCGATGCGAGCTCGCTCCAGCCGAAGTGGAGACGCGCGTAATACGACTCGGAATAGACGGGCTTCTCTTCGAGGCGCCCCCGGCCGGAGAGAAGCGGCACGAGGCTCCTCCCCTGCACGCCGGGAGGAAGCGCCAGGCCCGCCAGATCCACGACCGTCGGCATCACGTCGACCAGAGAGACGAGATCCTTTCGGCGCATCGCTCTTTTTCCCCGTGGAGCAACGATGATTAACGGCACGTGCAGCGAGGGCTCGTAAAGGAAGAAGCCGTGCCCGTTCTCCCCATGCTCTCCCAAGGATTCGCCGTGGTCGCCCGCCAGCACGATCGCCGTGCGGTCCCCGAGGCCGTCGGCTTCGATCGAGCGGAGAAGCCGACCGAGCTCCGAGTCCGCGTAGGCGATCTCTCCGAGATACGGGTGTTCCTTATACTGCTCCGAGAACGGGGGGGGCGGCGCGTAGGGCGCGTGCGGGTCGAAGAGGTGGACCCAGAGAAAGAAAGGCTTCCCAGGGTCGCGGCGCTTCAGCCAACCGAGCGCCGCGTCCACCGTGTCTCCCGCCGGACGCTCGATGTCGCCGATCGAGAGGAGGTTTTGCTTGCGCGTGTCGAACTGGTCGAAGTAGACATCGAATCCGCGGTTCAACTTCCAGCGCGAGTCGAGGACGAAGGCGGAGACGAACGCCGCCGTCGAATACCTGCGCGCATGGAAGAGCTCGGCCAGGAGCGGCAGCTCTGCAGGCACGGTGAACGCCCCGTTGTCCCGCACGCCGTGATGGACCGGAAGCGTCCCAGAGAAAATCGTCGTGTGCGACGGAAGCGTGAGCGGCGTCGCGGTCACGCAGCGCTCGAAGAGCACGCCGCGGGCGGCGAGCGCGTCGATCGCGGGGGTCTCGAGATTCTTCCCGCCGTAGGCTGGCAGCCGGTCAGCGCGCAAGGTGTCGATCGTGACGAACAGAACGTTGTTTCCCTTCCAGCTTCCCGCGCGCATTCCCTCTCTTGACCGGCGGAGAAGCCAACCGGTGGCGATCAGGAGAATGGCGAGGATCCCGGAGATCGCGGCGATCCACCGATAACGACCCACCGGCCTCGGGGTCTGGTTCACCGGGGCCGATTATCGCGATTTCGCCGGACGGGAACCTTCATTTCTTTCCGACGGCCGGACCATAGAGGCGGGCGTCGAAGCCGAACCACCCCACGGGTTGGCGATCAGGAGGTTCGGGCTCGAGAGCGCCGCTCCCAACGATTCGAAACTCGAAGTGCCGCGAGGCCGAGCGATCGCCCGGCTTCAGGCCGCCGGACTTCAGCAGCGGCGTGTAATCGAAGACTGCCCCGGTCGGGCGACGCTCGGAGGGGCCGCTGCCTCCGGCGAGCTCGAGAATTCCCAGCATCGAGCGCGCCGAGAGCATCCGGAGATAGATCGGCCCCGAGACCGGCGTCTCCGACGTGTTCTCGACGGCAGCGTCGAACGAGATTACGCTGTGCGGGCGCTCGAACGTAAGGTGGCTGACCGAAAGCGTGAGGACCTTCGAGAGATCCTCCAGATTCGCGAGCCGATCATCTCCGTTGCGGATGGGACGCTCGGACACTGGCACGGAAGCCGTCCGAATCTGAGCGATTCCGGTACGGTTGTCGATCCAGAACGGGTGAAAAGCGCCCGCGGCGTCGGCAACCAACCCGCTCGTGTGTCCGCCGTTGAAATAAAAGCCTCCGTTGCTGCGCATCTCGATCTTGTCGCTTTTCTCGGACTCCATTCTCTTGGCTCCGCCGGAGACGAAGGATTCGAACGGGATAGCGGAGTCGGCCCGGGACGGGTCGTAGGAAGACTCCGGTATGCGCACGCTCGGCCCGAAGGTCTCGCCGCCGTCCAACGAGAACGCCATCCGCTGCGTCCAAGCGAGATTCTTCGGGTCGTCGCGCCGGTCGTACCACGAGACCGCGACGACCCCTGAGGAATTGACGGCGACGACCGGCAGGCTGTTGTCGGGGCCTTTCTTGCCGTCACGGCGGGAGACGGCCAGATCGTCGTTGACGAGGGTGGGCTTCGACCAGGTCTTCGCCCTGTCCGAGGAAGTCGAAAGGAGGATCTCGCCTCGGCCCGAACGATAGTCGGGCCAGACCGCATAAAGACGGTCCCGAAACGGTCCGGCGCTCGCGTCCACAGCGATCGTCGGGACGACGCTCGCGGAGCCGTTGATCTCCCCGTAGTTCATGAACCAATCGCTGACGGTGACCGCCCGAGCGAAGTGGCCGCCGCCATCCTCGGACGTCACAACCTTGAGCGCGGCGTTGGCCTTCGCGGGCCGCGCCTCGCCGATGACCTTGCGGTCCAACTGTTCGCCGAAGATCGCGACGTACAGACCGTCGGATAGCACGACCCCGTTCCCCATACCGAGCACGTAGCGGCCGCCGGACGAAAGAACCCGAACGGGGCCCTCGAAGCTCACTCCCTTGTCATGTGAGTGAAAGAAAGCGACGCCGATTGCCATGCTCTCGCCGTACACCGTTTCGTCATCGATGGCTTTGACGATGCCAGTGGCATTCAGGTACACACGCCCCCGGTATTTCTTGTCCGTCGTGTCGACCGTGAGGAACTCCCGGTCGGTGTGACTCAAGCGAATCGGATCTTTCCAGCTCTCGCCGCCGTCCTGAGAGCTGTAAACGAAAGTGTAGGAGTCGTCCTGGCCGGAAATCGTAACGTCTCCGCCGAGCGCAGCGACGAAGGCGGTGCGATCCGGCCCGAAAGCGCAGGCCGGATCTCCGGTGAGCCGGCCCTGCTCGACCTCCAGGGTGCGTCGCCACGTTTTCGCGCCATCGGTCGTCAGATAAGCGGCGACGGAGAAGCCGCCGGTCTCGGTGTTCAGGACCATCGAGCAGGCGAGCATCCGGGAGGGGTCCGCCGGATCGGCGGCCGCGAGGAGTTCGTAATGAGGGCTTTTCGGGGCGCTGGTCGTCACCAGCGCGGTCTCTCCCACGCGGGGAGCGGCGACGTTTGCTCCGCGAACATCCCGCGTCGCCGCGAGAATCACCAGCACGAAGAGCGATGCCGAGCGAAACGGTCGTTCGATTAGAGTCACCCTGCCTCCTTCAGAATACGAATCGCGCGCCGAAGCGGAACTGCCTTGGTTTGACAACCTTGGTCGGTTTTCCAAAGCTGCTGCCGCCTGCCAGAAAGTACGTTCCGTTGGTGGACGTCCCGATGTCTACCGGCGACCCGTCGTTCAACAGATTTACGGCGTCCACTCCGAGCTCGAGCGTGCCCGGCTGGGAGCCGATCGAGCCCAGCCGGAACGACTTCGCGAGGCGAAGATTCAAGAGTGTCGTGTTCTCCCAGCGCCGGCTTCCTCGCCGCTCAAGAAGCAGTGTGGAGTTTCCGAAGAAGTTCGGATTACTGAAACCCGGAATGTACGCACCGTAGATGACGGGTGCCCACGCCCTTCCCGAAAACCAACGAAAATCCGCCGTGAGATAGGCATCCAGCGGCAGATAGTAGGTCCCGAGCAGCTTGAATTGCCAGGTACGGTCGAAGGTCAGCAGGCCCTTGTTCAAGGGTCCGTTGATGTTCGGGTCGGAGACATCACCCATCGAGAATCCGCCGATACCGGAGAAATCGTTCTCGATCGTCCCCGAGTTCCGCTCCCAGGTGACAGACGTACGGAACCAGAAATCGTTAAGCGGTCTTCCCTGGAGCTCCACCGTGGCAATCGTGTGCTTCCGAAAGAAGGCGTCGGCATTGCTCACGGAATAATCGTTGGGCAGCGAGTCGGTTCGCGTGTAAACGGTCACCGGTTCCAGTCCCATCCCGGGGTCGTACACGAGCGGCTCGTACGTGTGGGGAGTCCGATCGACCAGCGCGAAGAAATCGCGATCCATCTTGTAGATGAAGCGACCTGCGATCGCGAGTTGCGGGCCAAGTTGATGCTCGAGGCTCGCCGTCACAGCGTCCGAATAAGGCGATTTCAGATCCGGGTCGACGGGCATCCGTCCACTGTTGTAGGTGAAGCTGTAGTTTTGCGGTTGAAACAGTTCGTTATAGAGGTTGGGGTCCGTCGGGCTCACTGGCTCCGTCGTGGTGAAGTTGTAGTAGTACGCCGGGTTATGACCGCTTCCCGCCACGAAGGAAATGCTGTAGTCGAGGAGCTTGTCGTAGTAGCGACCCCAGGAAGCATGAAACACCGTCGCCGAGCGGCTCCCGAGAACTTGGCTAACGCCGATTCTTGGAGACCAGAGGCTGAAGTCGGTGAGGGTGTCGCCGTTGTACGCGTCAATCAGCTTGGGTCTGTCATAGCGGATCCCGGCGCTCACCGTGGTTCCCTTGCCAAAGCGAAAATCATCCTGCAGAAACGCGCCCGCTCTTCGAATCGTGCTTCGCGTCCGGCTACCATCGTAGAGGAAGCCGCCGACGTAGGTCTGACCATCACCAAGAGGCAGCAAGTACATTGCCGCATTGCCGCTGTAGTAGGCGAAGTCCTCGGTATAAGCATCCTCGTACTCGAAGCCACCCTTGACCTCATGCGAGGCAGATAGAAAGCTATCGACATAGTGCGTCGCCGTCGCTGCCCCGCTATGGCGGCGGTTCTTGAATTCCCTGCCACCACCCGACGAGTTGTACTTGTGACCTGTCGCGTAGTCGACCACCGAGATCGAGGCGGGGCTGTTTGGCTTTCGGAAGTTGAACCCGCTGTAGCCCGCGTACTTCAGCTCCGAGAAGGTCGCTGTGGACCAGACCGCCTGCCAAGACGCGGTCCCTGTGTCCGTCCGAAAGTCGTAGTGATATCCGATCTCGGGGCCACTGCCTGGCTGAAGGCCTAGGTTGTCTTCGTTAATTGGGTCGCGGTTGTACATCCCGGAAATTGTGTTTCCGGGGTTGAGAAGGTAGTCCAGACGTGCCTGGTACGTTTCTCGGCGGCTCGTATCGAAGACCGTGGACTGCGGCGGGGCGCTCGAGGAAGGGTGGTAGCCGATCGCGGCGAAGAAAAGGAGTTTCTCCTTTACGATGGGTCCGCCGAACGTGGCCGCGCCGTCGAAGGCGTACTTGATCGTTCCGGTCTTCAGATCCTCGACACCGCTGGAGTTGTCCGCGATGAGAGCCTTGTCGGTGTAGTACGCACTCAAAGATCCGTGGTAATCATTCGATCCGCTCTTCGTCACGAGATTGATGACGGCCCCGGTAAAGCTTGTATACTGAGCCGAAGCGCCAGGGCCGAGAACCTGGACCTCCTGGATAGTGTCGTACTCCGGATTCACCCAGGTCAGCCCGTAGTGCTCATTGCTGACATCCACTCCGTTCAAGTGATATGAGCTGCTCGGCGAGCCTTTCTCGAACTTGTCGTCGATCACCTCTGGATCAAGCCCGTTTCCCGTTCCATACGCTCCTTTGTCGTTGATGCCGGCGGTCGCGTCCATCAGTTCGACCCACTCGCGATTCGATCCGATCGGCATCTCGCGGAGCAGCTGGGCAGTGTAGTTGGTCGAAATTTGGGGCGATGTCTTGTCCACCAGGCCGGTTTCGGCTTGAACGGTCACGGCTTCCGCCGCACCGGCGATCGGCAAGGTGATGTCCGTCGCCGATGTGCGGCCCACCTGAACGACGACCTGAACGGTTACCTTTCCGAAGCCCTCCCGCGTGACCTCGAGCACATAGTCGCCGGGGTTCAAGTTCAAAAAGCGGACTTGGCCCGCTGTGTTCGAGGTCTGGGTCACCGACCGGCTGATCACACCCGCTCCGCTGAGGACGACCGTCGCCCCGGGCACGACAGTGCCGTCGGAGCTTCGAACGACTCCTACGATCTCGCCCGTCGACTTCTCGTCAGCACGGCCGGCCCCCGCCCAGGCGAAAAGAATCAATAGACAACCGAACGAACTCCAACGTTTCATTTGTCTCTCCCTCCCACTACAGAAGCGGTCCGATCTCTTCCATGGCCGCGGTGTACCACCGATCCTTTCGTGGCTGTCACACGCGAGATTTCCTGACGGAGACGTCGCAGCGAAGTCGCGTCGAGCACGTCAACGTACTGACGGACGGGGACGTTGGCCGGCCAGGTCCCCCTGTGCAAACGAGTCACCATGCGTGAAACGTAGATCTCATCCGCATCTCGAAAGGCTCGCTTCATCGCCGCCTCGTCCTCGAAGGCGACCGGCAGGAATCTCAGATGCGTCAGCCCGATCCCAAGCAGCGCGTTCTCTATCTTCCGCGCATTCCTGCGGCTGGTGCAGACGACCGCCACACGCGAGCCAGGAGCGAGAGGTGTCAGGTGGGCAACGACCGTCGAGTAGGACGGTTCGACCATGAGACTCAGCACCTGTTGCCGCGGGCCGACGATTTCCTGGACCTCTGCGTAATGGAAAAGAGTGGTCGCGAGGATGTCGAAGTCCTGAAATTGCGGCTTCCGCCGGCGGCGAAGATGCGACAGCAGTAGGTTGCGCGGCTTCACACCCGTGTACTCGGCGATCGTCCGAGCGTGGAATTCGACCTCGGCGGGATTGCACTCGACGAAGAGAAGCCGGACTCGCCGGGTCTCGGGGGAAAAGAGCTTCGAGCGCCGATAGGCAAGGAGGGCGAAGGCCTCGGGCGTCACCCCGACGTGCCCGGCCTCCATCAAGACTTCATCAATCCGATCCCGGATCCGCTGAAGCGGGTCCCCAGACGAGGGGGGCGAGGCAGCGACGAAGGTTCCACGTCCCTGGCGTGAGACAACGTAGCCACTTCGGGCGAGATCGCGATAGACCGCACGGACCGTGTTGTAGTTGATCCCGAGCGAACCGGCCAAATGCCGAACCACCGGCAACTGAGCGCCGGGTCTCCAGAAACCCTCTTCGATGTGGTGTTTCAGCTGCTCGCCCAGCTGGGCGTGAAGGGGAATCGATTCGTCGCGATCGACTCGAAGCGGCTTCGTACCTGACCTCAACCAGTGAATTAGCTCACTTAGCTAGATCACTAGTTCATTAGATCACTGGGGTAGTTCCGAGTCAAGCCGTTGCAATCACTTCACTGGCCGGGCTGCCCTGATTTCGGTGTGGGCGGGGAAGGTTTGCGCGACTTCACACGATCCCCTTCGAAGACGAGCCGCCCGCGGGCGTCACGGGAGATGTCGCCGAACTCGTCCAACCAGTCGTAGACCTGATTCCACATGTCCCGGATGTTGGCGGGACTTTCGAGAACGTGGCCCTCTCCCCAGTAGCGCACAAACCGCGCGCGCTTTCCCTGGCGGTAGAGGGAGACGAAGAACTCCTCGCCCTGCTGGACGGCGACGTAGTCGAGATCTCCCTGGATGATCAGGAGAGGCGTCTTCACGCGGTCCACCGTGAAGATCGGGCTGTTGCGCAGGTAGCGGCCGAGATCCTTCCAGGGCGGGCTTCCCATTCCGGTCTGAGCCGATTCCATCAAGGCGGCCATGAAGAGATCGTCCTGAGGATGCTCCGAGTATCGGGCGCGCGCATCGAACTGGCCGTAGAGGCTGATGAAGTCGGAAAGTCCGGCGAGCGAGACCGCGGCCTGGAAGCGATTCGTCTGCGTGACGAGCCCATACGTCGAGAACCCCCCGAAGCTCTGCCCCATGACGAAGAGTCGGTCGGGATCGGCGAACCCGAGCGCGATCGCCTGGTCGACGGCGGGCAGCACGCCTTCGGTCAGGCGCAGCATCGGATCCTCGACGTCCCCTTCCGGCTTCAGAGGCATGCTCGGCAGGAGAATCGCGAAGCCGTGCGCGGCCGGAATCTGGAGCGAAAGAGGAGAGGCCTCGGCGAAGTTGAAGCTCCACGGAGGCTGCTCGC
>JBKPSZ010000085.1:0-5464 GCA_046735265.1 Acidobacteriota bacterium | reverse complement strand
GCCCAGAATCTCTCACAAGCCGGCGGGCGCGCGCGCCGAGACGGCGGCGGGCACGTCTATGATGCGGCGATGGCCGGCTCGTCCCGTTTCTGGCTCTGGCGGCTTCCGGCCGCCGTCGCGGTCGTCGCGACGCTCGTCTTCGCCGCCGGTTTCGCGCTTGCCCTGCGCGGCGCTTCGGGCCGGCCGATCGGCGTGGCGCCACCGGCCCCCGAGCGTGCGGCACTGCCGACGCCCCGCGCCGGCGGGCGCCTCCTCCTCGTCCTCGGCGACTCGCTCGCACGCGGAACCGGAGACGAAACGGGCCGCGGATTCGCGCGCGAGGTCTTCGAGGATCTGAAGAAGCGCGGCCCCGTCGAAATCGCGAACCTCGCGGTCAACGGCGCCGAATCCGACGACGTGCGCGAGCTCGTCGAGAGCGCCAACGTGCAGTCGCTCGCGGCCCGGGCCGACTGGATTCTGCTCTCGATCGGCGGCAACGACCTGTCGCATTCGGTTCCGCGCCTCGACGGCTCCGACGCCGGAGCCTCTCCCGCCGAGGCCATCACGCGCGCCAAGGAGAAATACGCCGGCAATCTCCGCGCGATCCTGACGAAGGTTCGGGAGGCGAACCCGACGGCGCCGATCCGGGTGCTCGGCCTGTACGATCCCTTCGAGAGCCGCGAGAGCAAGAACCGCGTCGGCGAATCCGTCATCCTGGGATGGAACTCTGTGATCGAGGAGACGGCCCTCGCGTTCCCGAGAGTGCTGGTCGTTCCGACCTTCGATCTCTTCGAGGGGCGGGAGGACCGCCTCGCCCTCGACCACTTCCATCCGAACCGCGCCGGCTACGCGCTCATCACCGCGCGGGTGTTGCAGACGTTGTAGGCGATCCGCGGGCGGATGACCCCGCGGGTCATCCCGAGCGATAGCGAGGGATCCCGAACTCGGAGGGCCTCGCGGCAGACGGCGGAATCACGCGCGTCCTCGCTCGGGATGACCGGCTACCAGCGATGTCTGTAGCGCGGGCTCCCGTACCCCGGCCCGACGACGATAAACGTCCGTCCATACGGGCGCACCGGCACGAAGTGCGAGTGCCGGACGTGGTGAAACGAGCAGTAGCCCACCGGAGCCCAGAAGCCGTAGCCGTACGGGCGCCGGTAGAAGACGCGGTGCGCGTAGGTCGGAGCGAGCACATGGCCGACCGGAAAAGCCGGATGTCCGGTCCGGAAAGCGAACGACGCGTGCGGCGCGCGAACGAAAACGTCGACGCCGCCGCGCGCTTCCGCGGGGCGGGCGGAGGCGAGCAGCCCCGTCAGCGCCAGGCCGGAGAGCCCTGCGATCGAACGAAATCTCTTCATCGCCAACCTCCTGTCTCGCGGATCCCCGCGGGACGTCGAAGAGAGTGGCAACGGCGATGCCAGAGCGCCGCTATTGCCGATGAAGGACTTACGGGATCTCCTCGACCGCAGATTGTCCCTTCGAGGCGTCCGGTCGTCGCCTCGAGAGAGCAGTCAGCGAAAGAGGCGAATCACGAAGCGGAGCACGGAGACGGTGAGCGAGCCCAACGTGCTCCAGCGATGGACGCGCGACGAAAACGAGTTGCGGCCGAAGAACCGGTAGGCGGACGTCGCTCCGGCGGCGAGAGTCCCGGCCCAGAAACCGAGCGACGTGACGCGACGGTATTTCGCCTCCGCGTGCACGCGGACCTCGTCGATCGCCGCCGCGAGCTCCTGCCGTTCGCTCTCACCTCGCGCGGCGAGGAGAGAGAGACGCTCTTCGCGTGTGCTCATCCCGCCCCTTCGCGCAGACGCGCCTCGATGTCCTCGGCCGCCTCTTCGGCGTCTTCGCCTTCGTCAGTCCCTCCGCCGGGAGGAGGCTCCGGTTCTTCCTCGCGCGGCAGACCGACGCCGGCCGACCGCTTGACGGCGTCGAGGTCGCGGTCGATTTCGCGCCCGGTCGCGGGAAATTCGAAGGGTCGCACGCCCGAGAGCTTCTTCACAGCCAGCCACCCGAGGAGGGCTGCGACGCCGACGTATAGGACGAACGTCGCGAGGATCCCCAGGATCGGGCCGCCCAGGAGCCTCGAAAGCACCGCCGCGAGGAGAGCGGTCAGGAGGAGCCCCGCGAGCGTCGCGAAGAGCAGAGCGATGAAGAGGCCGGCGAACGCCTTTCCGAGGAGGCTTCCCTTCTCGGAGAGCTCCTCCTGAAAGATCGCCTTCCGCGTCTGGAGGAGCCGGCCGGCCGCAGTTCCGACGGCCCAGAGCCGTTCGCGCCAGCCCGGCTCGAACGGCGCAGTTCCCTCGATCTTCGGATCGTCCGATCTCATGCGACGCCGATCGAAATCGAAGTCCCCGAGGGCCCGTTTCCCGGACGCGTCTCGAGCGGAGAGACGCGGATCCCCTCGGCGCGCAGGCCCTCGCGGACGCGTCGTGCGATCGCAGCCGCGCCCGGCGTGTCGCCGTGGAGGCAGATCGAGTCGGCGCGCACCGGGAGGCGAGTGCCGTCGGTCGCGACCGCGATGCCGTCCCGCACGATCGAGACCGCCTGCGCGGCGGCGTCCTCGGGATCGGTCAGGAGGGCGTCGCTCCGCGTGCGCGGCACCAGAGTTCCGTCCGGCAGGTATCGGCGGTCCGCGAACGCCTCGGCGGCCACTGCGAGTCCCGCATCACGCCCGGCTTCGAGGAGCATCGATCCGACCGCGCCCACCAGAATCAGCGCGGGATGGAAACGGCGCACTCCTTCGGCGATCGCTCGCGCGACGTCGGGGTACTCGCCCGCCATGTGGTAGAGCGCCCCGTGCGGTTTGACGTGCGAGAGCGCGCCTCCCCTCGAGCGCACGAACCCGTCGAGCGCTCCGATCTGGTACAGCACGAGCCTCTCGATCGCATCGGCCGGCATTTCCATTCGCAGGCGCCCGAAGTTCTCCCGGTCGGGCAGGCCCGGATGCGCCCCCACGTGGATGCCCCGCGCCAGCGCCGCGTTCACCGTTTCATCCATCGTCGACGGATCGCCGGCGTGGAATCCGCAGGCGATGTTCACGGACGTGACGAGCGGAAGCAGGTCTTCGTCCGCCATGCCCTCCCCGACGTCCGCGTTCAGATCGATCGTCAAAGACTGCAGATGTTACTCCCTGCCCTCCTCGTCTCCGGCCCGCGCCGCCAGCGACTGTGCGAGGGTCACGGCGGCAAATCGGACGCGCCGGCCCGGGGGAGCCTGCGCGATCCTCCCCCAGTCGGCTGCAATGACGGTGCCCACGCGCGCGTAGCCGCCTGTGATCGGACGGTCGGGTCCGAGAAGGATCGGTTGCCCGCCCGCCGGGACCTGGATCGTGCCGAGGGCAGTCCCTTCGGGCGGCATCTCGCCGCTGCCCGCGACCGCGACGGGCTCGCCTTCGAGGCGGATCCCGCGGCGGTCGCTCGTCGAGGAAACCCGGAAGATCGTGTCGAGGAATCGCTCGAGCGCGAGCGGCGCGAAGAATCGCCCGTGGCGCGGGTCGAGCACGACACGCAGGACGATCTCGTCCGACGGTTCCGCGGCCGGAAGCTCCGTCTCCCCGCTTTCGACCGGCGCCCGCTCGCCCGGCCGCGGCACGCCCGCGCGAATCATCAGGATTTCGCCCGATTCGAGGCGGCGAGTGAGGCCGAGTCGTCCGGGCGCCTGGAGGCCAGACTCGACGCAGAGATAGGCGCGCGTTCCCGCGCGCGCCGCTCCCAGTCGCAGCCGGTCGCCCGCCGAGAGCCGGACCGGCTCCGCCGCCGCGACGACGAGACCGTTGCGCTCGAGCTCCATGGCTGCCCCCGACACGCACACGGCGGCGTCGGACAACGCCTCGAGCTCGGGCCCGAGGAGCGTCATCTCGAGCGCGCCCGCGTCCGGCGCGTTGCCGAGACTTCGATTCCCCCGCTCGAGCGCTCCCTCGTCGGCGGCGCCTCCCGGAGGCAGGCCCGATCGGCCGCGTCCCGCCTGGGGCGACCCCTGCACCGACGTGAAGACTCCGGGCTTCACGACGCGGAAGATCGGCCGTCCGCCGGGGTACGTCGAAATGCGCGAGGCGGCGTCGGCGAGCTCGCGTTCGAGCGCGGCGAACCGCGCTGGAGTCGCGGCGACGAATCGGACGCCGTCCCCGGCGGCGAGGCGGTTGGGGGGATCCGCCTGCTCGTCGAAGAGACGCACGGCCGCGCGCCCGATCAGCCTCCATCCTCCCGGCGTCGCCGACGGGTAGACGCCGGTGTAGGCACCGCCGATGCCGACGGAGCCGGACGGTACACGCGGGCGCGGCGCCGGCAAGCGCGCCGCATGGAGCGCCGGATCGAGGCCGGAGAGGTACGCGAACCCCGGGGCGAAGCCGAGGAAGGCCACGGAGTAGTCGCCGGACGCGTGGCGCCCGGCGAAATCCGCTTCGCTCATCCCGGCCTCCGCGCACAGAGTCGTGAGGTCCGGGCCCGCCTCGCCGCCGTAGAGCACCTCGATCTCGATCGAGCGGGACGGTGCCGCGGCGTTTTCCGCGGGCACCCGGGAAAGCGTCTCGCTTCGAACGACCTCGTGCGCGATTCGCATCGGGTCGAAGGTGAGAAAGAGGGTCCGCGCGCCGGGGACCGCGTCGCGAAGGCCGGGAGGGGGGGCCGCGGCGAGCGCGGCGGCGAGCCCGACCGCGGCGCGGTTGGCTTCCTCGTCCGAGGCGCCGGGAAATTCGACGACGGCGACGCCGTCGGCGAGGTCGAAGTAGTCGGTCGCGCGCATCAGTCCTGAGGCGCGGGCGAGGTGCCGCGAGTCCGCTTCCAAAAAGCGAACACCGGAACGCCCGCGGCCACGAGAGCGTATCCGGGCCAGGTCGTCCTCGGGTTGCCGACGAGCAGAATCGCGATCAGCACGACGCCGCCCGCGGCGTACAGAAGCGGGAGCGCGGGGTAGAAGGGCGCCCGGAACGGCCGCGGCCACTCGGGACGGCGCCGGCGCAGCACGAGCACCGCGAGCACGAGAAGCACGAAGAAAAGAAGATCGGCCGAGATGACGTATTTCAGGAGATCGCTGTAGCTGCCGGACAGAACGAGCACGCCGGCCCAGGCGGCCTGCGCCCACAGCGCGTTGCCCGGAACGCCGGCTGCGTTGATTCTCTCCACACCTCGGAAGAAAAGCCCGTCCCGCGCCATCGCGAAGGCGACGCGCGCGCCCGAGAGGATCAGCCCGTTGACGCAGCCGAAGGTCGAAACCATGATTGCGGCCGCCACCGCGGCGGCCGCCGGCGGCCCGAAGAGCGAAGTCGCGACGGCGGTGGCGACGCGGTCCTCCGGTGCGTGCTGGATCCCCGCGAGCGGCAGCACGTTCAAGTACGCCACGTTGGCGAGGACGTAGAGCGCCGTCACGACTGCGCATCCGACGAGCAGCGCGCGCGGCAGCGTCCGACCGGGATTCTTCACTTCCTCCCCGGCGAACGTCACGTTGTTCCAGGCCGACTGCGAGAAGAGCGGCCCGACCATGGCCGTTC
>JBKPSZ010000084.1:0-5753 GCA_046735265.1 Acidobacteriota bacterium | reverse complement strand
GTCCACTCGCGTGAAAGATTCGGAAAGACGAGCGATGCGATCTGCCCGCCGTAGGGGCGCCACTCGATCAGGTCCAGGTGCTGCCGCAGGAAGGAGACGATCTCTCCCGATCGGATCGCTTCGGAGGGATCGTTCGGCTCGATCGGAAGGGCGATCCTCGAGGCGAGTTTCCCCGATTCCGGAATCGCGTCGAGCAGCTCCTGAGCGGCAGCGAGCTTCTCCGTTGTCCAGTCGGACCGCGACGGGCCGACGTACTCGTCCAAGTAGACCGCGCCTTCCGTCGGGAGACCGCGATGCAGCCTGCGGAACAGCCGCTCGAGCCGGCGTACGTGATGAAGGGACGCGTGGAAGAAAACGATGTCGTACCGTCCGGGAGGCAGCCGCGGATCGTCGAAGCTCCCCTTCCGATAGGAGATGCCGGAGACGCCCTCCTTCTCCGCCTCGCGGCGCGCGTCTTCGAGCGAACGAAGGGAGATGTCGAAGGCGTCGATCTCGCCGGCGATCCCGGCCTTGATCGCGGCCCGCTCGAAGGCGCCGAGGCCGCATCCCCAGGACACGCCTCGGGAGAACGGCGCCGCCGCGTGCACGCGACGGAACCAGTCGAGCGGCCACTCGTGCGGATTCCCCGAGACACGGCGGTTGATCGCCTGGCGGCACAGCGGGTGTGCCATCCAGTAGGCGGGATCCTTCGCTTTCTCCCGATTCTCGTCCCAGTATCGCGCGACGGTCGCCGCCGGATCGGGGCCCGACACGCGCCGCTACGCTTCGCCGGAGACGCGCCACACGGCGCGGCCGGGACCGCTCGGAGCGTCAGCGCCCATCGAGACCATCCTCGGTCAGGATCTTCTCCGCCGCCTGTTTCGAGATGCCATGGGACAGGGAAATACCGCAGTGCTTCGTCAGATAGTCCTCGACCGTGATCCACTCCCCGTCCACGCGGACCTGCTTGGTCCACATGCAGATCGTCAGGAGCCGCCCCATCTTTCGAATCTCCTGCTTGGCGAACGTGATCTCGATTCCGAGAAGCGCCGCTACCCAGATCGCGATCACCGCGATGATCCGATCCGAAAGGACGATCCAGGAGGGGACTCCCACGTCGTGGGAGAACCACCACCCCACCGCGACGAGCACGGTGAAGAGCGCCGCCAGCCAGATCGTCGTTTTCCGGCTGTCGGCGAGCAGGCTGATGAGAATCGGCAGAATGTAGAGCGCTTCGACGGTCAGCCCTCTCGGCGCGCGGAGGTCGACGAAGAAAATCAGCGCAGCGACCGCCAGGCTGACGACCAGGACGGCACCGAACAGGACGTCGAACACCTTTCTCATCGACCACCTCCCGGCGCGCGCCGGCGCTCGAAGGATAGCAGCGGGTCCGCGTCGAGCGCGGCCGAGGACTCCGGCTCGCGCGAGAGAGACCAGAGCGACGCCGGCCCGCGCTCTCCGAGGAGTTTCCAGCGGCCGGGCACTCGCTGGATCGCGTCCGGAATCTCTCCTTTCATCACGAGTGCGTACCAGTGGAAGCCGCGCGCCTCGGCGGCTCGCCGCGTCCTCTCGAACCGGTCGGGGTCTAAGAAGTCGTAACGCACCGGGACGAGGTCACCGTCGTAGTAGAGCGCGCCGCTCGTCCAGCACGAGAGCACGAGCGCCCGCGGCGGCAATCGGGCCGCCGCGAATCGGCAGCTCCGCGGGTACCAGGCCTCACCGTAATGGATCATGAGAACGCCGCGGTTTCGAATCCAGCTCGCCCCGGCGCCGACCGTCATGACGAGAAGAACGACGACCGCGGCCCCGGTCAACCGCGCGACCCGCTGCGTCCCGAGAAGGAAGTCCCGCAGGCGCTCGAGCGCGAACAGGAATCCGAGCAGCATCGCCGGAAGACCCGGAAGGAGAAAGCGCGTGTCGTGCCAGAAGTCCCCCACGGCGTAGAAGCAGAAGAAGAGGAAGAAGGCGCCGAACCAGCAGCCGAGAAGCAGACGCGTCCGGAGCGACTGGAAGCGGTCGCCGAGGGTCGCGAGGAAGCCCAGCACCGGCAACGGCGTCATCATCTGAACGAGCCAGAGCGTGTACAGGCGAAAGCGCGTCGGAAAAAAGCGCGCGGCGACCGCACTCCAGTGGAGGCTCACGCCGTAACCGGTCTGGAACACGTTTCCGAAGGCGGCGAAGTTGTAGGCGGCCTGTGCCGCTCCGGCAGGAATCCCTCCGAGAAGGAAGAAGAGGAAGCGCCGGCGGCCGGGCCACAACGCGACGAAGAGCGCCGGTGCGAGCAGGAGGCTCGCGGGCCTCGTGAGAACGGCGAGGCCGAACGCGAGTCCCGCGACGGAGGCCCAGGATTCGCGGCGGCGTGACCGAAGCGCGGCGAGAACCGCGGCGAGGCAAAAAACGATCGCGACGACGTCGCTCAAAGGCTGGAGCGCGACGAGGACGAAGGGAGGCGCGGCCGCGAGGAGCGCGACGCCGGCCAGGGTGAACGGACGCGAGAGTCCGAGCTCGCGGGCGACGGCGTAGAAGAGCACGAGCGCGATCAGCGCCGCGACGGGGCTCACGACGTATGGACCCACCTCCCAGCCCAGGAGGAGAGACGCCACCGCGATGAGAGCGGGGAAACCGGGGGGATAGAAGGGCGCGATGGCGCCGCGATCGCGCAGCCACACGAACCCGAGGGGAACGAAGAGATCGCCGTCCGTGTCGGAGAGCCCGAGAAGGCGCGTCGTTTCGATCGGGACGACGAGACGACCCGCGACGATTGCCCGCGCGGCGTTGGCGTAGCCCGAGCTGTCGGACCCTCCGACGGCGAAGCTCGCGTGCCGGAACAGGAAGAGTGCGTACAGGAGCGCGGCGAAGCCGATCGCCGCGGTCCGAAGGTTCCGGGCACTGGGGCGGACGTCCGAACCACGACGCAACGTGGGAGCTGTCTCGACCGGTTCCGGCAGCCTCACTCTCCCGGCTCCCGCGATCAGGTGACGAGCGTCACGCGCGCGGTCGAGAGGTCGTAGACGCCGCCGACGATCTCGATGCCTCGTTCGCGCACGCGAGGCGCCAGGATCGGCTCGAGGCTCCGGAGGCGCTCGACGCCGATCTCGACGTTGGCGCGAATCGAGTTGTCGAGCGTGTCGCCGGGCCGGCCGCGGGCCCGTTCCACCGCCGGCTTCACGAGCTCGACGAGACCCTGGATCTGACCAGGGAGCGGATGCTTCTCCTCCAGGTGGCGGATCGCCGAGCGGACCGCGCCGCAGCCGCTGTGCCCCAGGAGCAGGATCAGCGGAACGCCGAGATCGGCCACGGCAAATTCGATGCTTCCGGGGACGATCGGCCCCGCTCCTCCGACGACGTTGCCCGCGACGCGAACGACGAAGAGATCACCGATTCCCTGGTCGAAGAGGAGCTCCGGAGGCACCCGCGAGTCGGAGCAGGTCACGATGGCGGCGCGCGGATTCTGTTCTGCCGCGACCGCCCGGTAGTCCTCGGGTCCGCGACGTGGCCCCTTCGGGCGGCCCTCCGCGAATCGCGCGTTGCCGGCGAGGAGCTCCTCGAGCAACCGCGTCACCTTCGGGAGATCGCTGCGGCGAGGGCGCCGGCGGAGCAGATGAGCATCCATCCGCCGAACGTTCCAGCGGACTCGGGACGCAGGTTCGGGTAGGCGGATGAGAAAAACGCCGAGGCGGGCGCGTCGAGTACGAGCGTCGGCAGAACGAGCGCGGCGATCGCCCGGGCCGCGGCTCCCGGATCGCCGAGCCTCGCGGCCAACCGGCGGATGAGGAGGAAGACGGCCACGAAGCTCGCCAGGTAGAGAAGGAGGATGCCCGCCGGGCGGGCCGGCAGGATCTTCGACGGCAGCAGCCGGATCACGACCGTCCCGCCGAGCCACGCGAGGAACCCCAGGAGAAGGAAGCGCCTCATCGCTGCTCTCCCCTCGGGAGCCGTCCTCCCCGTCTGGATCTCATCGACAGAACCGACGCGGCCCATCCCGAATGCCGGAGTCGAAGCGGGACGGTGCCGGAAAACCGCGCCTCAGTACTTGACCATGTACTTCTTCGCCTCCAGGCACACGCTGAAGGCCTTTTTGAAGCTCTCGATCTGCTCGGCGGTGGCCTTCTGCTGCGACGCGGAGTACTGCTGCTGGGCCTGCGCATTGGCCTCCCGGCTCCGCATCCGACCGCCGACGAAGCCTGCGGCCGCGCCCACGGCGGCTCCCGTCCCGGCGCTGCCCCCGATTGCGCCGAACAGCGCTCCGGCTGCCGCGCCCCGGGCGGCGCCCCGGGCGCCCGAGCCCTCGGTGGCTGGGGCAGGTTGCTGCGCCGCAGCCTGGGACTGCTGCCTCTGCTGTTCGGCCTGCTTGGCGAGCTGGAAGGGATCCATTCCCGTGTTCTTGACCGCCCCGTTGTAGCACTCGCCCTCGTCCTTCGACTGCTGGCTCGAGCCTTGCCCGGACGACGGAAACACGTACACACCCATCGCGGCGGCCAGGCTCTTCTGCTCCGCCGACGAGGACGTCGACGTCTGGGCGCGTGTCACGACGCCGGAAATCGCGACGATCACGGCGGCGATCAGTACTCTCTTCATGGTGGGCCTCCTTACTTCGACGCAGGCATCGGGGTGCAGGCGCCGAAGATCGAAACGGTCTTCCCCTCCCGGGCCACGGCGATGGACGCCATGCCCGTTTCCTCCTCGATCACGAAGCTGAAAGCGCGTCCGCCTTCGACCCCCTGCAGGAAGATCTCTCCCTTTTCGCGCAGGAGCGTGCGAATCGGGCTCGACCGATTCTCACCGCTCGCCTGGGTCGTCGAGACCTTCTTCTCCTTGAGGTCGAGCTCCAGGAACTGTGGGATGTTGAGCTCCCAGGGCGCCTCGATCATGCACTGCCCGTCCGCGGAGCACATCGTGACCTGGACGGCCGTACAGAGAATCTGATCCCGCCCCGTGAGGTCGTCGGCGCGGAGCGCCGCCGAAACGACCATCAGCGAAATGCCGACCGCCAGCGGCCCGAATCGATTTCTCATCGCGTTCCTCCTCCTGCCCTGGATCCGCAAGGACCGCGACCGCTCGAATTTCCGAGGATCGCGGCCCGCGGAATCCGCGATCCCTCACTGAACGAGCGGGATCTCCTTCGCGAGATCGTATTTGAAGGCCGACCGGATCTTGGTCTCGATCTGGAGGTACCGGGCCGCCTTGGCCGGCGACACCGCCGTCTCGAGCTTCGGCACGTACGCCCGCTTCAACGCCGCTTCGTCTTCTTCGATCTTGATGTAGTCGTTCATCAGCTTCTTGGCGGTGTCGTCCGGAACCGATCCCTTGTTGAACGCGTCGGCGTATTCGTGAATGGTCTTGAGCAGCCGCTCGTTCAAGGCCTGGAGATCCTTCTGGTACGAGTCGTAGACCGGCCAGAAAGCTTTCCCCTCTTGCTCCGTCAGGTTCATGTTGCTGGCCACGAGGAGCTTCTTGTCGGCCCGGACCTTCTCCTTGAGGATCTCCATGTCGCTCGAAGTGGGCTCCTGCTGCTGCTGCTTTTGTTGCGCTTGCTGCTGCGCGGAGAGGGTTGCGGCAATTCCCGCGACGAGGAGCGAGAGGACGATGCGAGGACATTTCATGGCGCTCAATTCTTCCCTTCTGATCGGCGTTTTCACCCTCCCCGGCGCGGCGCCGGGGATTCCTCGAAGTCCGACCTTCAAAACCGGGAGTCTCTCACGTCGGCGCATTTGTTCGGACGCCTCTACTGCGTCGGTGCGGCAATGACCCCTTCCGCGAGGACGACCTGGACG
>JBKPSZ010000083.1:0-26994 GCA_046735265.1 Acidobacteriota bacterium | reverse complement strand
CTTCACGGCCATCATCTTCATGGTCATCCTGTACTCGACCTTCCTCATGTACGGGATGCAGAACATGAAGGGAGTGATCGACGAGAAGACCAACCGGATCGTGGAAGTCATCATCGCCTCGGTGCGCCCGACCGAGCTCATGCTCGGAAAGATCGTGGGGATCGGTCTCGTCGGCCTGACCCAGTACCTGATCTGGGCCCTGATCGCCGCGAACCTCTCGCTCCCCGCGATCGGCGGACTCTTCCTGGCGCGCGGGATGGAAGCGCCCGCGATCCCAATCACGACGATCGTCTACTTCGTGCTGTTCTTCATCTGCGGTTACTTCCTCTACGCCTCGATCTACACCGCGATCGGCGCGCCGTTCAACACGGACCAGGAGGCGCAGCAGCTCGCCATGGTCCCGATGATGTTCATCATTTCGGTCTGGGCGTTCTTCCCGGCGCTCATGAACAACCCGAACGGCAGTGTCGCGGTCTTCGCGTCCCTTTTCCCGTTCACGGCGCCGCTCGCGATGTTCATGCGGACAGCGATGGGCCAGCCGCCCGGGTGGCAGATCGCCCTGTCCGTCGCGATCCTTCTCGCGTCGACTGTCGGTATCGCGTGGCTGGCGGGCCGGATCTACCGGGTCGGGATCCTCATGTACGGCAAGAAGCCGACGATTCCGGAGATCTTCCGCTGGGTGCGTTATCGCCCCGGAGAGGTTCCGCAACCCGAGGCTCGGCCGGCGTCGTAACGTCGGCTGGTCATCCCGAGCGAAGCGAGAGATCCCGAACTCGACGGGCTTTCGAACGGGGTTGCCCGCCGACTTTGGCGTGTGCTAACTTCGCCGCCCCGTTCGGCCCATTCGTCTAACGGTTAGGACGCAGCCCTCTCAAGGCTGAAATACGGGTTCGATTCCCGTATGGGCTACCAGAATCGCTTTCCTCCAAGTCACAGGCTGCGTCCTCGGACGCAGCCCTCTCAAGGCGGCTCCCATGAAGCGCGTGCTTCGCAAGCCCACGGCCTCGCCGGCGCGAAACGGGTTCGATTCCCGTATGGGCTACCAACCTCCCGAGGCCGCCGCCATTGGCTCACGGGCCGCCACGAATCCCCAAGGTACATCTTGCGCGACTCCGGAGTCTGTGCTTGAAAGCGAGTCGAACGGTTTCCGAGGCTTGGAAACGACGAGACGGCCGCCGCGCGGGCAGTTCGTGTCGCCTCTTCGGAACCAGACTCCGAGGCCGAGAAAGGAGGTCCGAGTTGAAGACGCACTTTGGGAGATCCATCTGCCTTGTCTTGCTGGGGATGAGCACGCTCGTGGCGTCGTCGAGGGGTCAGGCGTCCCAGCGCCCGGCGCAGGTCGTCCGGGGGGATTCGGTCACGATCACGGCGGAGGTCCTTTCGTACGATCCGGACACCCGCGAGCTCTCGCTCAAGGGACCCCTCGGTGGCCTGGTCACGGCCTACGTCTCGACCGACGTCCAGGACGTGTCGTCGTTGAAGCCGGGCGCCATGGTGAGCGCGACGTACTACCAAGCCATCGCGGCGAGCGTGCGCCGACACGGCGAACGAGTGCCGCTGGTCGGCGCGACGGAAGCCGCCGCGAAGTTCGAGCCCGGCATGCCGGTCAAAGCTTCGAAGGCGGTCACCGAGAGCCTGACCGTGTCGTCCGTGGATTTGCCGTCCAACACCGTCGTCTTCCTCGACAAGAAGGGTAAGGTCGTTACGAGGACGGTGGAGCGTTCCGAGTTCCAGGAAAGGCTCAAGGATCTCAAGCCAGGGGACGTGGTCGACGTCACCTACTCCGAGGCGCTCGTGAAAGGCGTGCGGCCGGTCAAGCCGGGAGAAGAGGCGGGGATCAAGATGGCCGAGGGGACGCTGGTGATCGACAACGGCGTCGTGATGAAGCGGATGCAGAACACCCTCCTGATTCGCAACGACGCCGGGCGCATGATCAAGGTCACGGTCGATCCCAAGTTCAAGTTCCTCTTGAACGGCCAGGAAGCCACGGTCTACGACCTGCAGGAAGGAACGAAGCTCACGCGCACCGCGCTGAGAGTCTGGGATACGAGCTACTCCGAATAAAGCCTCGGTCGAGGCGCGACGCCAACTCCTCGCCTGGAGGAACTGCCGGAGGAGCTCCGAGGGCTCCCGGGCGAGGAGCCCGCCCCGACCGGAGCCGCGCGTCCTGGGGGATGCTGGCTAGAGTCCCGCAGTAGCCGGCCTTGGGGTCCGCGCAGCCGCACTGTCGGGAGACGGTCGGATCAGGAGCGCGCGCCGCCCTTCTCGCTCCCGACGTCGCTTCTGAGATTCACCGTGATGGCGTCGAGAAGGGTCTCCTCCTTGTGTGAGACGCCGCTTCGCAGTCCGAGGACACTCGCGAGCCCGCCGGAGGACTCAGCCACTTCGTGGCAGGCCTGCACGATTCCCCGGACGCGCTCCTCCCGCAAATCCGGGGGGAGGACCGAGAGCCCAGCTTTGATGACTTCCATGGCCGCGTCGAAGAGAGCGTCGGCGGGACGTCTCTGGAGCCAATCGCGGAGCTGGGCGTCGGCCGGTGAATGCTCCTCGACGCCGCGGGCGCGGGCGAGGCGCAGAACGGCGTCCCGCTCCCGATCCTTCATCCTGCCCTCGGCCCAGGCGACCTGAACGAGCGGGGCGAGAAGAAACGCCGCCCCCGTTTCGAGAGTGACCCCGAGCGCCATCACCCGACGCAACAATTCCGGGTTGTTCGCCTGCAGGCTCTCCGCGAGCGCCTTGACGATCTCCTCGAGCCGGGCGTTCTCGCGAAGCTTCTCGATCAGCTTCTCCTCCTGCGAGGCAAAGTACACGGCCTCTTCCGCGCGTTCCCGCTCCTCGAAGATGTCTTTTCTCATGGTCTCCCCTCGCGTCCATGTGGTCGGGAGGGCCGTGCCCGAGGGGTCGCTGCGCCCCGGAACGCATCACTCCGGGGCCACACGGAAAACACATCATCTCACCCCGGTGGCGATCTGTCGTCGGAGCGATTGCCAGTTCTCGCGGTCGGCCGCGGACACCGACAGCCAGATGAACGGCGTCACCGCTCCGCTCGGGAGATCACGGGCTTGATGTCGACGACGGGCGTTCCATCGATCGCTTCGATCGGCCCGATTCGCAGACGATTCTTCGAGATCGCGCGGATGACGACGGGATGAAGACCGAGCGGGTTCGGCCGGTCTTCGGATCGCGTTGCGAACACGCCGCGGAGCGGGTTCTCCGGATCGGACCTCGGGTGAACGCGAAGAACGTCGCGGCGTGCGCGGTCGAGCCAGGTCACGACGAGGATCTCGTCGCCGACCGACAGGCCCTGGAGCCCCGCCGCGGCCGGGGCGCTCACTTCGAGCCAGGCGTCCGGCGCCCCCTCCGAGCCCTGCTTGGGAGCTTCGCCCGGCGTCTTGAGAACGGAACGGATCCGGCCGATCGGCCGCAGCCGCGCTCCGACGAGTCGCGCGCGAGGCCGAGCCTTCATCGTGCCCCGAGGAGCTCGACGTCGAGACGGCCGATGCGTTCCGGATCGGCGATCATCTCGATCTCAACGATCTTCCCGCGGTCGATCGTGATCGCGAACACGGCGCGCGGCCGACCGCCGGGCGCCCAGGCCGCGCCCACCGATCCTTCGACGAGCGCCGGCTGCGCGGAGCGGGCGCGACCGAGGAAGATCTCGGCAGCGGCCCGGGCGCTGCGGGCTCGGCTCGACAGCATCGGCGCACCCTGAGCCTGGTTCGCCGCGGCGGCGGCAACAGCCGCATCGTCGGCGCGGACGACGACTTCCGGATCGAGTACCGCGAGAAGCCCTTCGAAGTCGCCGTCGCGCGACGCCGCGAGGAACGCATCGACGACCTGCCGCTGGCGCGCGCGATCGGCGCCCGAGGACGGAGCCGCTCCGCGGACCCGGCGACGCGCGCGGCTGGCGAGCTGCCGGGCCGAGGTCGGGGTCCGACCTACGATCGACGCGACGTCTTCGAAGGGGACGGCGAACAGATCGTGCAGCACGAAGGCGACCCGCTCGGCGGGCGTCAACGTATCGAGCACGGCGAGCAGAGCGAGACCGACCGAGTCGGCCATGATCGCCTCCTGCTCGGGATCGGCGACCTCTTCGCGGTCCGCGATCGGCTCCGACGGCGACGGACTCTCCGGCTCCTCGCGCCGCGCATTGCGCGCGCGGAGCATGTCCAAGCACAGCCGCGCGACGACGGTCGTCAGCGATCCGCCGAGATTCCGGACCTCTCGGGTGTCGGAGCGGCTCAGGCGGAGCCAGGCCTCCTGCACCGCGTCCTCCGCTTCGGGTAGCGAACCGAGGATCCGGTACGCCACGCCGCGGAGGTGACTCCGGTTCTCCTCGAACCGTTCCGCCAGCCAGTCCGACTCAGCCATCGGTCACATTTCCTTCTCGCGCCCCGTCATACGAGTGACGGATGAAAGCTAGCCGATGTGACCGGGACTGAGAAGACGACCGGAAAGGCCGTTTTCCCCGCCGAGACTGCAAGGAGGCCCTCGATGACAGCCCGCCACTCCGTCTACTGGACGGCCACGACTCTGACCGCGCTCTCCTTCGTCTCGGGAGGAGCGGCGTATCTGCTCGGTCTCAACGCGCCCCGGCGCGGCGTCGTCGAGCTCGGCTATCCCGCCTACGTGCTGACTCTCCTCGGGATCCTGAAGGTCCTGGGCGGCCTCGCCATCCTGGCGCCCGGGCTGCCGCGATTGAAGGAGTGGGCCTATGCGGGAATCTCCTTCGACTTGATCGGAGCGGCTTTCTCGCAAGCCGCGTCGGGCCACCCCCCGGACAAAGTGATCGCCCCCCTCGTCATGCTCGCGATCGCCCTGCTGTCCTGGGCCCTTCGTCCGCGAAGCCGCGCCCTCGAATCGGGCAAGAGCATATCGGCTCCGGCGAATACCGGCGCGCGCGAGCTCGCAAACGCGCCGATCTGAGCCGGGCGTCCCCGTCGGTCACATCTCCCCAGGGAGCTTCGTCAAGGTGGTGTGAGATCCGAAACGCGGAGGACGAGGAGGCGCGCGGCCCTCTCCGCAACGTGGACGGACCAAGGAGGTACCCAAATGCCCACGGCGACTTTGCAATCCCGAATCGAAAACCCGGCGATGGCGGTTCCCGGTGCTCTGCCCGCGCTGTACGCGCTCGGGGCGTCGGCGAGAAAAGGAATCGTGCCGCCGCGGACATTGCTCCTGATCGACCTGCGCGTCTCGCAGATCAACGGCTGCAGCGTCTGCCTGGATATGCATGCCCGAGAGCTCAAGAAGGCGGGCGAGACCGACGAGCGTCTGTTCGGTGTGGCGGCCTGGCGCGAGTCGCCGCACTTTACCGAGGAGGAACGAGCGGCGCTCGCGCTCGCCGAGGCCGCCACGCGGCTCGCCGACCGGTCAGATCCGGTTCCGGACGAGATCTGGGAGGCCGCCGCCCGACACTACGACGAGCCGGCACTCGCGGTCCTCGTCCTGAACATCGCCCTGATCAATTTCTGGAATCGTGTGAACGTCACCACGAGGCAGGTCGCCGGCTCGGAAACTCGCTGAGCGACCCCGGGCGGAGCGGTCATCGCGAAAGAGCGCGGTGACCGCTCGCTCCGGCTGCGGCTCGCCGATCGGAATCAGGCCGTCGAGGCGACGCCCGTTTTCTGCGCGGCGCGCTTCTCCATCTCCTCCGTGGAGACGTCCTCGATGTGCGTCATGACGTGCCAGACGTGCCCGAAGGCGTCGGTCAGCGTCCCGATCCGGTCGCCGTAGAACTCGTCGGTCAAGGGCCGGGTCAATTTCGCCCCGGCATCGACGGCCTTCTTCACGACCGCGTCCGCATCGTTCACGTACAGGACGAGACTCACCGGGGAGCCGCCGACGGACTCGGGGCTCTTGTGCCCCATCTCCGGAGACTCGTCCGCCAGCATGACGTGCCCTCCGAGGATCTGGAGATCGGCATGGCCGATCTTCCCGTCCGGCCCCGGCATGCGCATGACTTCCTTGGCCCCAAAAGCCTTCTTGTAGAAGTCGATCGCTTTCGCGGCGTCGCGGACGACGAGATACGGCGTGGGAGCCTCGTAGCCCGCCGGAATTGGCTTCACTTTGGGACTCATGGTTCCTCCTATGAATTGGGGACTTCGATTCGGAAGATCGGGCTGCAATCGACGTGCCGCGTTCCCCGAGGCGATCGCACCGGCATCATGGTTTTTCACTGCTCCAACCTGACTGATCCGGCGCCGCCTCCGGGAACGGAACCCTGCCTCGCTCCCTCGGGCACGGTCCGAGGAACCTTCAGCGCCGCGGACGTCATCGGACCCGAGGGGCAGGGCATCTCTGCAGGTGAATTCGACGAGGCGATCCGCGCCTTGCTCTCGGGAGCGACCTACGCGAACGTCCACTCGTCGACGCACCCCGCGGGGGAGATCCGGGGGCAGATCCGCAGCCGCGACTGAGAAGTCTCGCGAACATCGAACCCTGTATCCGGCCGGCTCCTATCTCCCGGCCCTCTCTCGAGAAGCGGCGGCGCAGGCTCGACCGGCCCGGGCCGGCCGCCGCCGCTCGGGAGACTTTCGAGCGCCGCGGCCGGACCGCACGCGGCGTAGAATCTTCCGGCTTGGCCAGGTCCTCCGCTCGACGCTCCTCCGACCCCTCCCCTCCCAAACCCCGGCGTCGCAAGCGGCGTAGCAAGGCCTGGAACGTCGTCTGGGGAATCGTCTTCTTCATCCTCGGCGTGATCGGGATCCTGATTCCGGTCCTGCCGCAGATCCCGTTCTTTCTGATGAGCCTCTTTTTCTTCTCCCTGGTCTTTCCGCCGCTTCGACGATGGGTGCGGCGTTTCCTGCACCGTCACCCAAAGCTCGCGCACGCCTACAAGAAGTGGCGGGAGAAGGGGCGGCGCAAGAGGCAGGAGTTCATCCGGAAGGAGAAGGAGATCGCCGCGAAGTTGCGGCGCCACGAGAATTAGACTATATCAGAATTGATATAGCTGGGACAATCCGTCCCCGCCGGCGCAAGGGAGTTCGCGACCGGCGCGACTGAGGACACCGCCGGCGGGCCCGGCCCGGCGAATTGCTACGAGGCCGCCGCTGGCCCCGACCCAAGAAGCGCCGGAATGGATGGCGAGGGCCGCTTCCCGGAGCCGGCCTTTCCGCCGGCACACCAGCATTACGGAACGATTGTGAAGGTTTGAGTGTGCCGGCGGATCAGAGCCGCGGCCTTCCGGTCTACCGCCTCCGGGCCGCGGCGTCCGGCGGAGGGAAGCGGTCCGAGCTAATCCATCTGACGGCGTAAGACCGTGGGAATGTCGAAATCGTCCCGAGCCGAAGCGTTCGGCCCGAAGCCGCCCGAGTCGTCCCCCCGCAGAAACGGCGCGCGGGAGCGCGGCGTCGGCGCGGTCGACCGGCGCTCCTCTTCGTGCTCGTGCGGCTCGACCAGCGCGTCCTCGGCGCGATCGAAACCGGTCGCGATCACGGTCACTTTGACGATTCCCGAGAGGCGCTCGTCGTGGACGCAGCCGAAGAGGATCTCCGCGTCGGGGTCCGCGGCCTGCTGGATGATCTCGGCCGCCTCGTTGACCTCGAAGAGGGTCAGGTCCGCGCCTCCGGTGATGTTCATGAGCACGCCGCGGGCCCCTTCGATCGAAGCGTCTTCGAGCAGTGGCGACGAGATCGCCGCCTGCGCGGCGTGGACGGCGCGGTTCTCCCCCTCCGCGACGGCCGTGCCCATGAGCGCGCGGCCCATGTCGGACATGATCTTCTTCACGTCGGCGAAGTCGAGGTTGATCTCGCCCGGGCAGTTGATCAGGTCCGAGATTCCCTGGATGGCCTGGCGCAGGACGTCGTCGGCCGTCTTGAACGCGTCGTTCAGCGGGGTGTTGTGCTCGACGAACGAGAGAAGACGCTGATTCGGAATCGTGATCAGCGTGTCGACGTGATCGCGCAGCTCGCGCGCGGCGCGCTCCGCCTGCCGCATCCGCTTCTTCCCCTCGAAGTCGAACGGCTTGGTCACGACGGCGACGGTGAGCGCCCCCGCCTCCGCGGCGAGCTTCGCGATGATCGGGCCGGCGCCCGAACCGGTGCCACCGCCCAGTCCCGCCGCGAGGAAGACCATGTCTGCGCCCTTGACGACGTGACCGAGCTTTTCCTGATCCTCCAGAGCGGCGTTGCGGCCCACCTCGGGGTCGGCTCCGGCGCCGAGGCCCTTGGTCAGACGCGATCCGATCTGCAGCTTCAACGGAGCCGAGGCGAGGCGCAGGGCCTGCAGGTCGGTGTTGCACGCGATGTACTCGACGCCGCGCAGGCCCGCCGAGATCATTCGGTTGACGGCGTTGGTGCCGCCTCCGCCGATTCCGATGACCTTGATGGTCGCGGGCGACGCGTCGCCCCCCTCCAGCTCGATCGAGAGACGATGCTGCGGCTTCTCGTCGGCCTCGAACTCGATCATCTGCCGTTTCCTCCCTCGCTCCACTTTTTCGCTCCTCAGAAGAAATCGCGGAAGGCCCGCGCCACCGAGCTCGTGATCCGGGAAAGCCCTTCCGACCGGCGCCGCTTCGGCTTCTGCCGGTGGCCGTAAAGGAGGAGTCCGGTCGCGGTGGCCCACTCGGGCCGCGAGACGACGTCCACGAGGCCGCCCACGCCGGCCGGCACTCCGCGGCGGACCGGGCCCTCGAAGATCCCTTCCGCGACTTCGACCAGTCCTTCGAGCTCCGCGCCGCCGCCGGTCAGCACGACGCCGGACCGGATCTCCTTGTCGAGCCCGAGACGCTGCAAGTCCTCCCGGATGAGGCCGAGCAGCTCCTCGGCGCGGGGCTGCAGGATTTCCGCGAGCGTCGTGCGCGGGCAGAGCTTCGGCGCCCGCCCGCCGACCATCGGGACCTCGACCATTTCGTCCTCGGCGACGGAGGAGCGCAGGGCGCAGCCGAACTTCTTCTTGATCCGCTCGGCGTCGGTGATCGGGGCCCGGAGAACGACCGCGAGGTCGTTGGTGAAGTGGTCGCCGCCGATCGGCAGGACCGCCGTGTGTGCGATCGAGCCGCGCTGATACACCGCGAGCTCGGTCGTGCCTCCGCCGACGTCGACGAGGGCGATGCCGAGCTCCTTCTCGTCGGGCGTCAGCACGGCCTCGGCCGCCGCGAACTGCTCGAGCACGAGCTGGACGACCTCGATCCCCGCCTTGTTCATGCACGTCACGATGTTCTGCGTCACCGCGACCGGCGCGGTCACGACGTGGACATCCGCCTCCAGCCGCGAGCCGACCATTCCCACCGGATCGCCGACGCCGTCCTGACCGTCCACCGTGAAGTCGCGCGGCACGACGTGCACGACCTCGTGGTCCTGGGGGATCTGGACGCCGCGCGCGGCGTCGATCACCCGCGTGACGTCGTCCCGGCTGATCTCCCGCTCGCGCCCGGCGACCGCCACGACGCCCCGGCTGTTGAACGACCGAACGTTGGAGCCCGAGACCCCCACCCAGGCCCGGGAGATCTGGACGCCCGCCATGATCTCGGCCTCTTCCGCGGCCCGCTTGATCGCCTCGATCGTCGAATCGACGTTGACGATGTTGCCCTTGCGGGTTCCCCGGTTGACCGAGGATCCCTTGCCGATGACGTCCAGCGATCCGCGGGCGTTCTGCTCGCCGATCAGGACGCAGATCTTCGACGAGCCGATGTCGCAGGCAACGAGGAAATTCTCGGGCTTGGCCATTCTCAGGACACCGTGGGCCGCGGGATACGGCGATGAAGACGGCAGACGAGCGGAAGCGCCGGACAAGCTCTTGGTTTCCCCCTTCTCCCCCCGGATCGGCCCGCCTTCACAAGGAATGCCCGGCGCCCCACGCGCCCACCAGAACGATCTGATCCGCGAAACGAAGATCGATGACCCGCGCCTCCCACCCCCGGCTCTCCATGAGCCCTCGCACCGCCAAGAGCGCTGCGACTTTTTCGGAAGCGTCTCGTCGGAGAACTTTCACCGGCTTCCGAAATATCGAATCCATCATACCGAATCCTCCGTCGGGCAACGCATCGATTTCGGAAAGCGCCGCGAAGTACTCGGGCCGGCGCGCTCGGATCTCTTCCAGGAGACTGACGAGCTCCGGCAACGCGCTGCGATCGCCCGAGACGAGCACGTAGTCCGCGGCATCGGCCCGCGGATCGTGCGGCGCGATCGGGCGGCCGTCCGCTCCGAGAAACATCAGCCGGGAAACGCCATCGCGCCAGAGCGCCACGGGACGCCGCTCGACGATCCGGACCTCGAGCCCGTCCGGAAAACGCTTGGAGACGGTGACGCGCTCGACCCAGGGAAGCGACGTCATCCGATCGGCGACCGAAGCCAGGTCGAGTGTCAGCAGGCTCTTCGTTCGGTACGGAGCGAGCGCCGCCAGAATTTCTTCGGTGCGCTCCCGGCGATTGCCAGAAATCTCGAAGCGCTCGAGCCGCAGGAGCGAGCCCGAGACGACGCGCGCCGCGCCGGCGGCGAACGCCGCGGCGAGAGCGACCGCGGCGACCGACCGGAAGATGGCCGCGGTCCGGCGCCTCCGAGGCGCCACCCGGCCGCGCCGGAGAAAGCCCTTTTCAGCCACCGGCGGCGCTCCGCGCGAGATAGTCCTCGCCGAGCTTCACGACGTCCCCGGCGCCGAGCGTCAGGAGCAGGTCGCCCGGCTGGAGGAGCTCTTCCAATGACTCGACAACCCGTTTCTTTTCAGAGACATAGACGGCAGCAGGGTGGCCGGCCTTCTTCGCCGCCGTCCAGATGACTTCCCCCGTTACCCCCGGAATCGGCTTCTCGCGCGAGGGGTACACGTCAGTGACGACGGCCACGTCGCAGCCGAGAAGCGACTTGCCGAAGTCGGCGGCGAAGTCTCGCGTCCGGGAGTAGAGATGCGGCTGGAAGAGCGCCACGAGCCGGCGGTCCGGGTAGACCTGACGCGCCGCGGCGAGCGTGGCGGCGATCTCGGTCGGATGGTGCGCGTAATCGTCCACGACGCGCACGCCGCCTCTCTCGCCTTTCGTCTCGAACCGCCGGACGACGCCCGAGAAGGTCGAGAGCGCCCCGGCGATGCGGGGGAACGGAATGGACAGCTCCCGGCCCACGGCGACGGCCGCGAGCGCGTTCGATACGTTGTGCCGCCCGGGAATCGGAAGGCGCACGGACCCGAGAAGCCACTTCTCCCCTTCCCAGACTTCGAAGGTCGTGCCGGTCGGATCGGGACGGATGTCCTTCGCTCGCAGCGACGCTTCGGGCGAGACGCCGTAGGTGACGACGCGGCGTTTGACTTTCGGGAGCACGCGGCCGACGCCCGCATCGTCCGCGCAGCCGATCACGGCACCGTAGAACGCGACGCGATTCGCGAACGCGATGAACGCGTCCACGATCTCGTCGAGATCGCGGTAGGTGTCGAGGTGGTCCGCCTCGACGTTGGTGATCACGGCGACGACCGGCGTCAACTCCAGAAACGAGCGGTCGTACTCGTCCGCTTCGGCGACGAGATACTCGCCCGAGCCGAGACGCGCGCCGGTTCCGAGGATGCGGACCTGGCCGCCGACGACGATCGTGGGGTCGAAGCCGGCCTCCGTCAGCACGAGGCCCGTCATCGAGGTCGTCGTCGTCTTCCCGTGCGTGCCCGCGATCGCGATGCCCTGTTTCAGGCGCATGATCTCGCCGAGCATCTCGGCCCGCCGGATGACGGGGATCCCGGCGGCGCGAGCCGCCGCCACCTCGGGATTCGACTCGGCGACGGCGGAGGAGATCACGAGCAGGTCGGCGTCCCGAACGTGGGCCGGGTCGTGTCCCGTCGCGATCCGCCCGCCGAGCTGCGCGAGGCGGTCGGTGTTCGGGCTCCGGGAGAGGTCGCAGCCGGAGATCTCGAGCGGCGTCGAAAGGAGGAGGATCTCGGCGAGACCGCTCATCCCGACGCCGCCCGCCCCGACGAAGTGGATCCGGCGCAACCGGAGGAACCTCACGCGGCCTCCCGCTCGATCTCGAAGAGGAGGCCGGCGAGGTCTCCGGCGGCCTCCGGGCGGGCGAGCGTCCGCGCCCGCTCTCCCATGCGCGCGAGACGATCCGGCGCGGCGACGAGGCCGCGCACCGAATCGGAGAGGCTTTCTCCCGACAGATCCTTCTCTTCGAGGAGAACGGCCGCGCCCGCCTCGGCGAAGGCGCGCGCGTTCTCGAGCTGGTGCCCGTGCGTCGAGGAGGCGAGGGGAACCAGAATCGCCGGGCGACCCGCCGCCGCGAGCTCCGCGAGCGTCATGGCGCCTGCCCGGCAGACGGCGAGGTCGCACCGGGACATCTCTTCGTAGAGCTTCGGGAGAAACGGCTCGAGGCGCCAGCCCGAAGGCAGCTGCCCGTAGGAGCCGCGCACCGAGTCCAACCACCGCTCTCCCGTCTGATGGAGCACCTCGAGCCTCTCCCGCGAAAGGCGGGGCGCGGCCTCGACCATCGCTCGGTTCAGGGCGGCCGAGCCCTGGCTTCCTCCGAAGACGAGGAGGCGCGGGGGTCGCGTCGCCGCGGGCTCGAGCGGCGCGACGGCGAAGAACTCGGGCCGCACGGGATTGCCCGTCAGGATCGCCGCCCCGGAGAGTTTCTCCCGCGCGGGCGGAAGACCGATGGCGACGCGGCTCGCCAAGCGCGAGAGGAGGCGATTGGCGATCCCCGGCTGGGCGTTCGACTCATGGACGAGCGTCGGGATGCCGAGCGTCTTGGCGGCCAGGATGACCGGAACGCTCACGTATCCGCCGACGCCGGCGACGGCTCGAGGCTGCAGCCTCGCGAGAAGGCGGCGGGCGTCGCGGATGCCGCGCGGGAGGGAGAGCAGTGCGCCCACGCGCTCGACGGGACTCTTGCCGGCGAAGCCCCGGGCCTCGACCGCCGCGAGCTCGAAGCCGGCGGCGGGGACGAGGCGGGATTCGAGCCCCGAGGCCGTGCCGGCGAAGACGACGCGCGCTTCGGGACGCCGAGCGAGGATCTCGCGCGCGAGCGCGATCCCCGGGAAGATGTGCCCTCCCGTCCCTCCGGCTGCGATCACGTACGTCGGCGTCGACATCCTCGATTCCGAGACGGCTACTCCCGAACCTCGTGCTGCGAGACGTTCAGGATCAGTCCGGCCGCGAGCCAGGAGACGACCAGCGAAGAGCCTCCGTACGACACGAACGGAAGCGGCATGCCCTTGGTGGGAAGGAGCGCCAGGACCACTCCCACGTTGATCGCCGCCTGCACGACGATCATCGCCGTCGCGCCGGCGGCAAGGTAGGCGCCGAAGGCGTCGGGGGCGCGCCGCGCCGCGCGCATGCCGCGCCAGGCGATCACGGCGAACGCCGCCACGACGGCCGAGGCCCCGAGGAATCCGAGCTCCTCCCCCACGATCGCGAAGATGAAGTCGGTGTGCGGGTACGGCAGAAAGAACAGCTTCTGGCGGCTCCCGCCGAGGCCGCTGCCGAACCATCCTCCCGCGCCGACGGCGATGAGCGACTGAATCGCCTGAAAGCCGGAGCCCAACGGATCCGCTTCGGGCTTCAAGAATGCGAGCAGCCGCGCGCGCCGGTAACTCGCCGAGAGGGCGAGCGCGGCGAGAGCGGGCAGCGCCGCGGCGGCCCCGATCAGGAAGAGACGCCCGCGGGCGCCGGCGAGCCAGAGGACGACGGTGCAGAGAACGAGGTAGCAGACCGCCGTGCCCATGTCCGGCTCCAGAAGAACGAGCCCCGCCGCCAGAGCGGCGAGCACGATGCAGGGGACGACGGCGCGGTCGACGCCTCCGGTCGCCGAGCCCTTGCTCGCAACCTGGGAGGCGAAGACGAGAACGAGCGCGATCTTCAGGAGCTCCGAGGGCTGGAGCGTCAAGCCTCCCGCGACGAGCCAGCGCCGGGCGGCGTTGATCGGCGGCGCGAAGAGAACCGCCGCGCAGAGGAGGAGCGCGAGCCCGTACGCGCCGTACACGACCGCGGGGCGCGCGAGGCGCCGGTAGTCGAGGCGCGAGACGAAGAATGCGCCGACGCCGCCGACCGCGAGGGCAGCGAGCTGCTTGACGAGGTATCGATACGGGCTTCCGGCCGTTTCGGCGGCGGACACCGCGGAGGCGCTGTAAATCATCACGCAGCCGAAGAGCGACAAAGCCACGAGCGCCACGAAGAGAACTTTGTCGCTGGCGAGCTTGCGAGCCATGGCGGCCTTTCTATCCCTCTTGCGGGTCGCGAGCGGCGACGGCCTTCGCCAGGGTCGCGAAGTGGCGTCCCCGCTCCTCGTAGTTGGCGTAGGCGTCGAACGAGGCGCACGCCGGCGAGAGAAGAACCGTCTCTCCGCGTCGAGCGAGCTCCCCGGCGCGCAGCACCGCGTTTTCCATCGTCCCGGCGCGCTCGACCGGAACGGTTCCCGCGAGCGCCGTCTCGATCGTCGCCGCCGCTTCGCCGATCGTCAGCACGATCCGGGCCGCCCGGGCGACGGCCGGAGCGAGCGAAGCGAAGTCGCCGTGCTTGTCGCGGCCCCCGAGGATCAGAAGGACCGTCCCCGGCGGAAAGTCTTCCAGGCACTTGCGCGTGGCGTCCACGTTCGTCCCCTTCGAGTCGTCGACCCAGCGAACGCCGCGCGCTTCGGCGACGAGCTGGGAGCGGTGCGGGAGCCCCGAGAACCGCTTCAATCCCTCGCGGATCGCGTCGGCCGGGGCGCCGAGACAGCCGGCCGCGGCGACGGCCGCGAGCGCGTTCTCCACGTTGTGCGCGCCGGGAAGCGCGAGCTCTTCGACGGGGAGGACGTCCTCGGGCTTCCCCGCGACCGCCGACCGGATCCGGCCCTCCTCGACCCAGGCGCCTCCCTCGACCGGGCCCGATCGGGAAAACGGCACGCGTCGGGCCGGCGTCGGGGTGGCCGCGGCGTGCGGGTTGTCGGCGTTGACCACCGAGAAGTCCTCCGGACCCTGGCGCGAGAAGAGACGCCCCTTCGAGCGCGCGTACTCCTCGAAGTCCCGATAGCGGTCGAGGTGGTCCGGAGTGATGTTGGTCAGGACGCCGACCTGCGGCGAGAAGCGATCCATCGTGTCGAGCTGAAAAGAGGAGAGCTCGCAGACGAAGTCGCGCGGGGAACGCTCGGAGAGGAACGTCGAGAGCGGCACGCCGATGTTCCCCGCGAGCGCCACGGGACGCCCCGAGCGGCGAAGCAGCTCGGCGATCCAGGCGGTCGTCGTGGACTTCCCGTTCGTGCCGGTCACCGCGACCCATCGGTTCGATCCCTCGACCTCGCTTTCCGCGATGCGCCACGCGATCTCGAACTCGGCGAGAACCGGGATGCCGCGCCGGCGCGCGGACCGGACCGCCGGCGCCGTCAGCGGCACGCCCGGAGACAGCGCGAGCCAGTCGGCGCGGTCGAGGGCCGGTTCGCCGGTCCCTCCGAAGAAGAACTCGACCCCTCTCTCCCGCAGGGCCGGCGCATCGGGGAACGCGCTCTCCGGTTTATCGTCGGCGACGGCGACCTCGACGCCGCGGTCGCGGAGCGCGGCGGCGAGCGCCTGCCCGCTCCGCGCGAAGCCGAGAATCGCGACTCTCTTCGGCAGCACTTCCGGCGCCGGGGCCCGGCGCGGTTCTCCATTCATCTCAGCTTCAACGTCGAGAGCGCCGTCACCGCGAAGAAGAGCGCCAGAATCCAGAAGCGGATGATGACGCGCGACTCCGCCCAACCGAGCAGCTCGAAGTGATGATGGAGCGGCGCCATCCGGAAAATGCGCCGTCCCGTCGTCTTGAACGAGACGACCTGCAGGATCACGGAAAGGGCCTCGAGGAGGAAGAGCCCTCCGACGATCGCGAGCAGCATCTCCTGCTTGGTCATGACCGCGACGGCCGCGATCGCTCCCCCGAGCGGGAGAGAGCCGACGTCCCCCATGAAGACGTCCGCCGGGTGGCAGTTGAACCAGAGAAAGCCGAGCGCCGCGCCGGCCATCGCCCCGCAGAAGATCGAGAGCTCGCCCGACTGCGCGACGAAGGGGATCTGGAGGTAGCGCGCAGCCACCGCGTTGCCAGCCAGGTAAGCCAGGATCGCGTAGGTGCCCGCCGCGATCCCCGCCGCCCCGATGGCGAGCCCGTCCAGACCGTCGGTCAGGTTGACGGCGTTCGAAGATCCGACGAGCACGACGGCGACGAATGGGATGTAGAAGATGCCGAGGTCGAGCAGCGCATTCTTCAGGAACGGGAAGGCGACGACCGTCGAGAATGCGCCCGGCGTCGCCCACTGCTCGATCGCCCAGGCGGCGGCGAGGGCGACGAGGAACTGGGGAAGCAGCTTCCCGCGTCCCGTCAGGCCGAGGCTCCGCTTGCGTGCGACCTTGGTGTAGTCGTCCGCGAACCCCACGGCGCCGAGCGCGAGCAGCGTCCCGAGCGCGATCCACACGAACCGGTTCGAGAGATCCATCCACAGGAGCGTCGCCACCGTCATCGCGAGGAGGATCAGGAGTCCTCCCATCGTCGGCGTCCCCGCTTTGGAGAGGTGCGACCGGGGACCCTCCTCCCGGATCGCCTGGCCGATCTGGCGGCGCTTCAAGGAGCGGATCATGGCCGGCCCGAGCAGCAGGAGGAGGACGAGCGCCGTCAGCGCCGCCATCGCCGTCCGGAACGTGATGTACCGGAAGACGTTGAAGACGGGATACTGACGCGCGAGCGGATAGAGCCAGTAGTAGAGCATCAGCCGCGTCCTCCGGCGTCCCGAGGGGCGGTGAGGCGCTCGACGGCCCTCTCCAGTCCGACGCCGCGGGAGGCCTTGAAGAGGACGGTGTCCCCCGCGTCGAGCATCGAGTCGAGGAGGTTCGCAGCCTGCTCCGGGGAGTCGAGAGTGCGCACTTCCGACGGAGCGAAGCCTCCCGCGATCGCGCCTTCCCCGAGGAACCGGCCGAGGGGTCCGACACAGATCAGCCGGTCGGCGCGGCCGACCACGTAGCGCCCCGTCTCGCGGTGCCACCACTCGGATTCCGGGCCGAGCTCCCGCATGTCTCCGAGGACTGCGATCTTCCGCTTGCCCGGGAGAAGCGCCAGCGTGTCGAGCGCCGCGCGCATCGAGGGGGGGCTCGCGTTGTAGGCATCGTCATACAGGAGAGCGCCCGATGGATGGCGCAGCGACTCGCCGCGGTGAGCCGCGGGAGCCAGGCGCGGCGCCGCTTCGGCGCAGTGCTCGGGCGAGGCGCCCGCGGCGAGGGCCACGGCGGAGGCGGCGAGAAAGTTGGCGATCTGGTGGGCGCCGGGGAGAGGGAGCGCGACGGCGGCCTCGCCCGCGGGCGTCTTCAGACGGAAGCGCGAGCCCCGATCCCCCATCGAGACCTGCTCGACCCGCACGTCGGCCGGCGCCTCGCGCGCGAACGTCAGCTGGCGTCCGGAGAATCCGGCGGCGATCGCCGTCAGACGGGCGTCGTCGGCGTTGACGACGAAGATGCCGCCCGGCTTGAGTCCTTCGAGAATCTCCGCGTTGGCGCGGGCGATCCCGTCGAGCGAGCCCAAGAACTCGAGGTGCTCGAGCGCGATCAGAGTGATCGCGGCGACCTCGGGCTCAAACGTCGTCGAGAGGCGGGAGATCTCTCCCGGCGCACTCATCCCCATCTCCCCCACCATCCACTCCGGGGAGAGCGAGAGGTTCACGACCGACAGGGGGAAGCCGATCGCGCTGTTCTGGTTCCCCGGGGTCTTCCCGACCGTCGTCGAGCGCGTCAGGATCGCCGACGCGAACTCCTTGGTCGTCGTCTTGCCCGCGGACCCGGCGATGGCCGCCAGGCGGAATCCCGCTCGGCGCTTGAGCCACCCTCCTAGGCGCAGGAGCGCCGTTTTGGCGTCGGAGACGACGAGAACCGGCACCGACGGCTCGAGCGAGGCAAGCGGATGCTCGGCCAGAACCGCGGCGGCGCCGCGCGCAGCCGCCTCCGGCGCGAAGTCGTGGCCGTCCACGCGGGCCCCGGGGAAGGCAATGAAGAGATCACCCGGCTGGACGAGGCGAGAGTCCACGGCGGCGCCGGAGAGGCGGACCTCCGGGGCCGGCGGAGCCTCGAGAGCCTGCGCGACGTCTGCCAGCGTGAAGTTCATCGGCGCGACGCGAGCTCGGCGGCGATGGCGCGGTCGTCGAAGGGCTCGGCTTTGTCGCCGATCACTTGCGTCGTCTCGTGCCCCTTGCCCGCGATGACCACGACCGTTCCGGGATTGGCGAGCTCGATCGCGGCGCGGAGCGCCTGGTACCGGTCCGCCAGCCGAAGGTACTTCGTCGCGCCTGAGGCGACGAGCCCTTCCTCGACTTCCGACAGGATCGCCTCGGGGTCCTCGGAGCGGGGGTTGTCGGACGTCGCGATCGCGATGTCCGCGAGCGAGCCGGCGATCCGCCCCATCGGCCGGCGCTTGCCGCGGTCGCGGTCCCCGCCGCAGCCGAAGACGAGGATGATCTTCCGGTCGGTCAGCTCCCGGACCGCCCGGAGGAGACGCTCGAGGGCGTCCTCCGTGTGGGCGTAGTCCACGAGAATCGCGTAGGGCTGGCCGGCGGCGACCGGTTCGAGCCGACCCGGGACGCGCGTGACCGCCGCGAGCCCCGCCGCGATGTCCGGCGGCGCCATCCCGAGCGCGAGCCCTCCCGCGGCGGCGGCGAGCAGGTTGTCCACGTTGAACCGGCCGAGCAGCGGCGAGGCGACGCGGAATCGTCCGCCGCGGAAGACGGCCTCGAACGAGGTTCCCGAGAGGTCGCAATGGATCGACTCGGCCGTCACGTCGGCCGTGGGACCCGACGCGAAGGTGACGACGCGCCCTCCGACTTCCTCCGCGAGGCGGCGCCCGAAGGGGTCGCCGGCGTTGACGACCGCCGCGGCGCCGGGCTTGCGCAGATCGAAGAGGCGTCGCTTCGCCGCGCCGTACGCCTCCATGTCCCGATGGAAGTCGAGATGGTCCCGGGTCAGGTTCGTGAAGACGGTCAAGTCGAACCGGCAACCCTCGACGCGGTCGAGCGCGAGGGCGTGGGAGGAAACCTCGATCGAAGCGGCGGCGATTCCCTCCCGCACGATCTCGGCGAGAAGCCGCTGGAGGACCGCCGCGTCGGGGGTCGTCCGATCGGCCGGGAACTCGCGCGCGCCGATGCGATAGCCGATCGTGCCGAGGAATCCGGCCGACCCGTGGCGCTTGGCGAGGAGCGACTGGAGCAGAACGGCCGTCGTCGTCTTCCCGTTGGTCCCGGTCACGCCGGCGAGGACGAGCTTCTCGGCGGGATTACCGGCGAGCCGCGCGGCGAGGAGGGCGAGGGCGCGGCGCGCGCTCTCCACACGGACCCACGGGACGGCCGGCGCAGGAGGGGGCGGCGTCTCTGCGACCACCGCCACCGCGCAGCGGGCGAGGGCCTCCGGAACGTGCGCCAGGCCGTCGGCCTTCTCCCCGCGGATCGCGACGAAAACGTCTCCCGGCGCGACTTCGCGCGAGTCGTGAACCACCCGCCGGACTTCGGGGTCGGCCGCGGATCGCGCCGCCTCTGCTCCCGGCAGCGCCGAGAGCAGCTCCCGCAGTCTCACGGCCCGGGGTTCGCGGGGAGCGTGTCCTCCTGTCCGCGACCGGACCGGGAGGCGGCCGCGGCGTCTTCCGACAGAGAGAGGGTCACGACGGTTCCCGGCTTCCGAAGGGCCCCCGCCGGCGGCTGCTCTCCCATGACGAAACCAGACCCTTCGAGCCTGACGGAAATTCCCAGCCGGGCGAAGAGCGCCAGAGCCTCGCGTGCCGAGAGGCCGGTCGCGTCGGGGATCGTATCGACATCGAACGCCGCCGGATGCGCCGCAGGGCGCGCCGGCATCCGCGTGGACGCCGCTACGACGCCCGAGGGAAAAAAGCGGCCCGAGGAGGCGGCGAGTGCGGTGGCGGGCACTCGCTGCTCCTCGGGCGCAATCCGGAGGATCGAGAGAGCCTGCGAAAGGATTCGGGCGAAAACGGGAGCCGCCACGTCGCGGGCGTAGTAGTAGCGCCCCTGCGGCTCCTCGAGGATGACGACGCCGACCAGACGCGGGGATTCGACCGGGACGAATCCGACGAAGTTAGGGACGTAGCGTCCCGGCAGGTAGCCGCCGGGTCCCGCCTTCTGCGCCGTGCCGGTCTTTCCGGCCACGGTGAAGCCGGGAATCGCGGCCGGCGTGCCGGTTCCGCGCTCGACGACGCCCGCGAGAATCCGGGCGAGCGCCGCGGCGGTCTGCTCCGACAGGATGCGCACGGGAGCGGGGGTCTCCGGCCGCTCGACGCGCCCGTCCGGCAGGATCACGCGCCGCACGACGCGGGGCGACACGAGATGTCCGCCGTTGGCGACGACCGCCGTGATCCGCGCGAGCTGGAGCGCCGTCAGAGAGACCTCCTGCCCCATCGAAATCGACGCGGCCGACAGCCCCGACCAGCGCGAGAGGGGCCGGAAGAGCCCGGCGTTCTCCCCCGGCAGGTCGACGCCCGTCGCGCGGCCGGCGCCGAAAGCGGTCGCCCCGTCGTAGAGCAGGCGCGGCCCGAGCCGGAGACCGACGCGGATGATGCCGACGTTCGACGAGTGCTCGAAGATCCCCGCGAGCGTCAGGCCGCCGTAGCGGTGGCGGTCCGCCTCCGAAATCGTCGTGTTTCCGACGCGGATCGTGCCGTCCCCCGTTTCGATGACTTCGTCGAGAGAGATGCGGTGCTTCTCGAGCGCGATGGAGCCCGTGACGATCTTGAAGGTCGATCCGGGCTCGTAGGCGTCGGCGATCGCGCGGTTGCGCCGGGCTTCGGGAGGGAAGCGATTGAACCGATTTGGATCGAACGTGGGCGCCGTGGCCATCGCCACGATCTCACCCGTCCAGGGATCGAGGAGGACGGCGGTGCCGGAGCGCGCCCCGTGTTGCGCGACGGCCGCCGCGAGCTCGCGCTCGACGGCGAACTGGACCCCCGAGTCGATCGAGAGCTCGAGCGAGGCGCCCTCTTCGGGAGGCCGGCCCGGCGCCTCGGCTTCGCCGTAGCGGGACTTGCGGGCGTCGGTCAGGGCGATGACCTCGCCCGGCTTTCCGCGGATTTCCGCGTCGTAGGAGTACTCGAGACCCCCCAGCCCGCGATCGTCGGTGCCGACGTAGCCCAGGAGGGCCGCGGCGAGCGAGCCTTTCGGATAGAAGCGCCGCGTCTCGGTGACGAGCTGGATGCCGGGAAGCTGGAGTTGCCGCACGCGCTCCGCCAGAGGCGCGTCGATCTTGCGCCGCACCCAGACGAAGCCGACGTCCCGCGAGAGACGCTGCGAAAGCTCCTCGGGGTCGAGGTCGAGCAGCGCGGCGAGAGTCTTCGCCGCCGCTTCCGGATGGCGGATTTTCTCCGGAATCGCGTAGACCGAGGAGCACTCGACCGACACCGCGAGCTCGCGCCCGTTGCGGTCCACGATCGAGCCGCGGCGCGGCGACACTTCGACGCGGCGTTCCTGTTGACGTTGCGCGCGGGCCCGGTAACGGGAGCCCTGAGCGACCTGGACCTGGACGAGGCGGGAGAGCACGGCCGTTCCCCAGAGCGCGAGCAGCACGAGCAGCCAGCGGGAGCGGCGCCGCGGGATCGCGTTCACGGCTTCGCCTTTCGCGGTTGCGGGGCCTCGACGTACTGGATCTGACCGGGCAGCGGCGGATGGAGCTTTTTCTGCGCGGAGAGCTCCGAGACCCGATCGGGCGAAGAGGCCCGGGCGAGCTCCGCGCGCAGGCGCCGATTCTCGAGATCGAGCTCCACCGACCGGCGGACGCGCGCCTCGCGGGCATAGCCCACGCGGACGGTCTCGATGTGGAGCGCCGCGTAAACGATGAGCGCGGAGGCGATCGGAAGGAGGGCGACGAGGAGCGTCGCGAGCTCCCGTCCGCGTTTGCGATCCCGCTCGCGCGTCAGATGCAGGTTCTCGACGCGCTTGGTCTGGGAGTAGTACGCGGTGCTCATGAAGGGGCGGTCACCAATCTCCAATCACCAATCGAGAACTCCATCAACGCGTCTCGACTTCGGCCAGTTTCTCGGCCACCCGCAGCCGGGCGCTGCGGGAGCGGGGATTGCCGCGGCGCTCTTCTTCCGAGGGAACGACGGGGCGCCGCGTCAGGACGCGCACAGCCGCCCGCGCTCCGCAGACGCAGCGGGGCACGCGCGGCGGGCAGAGGCAGGTGCCCGATTCCCGGCGGAACGTCTCCTTGACGATCCGATCCTCGAGCGAGTGATAGGAGATCACGGCGAGCCGTCCGCGGTCGGCGGCGTGGCGGACCGCCGCGGCGAGGAACCGGGAGAGCGCGACTAGCTCCTGGTTGACTTCGATTCGCAGCGCCTGGAAAACCCTCGTGGCGGGATCGATCCGCTCACGAGAACCCTTCGCGCTCGCCACGATGCGGGCGAGCTGGCGGGTGGTCGTGATCGGTCTCTGACTGCGTTCCGCCACGATTCCGCGCGCGATCTTTGCCGACATCCGTTCCTCCCCGTATTCGCGGAAAATCCGCGTTAATTCCTCGACCGAGGCGTCCGCGAGGATCTCCGCGGCGCTCCGGCCACTTCGCCCCATTCGCATGTCGAGAGGTCCGTCCCGGCGGAACGAAAATCCCCGCTCCGCCACGTCGAGCTGCATCGAAGAGACGCCGAGATCCGCGAGCACGGCGTCCGGCGCCGGACGCCCTTCGAGAAGACGGTCGAGATCGGAGAAATCCGCTTCGAGGATCTCGACGCGGGAACCGAAGCGAGCGAGTCTCGATCGCGCCCGTTCGAGCGCCGCCGGGTCTCGGTCGAGACCGAGGAGATGCACTCGCGCTCCCGCCTCGAGGAGCGCCTCGGCGTGCCCGCCCGCTCCGAGCGTCGCGTCGACGAAGAGCCCTCCGCGCTCCGGACGCAGCCATTCCACGACTTCCCGCAGAAGGACCGGCGTGTGCGCGGGCTTCTCAATCTCGGCCGTCTCCCCTCTCCATATCTGGTTCCGAACCCGGACCGCCGAATCTCCCGTTCGTTTTCACGAAAGCAGCTTCGAAAGCTCGTCGTAGTCTTCGGACGTGAAGTCCTCGTCGGCCAGACGCGAGGCGAGCGCGCTGCGGTCGGAGACGACGAAGTGATCGATGTTTCCGGTCACGACGACGTCGGCCGGAAGCTTCGCGGCGTCGCGCAGGATCTGCGGGACCAACACGCGGCCCTGGCCGTCGAGCGCGCCCTCCTGGCCGAAGTAGTTGACCCGCTCGAGAAACTTCCGCTTCGCGCGGTGAATCGCCGGCTGCTGCGCGAGCTTTTCCTCGAGCGCGCGCCATACCGAGAGGGGATAGAGAAGGACCTCGCGGCCGTGAAGCGACGTCACGAAGAGCTCGGGCCCGAACGCTTCTTCGACCTGCGCTCGAAACAGAGTCGGCACCTTCAGCCGGCCCTTCTCGTCGAGACGGGCCGGGGCGCTGCCCCGAAAGCGATCCATCCTTCTTCCTGTGTCCCGATGCCCGGATCAGGCCACTTTCCCCCACTTTTTTCCAGATTAGGCCACTGCGCGCGATGTTAGGAGCGCCGTGGTTTGTTAGTCAAGGGAAAGCGTTTGCCTAAAAAAATTAGGGGCGGGAATCGGGCGTAAGCGAGAAATTGGCCGCCGGAGGCTCGCGGGATCGCATCGTCGCTCTACGGGAGGAGAGGAAACGCTAGCCGTTGGGGCGAGGCTCTCGGAAGCTACAGCGGCTCGCGGTCGAGGCGCTCGATGTGTCCACGAAACTCGGGCGAGCCGGCCGCGAAAGTCGTTCCGACATCTTCGGAGCGCCCGCGCGAGCGCGGACTCGACGCCTAACTCTTCTTCTCTTCCGCCTCGGCCTTGGCCAGCGCCGGGTCGTAGACCTTGATGAAGGCTTCACGGCGCAGCCGCTCGACGTACTCGGCGTAGTGCTTGTCGTAGATGTTCTCCGACATCCGCTTCTGCAGATCCGAGCGCACTTCGGCAAAGGGCTTGTAGCCGGCGGGCGTGCGATCGGTGACCCGGAAGAAGTGCACGGAGGTGGGGAGGAGAACCGTGGCCGGGTACTCCTGGGGCGGATCGGAGAAGACCGCGGCGTCGAGAGCCGGGAGGAGCTCGCCCTTCGAAACCGTGCCGAGATCGCCTCCGCGGTCGCGCGCATTCCCCTGCGAGTACTGGCGCGCGACGTCCGCGAACGCCTCGCCCGCCGTCACTTTCGTTCGCGCTTCTTCGATCTTCGCCGCCGCCGCCTGACGCGCCTCCGCGTCGTCCGTGGAGAACCGGAGCACGATCTCGTACACGTGCGCGTGCTCCGCCACTCGGTAGAGCTCTTCCTTGCGCCGCTCGTACTCGAGGCGCAGCACGTCGTCGTTCATGTTGATCTTGCCGGTGACCTCGCGGCCGACGACCTTCTGCATCGTGATCGACTGTCGAAGCTGCTTCTTCAGGTCGTCACGCGTCATCTTCGTCTGCGCGAGCGCGGCGTCGAACTCGGCGTCGGTCGCGAGGTTGTACTGCCGCTTGACGCGCTCGACGGCCTCCTCCACTTCCGCGTCGGTGGCCTGGACGTCGAGCGCACGGGCCCGGTCTTCCAGGAGCTTTTCCTGGATCATCTCGTCCAAGACTCGCCGGCGCGCGGCGACGTCCTGGGCGCCCCGCAGCTCCACCGCGCAGCGAGTCTCGAACTCGCTGTGCGTGATCGGCTGGTCGTTGACGCGGGCCACGACGGATTCGATGAGCTCACCGGCCCAGGCGGGCGCGGCGAAAAGAACGGCGATCAGAAAAGGAATGGTTTTCGGCATACGGCTTTTCATAACACGAAGTGGCACTTCGAATTCCGGTCACGGCGGAGGCGAAACGACCACGGGGCCGTCTAGGCCGCGGCCTGCCCTTCCAATCGGGCGAGATAAGAGAGGAGTGCCGCGGGCAGGTCGCCCCCCCGCGGCGCCGGCAGCGACAGGACCCGCCCCGGGGTGAAGGCCGAGCCCGGAATGGACCGGACGAGCTCCAGGATCCGTTCCGGGTCCACCGACGAGTCCTCCGCCAGGCGCAGGTGGAACCGGCCCGCCTGAGACGTCACCGACTGCACCCCGAGGCCCTCCGCCCGCATCCGGATGCGGGCGTATGCCGCGAGGCGTTCGACTGCGGGAGGGGGCGCACCGAAGCGATCCGCGATCTCCGCCAGCGTCTCCCGCAGAGCCGATTCGTCCCGCGCCCGCGCGATCTTCTTGTAGATCATCATGCGCCAGTTCTCGTCCGCGACGTAGTCCGCCGGGATCGCGAGGTCGAGGCCGAGGGAGAGCGTCACGAGTCGCTCCGGCTCGCGCTCCTCGCCGCGGATCTCGCGGATCGTCTCCTCGAGCAGCTGCAGGTACGTCTCGAAGCCGACCGCCGCGATGTGGCCGGACTGCTCTCCCCCGAGGAGGTTGCCGGAGCCGCGGATCTCCAGGTCCTTCGCCGCGATGCGGAAACCGGCGCCGAGATCGCAGAACTCCTGGATCGACGCGAGGCGGCGGCGCGCGACCTCCGAGAGCGCACCGGTCTCGTGCACCAGGAGATACGCGTAGGCGGGGCGGTCGCTGCGACCCACGCGTCCGCGCAGCTGGTAGAGCTGCGCGAGGCCGTAGGCCTCGGCGCGGTCGATCAGGATCGTGTTCGCCGTCGGGATGTCGAGGCCATTCTCGATGATGGTCGTCGCGAGGAGCAGGTCCGCTTCGCGCGTCACGAAGCGGCGCATCGCCTTCTCCAGCTCCCCTTCGCGCATCGCGCCGTGGGCGACGGCAACCCGGACGGAGGGCACGAGCTCCTCGAGCATCTGCCCGACGCGCCCGATCGACTCGACGCGGTTGTGCACGAAGAAGACCTGCCCGCCGCGCGCGACCTCCGCTTCGATCGCCTCCCGGATCACGGCCGGCTTCGCCGGCACGACTTGCGTCTCGATCGCCAGCCGGTCCCGCGGCGGCGTTTCGATGATCGAAAGGTCGCGCAGCCCCGAGAGCGAGAGGTGGAGCGAGCGCGGGATCGGCGTCGCCGACATCGAAAGGACGTCGATCGACGCGCGCCACTGCTTCAGCCTTTCCTTCTGCGCGACGCCGAAGCGCTGTTCCTCGTCCACGATCAGGAGCCCGAGGTCGCGGAAGGCGAGATCCTTGGAGAGCATGCGGTGGGTCGCGATGACGATGTCGAGCGACCCCTCCGCAAGCTTGGCGACGACCTCCTTCTGTTCGATGCGCGTGCGAAACCGGGAAAGCAGCTCGATCGTGACCGGGAACGCGGCGAAGCGGCGACGGAAGGTGCGGAAGTGCTGGTCGGCGAGGACCGTCGTCGGCGCGAGGAGCGCGACCTGCTTGCCGTCGAGAACGGCCTTGAACGCCGCGCGCATGGCGACCTCGGTCTTGCCATACCCGACGTCGCCGCAGAGAAGCCGGTCCATCGGCTTGTCCGACTGCATGTCGCGCTTGACGTCGGCGATGGCCTGGGCCTGGTCGGGAGTCTCCTCGTACTCGAAGGCGTCCTCGAATTCTTTCTGCCACGGAGAGTCCTTGGAGAACGCGAACCCGTGGGCGAGACTCCGGCGCGCGTAGAGCTTCAGGAGCTCGTCGGCCATGTCCCGCATCGCACGCTGGACCGACGCCTTGCGCTTGCCCCATCCGGCGCCGCCCAGCCGGTCGAGGACTGGCGGCGCTCCCTCGACACCCGAATACTTCTGGACGAGATCGAAGCGCTCGACCGGAAGGAGCAGAGTCTTCTCCTCGGCGTAGCCGATCTCCATGAACTCGTGCTCTTCGCCCGCGACGGGCACGCGCTTCAAGCCCTTGAAGAGGCCGATGCCGTAGTCGCGGTGGACCACCGCGTCGCCGAGCTTCAAGTCGCGCAGGTCGGAGAGGAACGCCTCGGACGGCCGCGCCCGCCGCGTCACCGCCGCCTTCTCCTCGCCGAAGATCTCCTCCTCCGCGTACAGAACGATCGGCGGCTCGCGCAGGCGGAAGCCGGCCGAGATCTCCGCCGCGGCCACGATGAGCGTCCCGGGCTCCTCTCCCTCGGACGAGATGGGAATCTCGTACTCGCGGGCGAAGTGGCGCACCTTCTCGGCGCCTCCCCTCGGCCGTGCCGCGACGAAGGCCCGTCCGCC